>CAZIOD010000001.1:0-63132 GCA_964540785.1 uncultured Terricaulis sp.
GTCTGTTGAGCCTCAATCCGGAGGCGGCGGAGCTGATCGTCGACGCCGCGTTCGTCTACAAACTGCACATCGTGCTGGGCCTGACGCTGTTTTTGATCACGCCCTTCACGCGGCTGGTTCATATCTGGAGCATTCCGCTCTTCTACTTGTTGCGCCCCGGCTACCAGATCGTGCGCACCAAGGCGAGCCTGCGCGCCCCCGAGCCGAGTTCGCTGACTCAGGGCCCGGTTACGGCGCCCACCGGCTATGCGGGTCCTGCGGCCGATCGTGCGCAATCGGAGAGCGGCCAGTGAAGCCACGCTTCGACGTCACTCACTCGCCCGCCAGCGAAACGCCGAGACCCGCACCTGCGCCCTCGGCGCACAGGGGCTGTGGGCACAGCAAGTCCGGCCCGGAGTTTCCTCCTGTCCTTGTAGATGGCGTCGAGATCGAGCCGGAACGCATTGCGCAGGAAACTCAGAACCATCCTACGTCCGATCCGGGGGACGCTTGGCGCGAAGCGGCGCGCGCGCTTGTCGTGCGCGAATTGTTGTTGAGCGAAGCGCGCCGACGGGGCCTGACGCCGACGCCTGAAGAGGTGAGTGACGGCCGCTTCGAGACTGACGAGGAGAGCCTGATCCGCGCGGTGCTGGAGACGGCGCTCACTCCGGCGTCCCCGACCGACGAAGAATGCCAACGTCTTTACGCCGGCATGGAGACGCGTTTCATCACGCCCACGCTGTTCGAAGCGTCGCACATTCTTGTCGAGCCGGAATCCGACGACGAGGCAGGCTGGAGCGCAGCAGAAGCCGAAGCACGGGCCATCATTGCGCTCGTTGGCGACGACCCCCGCGCTTTCGCCGCTGCGGCGCGCGAACGATCCAAGTGCCCGACAGCGCAGCAGGATGGCTCGCTCGGGCAAATCCGGCGCGGTGAACTCGCGCCGCCCGTGCAGGCCGGACTGGAAGCGTTGCGCGAAGGCGAGACCGGCAAGAGCCCAGTGCGCTCGCGATTCGGCTGGCATGTGCTCCATCTCGCGCGCCGCATTGAAGGACGCAAGCTGCCGTATGAGATGGTCGAGCCCAAGATCCGCGACATGCTTGAAGCGCGAGCCTGGGCGGTGGGCGCTGCGCAATTCGTGGCCGATCTCGCCGCACAAGTCAGTATCGAAGGCGTCGAGTTGACGCCTCCGGACGCCGGTTTCAGCTCCTGTGCGGATGGCTCGGGATGCTGATGCTCGGCGATATCCTCGCCTTGGCGCGAAAATCCACGGCCGATCTAGACCGTCTCGCGCTGCCAGAGGGCCTGGTTGCGCGCGCTCGCGAGGCGGCCGACCGCGAGGGCCAAAGCCCGCAAAGCTTCGTGCGCGCGGCTGTGGGCGATTTCAGCCGCAACGCCCATCCCGATGAGTGGACGCAATTGATGACGCGTCTGCGTGAGTGCGATGATCCGGGCGCCGCCTGCCTCGAAACTATGATAGAGCGTCGATTGGCGCACTTGGCCGCCGTTTCGGAGACTGTCCATGAGCACCGATCCACCGGCTGAAAGCGGCGCATCTCCACCCCCGGGCGACGGCATCAATCCGGCGTTGCGGCGCGGCGTGGACACCGAGTTCACTGATGACCAGCACGGCAGCGAGCCGATGGAAACGGTGTCGGTGAAGCACCGCGGGCCTGAAGTGTGGCCCATCATATGGGCGGTGGTGACGATCGTTCTGGTGCTGATCACGCTCTGGCTGATCTTCTAGAGCGGCAGCAGCGCAACGATATCGCCAGGCGCGGCGGCGGAGTCGTTCGGCTTGCGCACGATCAGGCAATCTGACGCAGCGAACACGCGCATCAGCGATGAATCCTGATCGGAATAGGCCTCGACCCAAAGTTGGCCGTCCGTGTCATACCAGGAGCGAGCACGTAGATAGGTTTCGCGTGCGCTATTGGCGCTGAGCGTGCCATGCAAGCGCGCCGCCAGGGTCGCGCAGCCGAGCGCGGGATCGCGGCCGAGCATCTTGTCGAGGAGCGGGCGCAGGAAAAGACGCGAGCAGACCAGCGCCGAGGCCGGGTTGCCCGGCAGTCCCAGCACCGGCACGCCGCGACAAACGCCGAACCAGGTCGGTTTGCCGGGCCTCACTGCAACCTTCTCAACGCTCAGCACAATGCCGAGTTCGCCAAGCGCCGCGCGCGCATGATCGTGATCGCCGACAGAGGCGCCTCCGATCATGACGAGAAGGTCGCTCTCGCCGAGCATGGGCTCGACCGCGGCTCGCACGGCGGCGCGGTCATCGGATAACAGCGGCGTCAGGCGGGGCGCCGCGTCTGCCGCCTGCGCCATCGCGGCGACACCATAGCGTGTCGAATCGTAAACTTGATCCGCAGACGCCGGGGCGCCAGGCAACACGATTTCGTCGCCGCCGGAAAAAATCGTGACTCGCGGTTGTGCGACCACATCGAGCTCGGCAAGGCCGGCGCCTGCGGCCAGCATCAAGGCGCCCGGATGAAGTGTTTGAGCGCGCTCCAGCAATAGGTCTCCGGCGATGAAGTCGCCGCCCGCGGGACGAATGTGACGGCCGGCGCGGATCTGAGGCGCGTCGATCCAATCGCCGTTTCGCGCGGCATCTTCCTGGATCAGGATGGCGTCCGCGCCATCCGGCACAGGCGCGCCGGTAGAAATACGCACAGCCTCGTCTGCGCGCAGGGCGCCGGGATATCCTCGCCCGGCGGCAGACTCGCCAACGATGCGCAGCCGCCCCGGCGTATCGACGGCGCGGACCGCGTAGCCGTCCATGGCTGACGCCCGGAACGGCGGTTGCGCGCGCCTTGCTCTCACCTCGCTCGCCAGCGTACGCCCCGCGCAGCTGTCGATGCAGACGCGCTCGCTTGGCCCGATGTTCACCGCGCTCACCATGCGTGCGCGCGCCTCGGCGACGCTCAGCACGGCGCCTCGCGCGCAAAATCGCCGCTTGCGCCGCCGGACTTCTGCAGCAGCGCGATGCCTTCAATCACCATCTCGCGGTCCGTCGCCTTCAGCATGTCGTAGATCGTCAGGCAGGCGACGCTCACTGCGGTCAGCGCTTCCATTTCGACGCCGGTCTGCCCTGTTGTCTTGGCTTGCGCCGTTACGACGAACGCGCTTTGCGCTTCGTCGGCGCGGACCTCGACGGCGATCTTGCTCAAGCCAAGCGGATGGCAGAGCGGAATGAGTTCGTGCGTGCGCTTCGCCGCCATCACGCCGGCGATCTCCGCCACCGCGCGCACGTCGCCTTTCTTTGCGTCTCCGGTGAGCGCACGCGCTAGCGTTTCCGGCGCCAGGCGTACGCGACCGCATGCGCGCGCCTCGCGCGCCGTGACCGGCTTGTCGCTGACATCGACCATGCTGGCGCGGCCGGCCTCGTCCAGGTGCGTCAGGCGCTCGCTCATTGTTCGTGCTCCCGGAGGCGCGGCATTAACTCGACCATGTTGCAGGGGCCATGACGGCTGTCCAATTGCCAGCGGATAATTTTGCGCCAACCGTCGCGGCAGGCGCCGTTCGAGCCCGGCAACGCGAAAATGAACGTGCCTCTGGCGATTCCCGCGCAGGCTCGTGACTGCAGGGTGGAGAGGCCGACGCTTTGATACGAAATGGCGTGCCAGACGGCGGAGAATCCGTCGATCTCCTTTTCGAATAGCGGCCGCATCGCTTCCGGCGTCACATCGCGTCCGGTCAGGCCGGTGCCGCCGGTGGTGACGATGACGTCAATTGTCGGATCTTCGATCCAGGCGCGTAGCTTGGCTTGGATTTCGGGAATGGCGTCCTTCACCCGGCCGCGTGCCGCGAGCACATGCCCGTCCTCCGTCAGCATGTCGGCGAGCAGGCGGCCGGACGTGTCGCTTTCCTCATCCCGCGTGTCGGAAATGGTCAGCACCGCAATGCGCACCGGCAGGAAAGGCCGAGTCGTATCGATCTTGCCTCCCGGTGGGTCGCTTGTCTCACTCATAAGCTGCTCCATCGGGCGCGCCGCCGACGGTCGGCCTCTGTCGGCTCTATCCAGCGTGCGCCGTCTTCCGTGATTTCGCGCTTCCAGAACGGCGCGTCCGTCTTGAGATAATCCATCAGCTCTTCAACAGCGCCAAACGCGTCCGATCGATGCGGCGCCAGCGCCGCCACGAGCACGATCGCTTCGCGCGGAGCAACCGCGCCGGTGCGGTGGAGTACGAGCATGTCGACCAGGCTTCGGCGAGTTGCGACTTCTTGCACGAGCCGCTGAATCTCGGTTTCGGTGAAGCCGGGATAGTGTTCGAGTTCGAGCCGGATCACGCGCGCGCCGTCGGCATGTTCACGACAATAGCCCACGAAGGTGGCCAGCGCGCCGGCGCCGGCGCGTTTGCGCGCGAAGGCCGCCAGGCGCGCATCCGCGTCGAACGGCTCCAGGCTCACTTGTACGCGAGGCATCCAAGCACCAGATCGACCGTCGCCGCGTCAGCCAACTTACCCCCCGCTCAACGGAGACATGAAGGCAATCTCGCGCGCCTCGCCTAGCTGCGCACCCGCCCCCGCAAAGGCCTTGTCTTTTGCAACGCGCACGCCGGTCTGTCGCAAAGCTGCGCCCAACCTGTCGTTGCTCGCCTCCAGCCATGCAATGAGCGCAGGCACATCCGCCACATCGGCAGGCAACTCGACCTCGATCGCTGATGTCCCCGCGGCATCGCGCAATTGGCCGAAGAACAGGATCGACCGTTTCACTTCAGCCTCCCGTCACCGACATACGACGCGGCGAAGCTGGCGTGTGGAGACGCTCCACCGCGAAATCGTGTCCCTTCGGCTTGGCCGCGATCGCGCCGTCGATGGCGGCGTGCAAATCCGCCTCGCTGCAGGCATTGCGAAGCAATGGGCGGAAATCTGTCGACTCCTCGCGGCCAAGGCAGGTGTACAGCACCCCCGTGCATGTGAGGCGTACGCGATTGCACGCTTCGCAGAAATTGTGGCTGAGCGGGGTAATGAAGCCGATCCGGCCGCCGGTCTCGACGATCCGCGCATATCGCGCCGGGCCGCCCGTGCGCTCAGGCGTATCGCGCAACGTCCAGTAGCTTTCCAGTTCAGCGCGGACATCGCGCAACGAGAGAAATTGCGAGGCGCGCGCGGCGTCAATCTCGCCCATCGGCATGGCTTCGATCAGCGTGATGTCCATGCCGCGCTCATGCGCCCATTGAATGATGGAGGGCAGTTCGCGTGCGTTGTCGTGTTTCAGCGCCACGGTGTTAATTTTGACAGCCAGTCCCGCGGCGCGCGCCGCATCGATGCCTTCCAGGACCGCCTCAAGTTTGTCGCGTCGTGCGATGCGCGCGAACGTCGCGCGGTCAAGCGAATCCACCGACACGTTCACGCGCCGCATCCCCGCGGCGTAGAGCGCTTCGGCATGCTGAGCCAGCGCTACCCCGTTCGTCGTCAGAGTCAGCTCGTCAAGCGCACCAGCGCGCAGATGACGCCCGAGCCCGCACACAAAATCCATAACGCCGCGCCGCACAAGAGGCTCGCCGCCGGTGAGCCGCAATTTGCGTACGCCTCGGGCAATGAAAGCCGCGCACAAGCGGTCGAGTTCCTCAAGCGTGAGCACTTCGGCCTTGGGCAGGAACTGCATGCGCTCGGGCATGCAATAGACGCAGCGTAGGTCGCATCGGTCGGTCACCGATACGCGCAGATAGGTGATCGCGCGGCCGAAGGAATCGCGAAGCCGGTTCAACGCCGCACCCCCGCGGCGATCTGCGCCAGCTCGTCCGCGGTGTTCGCGTTGGCCAGAGCGGCTGGATCATCGAAGGCGACCGCGACCGCGCCGCTGTCGCGCAGAAAGCGGTGAACCGGCGGGTGCTTGCCGCCCGTCATGACCGTTGTGAGACGGGCGATCAGAGTGACGCGCCACACCGCGCAAAGCGGATGCTCGCTTGCGCCGGCCGCTGCAAATGCGGCGGGCGCATCACCCAATCCGTCCAAGAGCCGCTCATAATGGCGCCACGAGAGCAAAGGGGCGTCGCACGGCGCCACAGCCAGCAACCCGCATCCATTGGCGCGCGCCCAGGCCAGTCCCGCAGCGATGCCCGCGAGCGGCCCCTCGGCCGCGCCGGGCGGGTCTTGGATGACGTCGACGCCCAATGCCTGCGCGTGGTTGGCAACGGCGCCGTGTCCGCGCACCGCGACTGCGCGCACCGCGCATGAGGCAAAGCGCTCCAAGCATACCTGCAGCAGCGTGCGCTTATCCAGCGTCGCCAGCGCTTTATCCCGCCCGAAACGGCTCGATCTGCCGCCCGCGAGCACTAATCCAGCGATTGAGAGTGAATGCTTCAAAACACCCTGCGATCATCGAGCCGCGTCGAGCGCATTGTGTTCGCTCGACCAGATTTCGGCGTCGGACTCCGCCATGAGGCCGACGCCGCGCGGGGCGTGATTATCGATCAGTGGATCAGGTTTGGCTAGGCGTTCCAGCTCGCGCAGATCATCGATCACGACCTCGGAACCTCGCACCGATACGCCGTGCCGCTGCAGAGCCGCGAAAGCGCGCGATAGATTCTCCGGCGTCATTCCCAGCAGCGATGCCAGCACACGCTTTTCATGCGGAAGCCGCACGCGGTGATCGCTCTGCTGGGCAGCGCGCAGAGTGAGCAGATAATTGGCGAGGCGCTCTGCGCCGCCGCGCAGCTTCTGGTTTTTGATCGCGCGAACCAGGCCGCGGTAGCAGCCCGCCAAATCCCGCGCCACGGCAACGGCGAATTGCGGATCAAGCGCCATCGCTTTGCGGATTGAATCGCCTGAGATCATCAAGATCTCGCAGCGATCGAGCGTCCGCGCCGTCATCAGGGCGTGCGTTTCAAGAACGACGGCGGCGAGGATGAAGGTTGAGACCGGCCGGAGAATGGCCAGCGTCGTATCCTTGTCGTTCCAGGTGCCGTGCAGTTCGACCTGGCCGTCCAGCAGAACATAGAGGAAGTCGACAGGATCGCCTTCCAGCAACAGGAAGGTACCCGCCGGAAAGCGCTGCAGGTGCGCGCCCGCCATAACGGTTCTGAATGTGTCGGGCGACACGTTCTCGAACAGGCGCAGGCCCTTCACCCGTTCGGCGTCGTAGGCGCGCAAAATAGCCCTCCCTCAGATTGAGGAGCATCTATAGCCGTCAGCGTGCATCGGGGTTGATTAATGTCAAGCATCGATAGCCTGCGGCGCAGTGACCTCGGCGATGAGCCGCCGTGGTTGCCGTAGCGTGCGGCAAACGCGACCTCTCGTCACCTCTTTTTTGATAATAATCAAATGGCGGGGCAGAGCTCTAAGTTATGTCGTGCCCGCACAGCGACTGATGGATTTTCCCGCATGCAATCTGAACTGACCAAACCAGCCCCGGGTGCGGGGACTGCGCTCTGGATGAGCACGGCCGCCTTTACGGCGTGCTTTGCCGTGTGGACGATTTTTTCGATCATCGGCATCCAGATCAAGGAGGACCTGGGGCTCAGCGAGACCCAGTTCGGCCTGCTTGTCGGGACCCCGATTCTGACCGGATCCCTTATCCGGTTGGTGCTTGGGGTGCTGGCGGACCAATATGGCGGCCGCGTCGTCAATCTGGTGGTCATGTTGGCCGCGGCGATGGCGACCTTTCTGCTCTCCTTCGCCGAGACCTATCCGCAATTCCTGCTGGCCGCGCTTGGGGTTGGCGTAGCCGGCGGCGCATTTGCGGTCGGGGTGACTTATGTCTCCAAGTTCTATCCGCCGGACCAGCAAGGGATCGCGCTCGGCATCTTTGGCGCAGGCAATGTCGGCGCTGCGGTGACCAAGTTCGCAGCGCCCTTCGTGCTCGTCGCATTCGGCTGGGAAACCGTGGCGCAGGTCTGGGCGGCTGCGCTTGTGGCGATGGGCGTAATCACCTTCCTCACCACGCGAGACGATCCCGACCTTGCAAAGAGGCGCGCGGCCGGCGCCAAGCCGCGCAGCTTCGCGCAGCAATTTGAGCCTCTGAAGAACATCCAGGTCTGGCGCTTCTCGCTTTATTATTTCTTCGTATTCGGCGCCTTCGTGGCGCTCTCTTTGTGGCTGCCGCGCTACCTCGTTGGCGTCTATGAGCTGGACATCGCCACTGCGGGCATGATCGCCGCGGCGTATTCGATCCCTGGCTCGCTATTCCGCATCTATGGCGGCCGTCTGTCCGACAGCGTCGGCGCCCGGAAGGTCATGTATTGGACCTTCCTGGTCTCGGTGGCGGCCACGTTCCTGTTGTCCTACCCGCCGACCAGTTACGTCATAGAGGGCATCCGCGGGCCGATCGCCTTTCGATTTGAGATCGGCCTGGTCGGGTTCACGGTGATTGTGTTCGTGCTCGGTTTCTTCATGAGCCTGGGCAAGGCGGCCGTGTTCAAACACATCCCGGTCTATTACCCGAAGGATGTGGGCGCGGTCGGCGGTCTCGTCGGCATGATCGGCGGCCTGGGCGGCTTCGTACTGCCGATCGCGTTCGGCGTGATGAACGATCTTACCGGCATTTGGACGAGCTGCTTCATGCTGCTCTTCCTTATCGCGGTCGTTGCGCTCGTCTGGATGCACTTCTCCGTGCAGCAGATGGAGAAGGAGGCCGCCGCTCCGGTGCTGAAGCAATTGCCGCAATTCCCGGAGTGGCAATCCGAACATCCACCCAAGCTAAAAGGCGCGCTGGCCCCGACAGTGATCGCCGATTGGAAACCGGAAGACCCGGTGTTCTGGAACGAGCGCGGGCGAAAGATTGCCTCGCGCAATCTCTGGATTTCGATTCCGGCGCTGTTCCTGTCGTTCGCGGTGTGGATGGTGTGGTCGGTTGTCGTCGCAAAACTTCCGCTGGTCGGGTTCAATTACACGACCGACCAGCTGTTTTGGCTCGCCGCACTTCCGGGCATTTCGGGGGCGACTACGCGCGTCTTCTATTCCTTCATGCCGCCGATCTTCGGCGGCAGGCTCTGGACCACGCTAACGACCTGGTCGCTGATGATTCCGGCGTTGGGCATCGGCTTCGCCGTGCAGAACCCGAACACGCCGTATTGGATGTTCCTCCTGCTCGCGCTGCTCTGCGGTCTGGGCGGGGGCAATTTTGCCTCCTCGATGTCCAATATCGGCTTCTTCTTCCCGCGTTCTGAAAAGGGCAACGCCCTCGCGCTGAACGCCGGTCTCGGCAATCTCGGCGTCAGCGCCATGCAATTCCTGGTGCCGATTGCAATCACCGTGAGCGTGTTCGGCGCGCTCGGCGGGCCGGGCCAGACGGTGGTGGAGGATGGCGTCACCACGACGCTGTTCCTGCAAAACGCCGGCTTCATTTGGGTGCCGTTCATTGCAGCCTCGGCGCTGGCGTCCTGGTTCGGCATGAACGATCTCAGTTCGGCCAAGGCCTCTTTCACCGAGCAGTCTGTGATCTTCACGCGCAAGCAGACGTGGCTGATGTGTTGGCTCTACACCGGAACATTCGGCTCGTTCATTGGCTTCTCGGCCGCGTTCCCGCTGCTGACCGCCACGCAGTTTCCGGACGTCAACGTCCTGCAGATCGCCTTCCTCGGCCCGCTTGTCGGGGCGCTCTCGCGCTCGCTCACTGGTTGGGTGGCGGACAAGTACGGCGGCGCACGTGTGACGCTCGTGGTCTTCCTGGTGATGATGCTGGGCACGCTGGGCGTCATCTATTTCGTCGAGAACAAGACGGCCCCAGGCGCGTTCGCTGGGTTCTTCGCATCGTTCATGCTGCTCTTCTTCGCGAGCGGCGTCGGCAACGCCTCCACTTTCCAGATGATCCCCGGCATCATGCGCAAGGAAGTGGCGCGCCTGATGCCTCAGCTCAGCGGACCCGAGCGGATCAAACAAGCGGAAAAGGAATCGGCTGCGATCACCGGCTTTACCTCGGCGATCGCTGCGTTCGGCGCCTTCTTCATTCCGAAGAGTTTTGGCATGTCCATTGCCGAGACCGGCAGTGCGGCCGGCGCCCTGATCGCCTTCCTGATCTTCTACCTCAGTTGTTTGGCGATCACGTGGTTTGTTTATCTTGGCCCCAAAGGGCTGCTTCGTGACGTCGAGGGCCGCCGGCGCGAGGCGCCGGATGCGCAGGAGGCGGCGATATGACCACTGTTTCGCAGGACGCGCTGGATTTCATCCTGCGCGAGCATCAGCGCCAACGTCAGACCTTTGCGGCGCTGGAAGAGGTGGCAGACGCAGACGAGTGCGATCCGGCTCTGCTGGCCTCGCTCGTGGAATTCATCCGCTTCGACCTCACGCTGCACGTCATCGACGAAGAGGAGGACTTCTTCCCGTTGTTGCGGCAGCGGTGCCTGCCGGACGACGACATCGGCCCGGTGCTCGATCAGATGCAGGACGAGCACAGCGAGGATCGGCGCCTCGCGCGGATGGTGCGTGACGTGCTGCAGCAAGCCCTCGTATCGCGCCAGCCGGTGAAGGCGATCGAGGACGGCGCTCAAGTCCTGCGTGAATTCGCCGAGCACCAAAAGCGCCACCTGGTGATGGAGAATGCGGTACTGGCGCCATTCGCGCGCAAGCGCCTTACCGAAGAGGACCTGCAGCACCTTGCCGAGCGCTTCGCCGCGCGTCGGGGAGCGGCCGCTACGTGACCTGCGTCCTGCGCAGACGCTTGTGCGCGCTCGGCGCTGTGGCCCTCTGCTGGGGAGGGACCGACGCGGGCGCGCAAGAGGCATCCGCGGGCGACTGGCATTTCGATAGCCGCCTACGCTATGAGACCGTCGATCAGGACGGCCTGCGAGATGCGGATGCGCTCACCTATCGCGCACGGCTCGGCTACCAGTCGCCGGCGTGGCATGGCTTCACCGGCCTCATCGAAGTGGAAGGCTTGGCCGACCTCGCCGGCGACTATAACGATACGGTCAACGGCCGCACGGACTTCGCGATTATCGCGGATCCGGAAACCCTCGAACTCAATCGGTTGCATGTGGCGTGGGCTGGCGAGGAGGGCCAACGCGCGACGCTCGGACGCCAGCGCATAGTCCTTGGCAATGCGCGGTTCGTCGGCAACGTCGGTTTCCGGCAGAATGAGCAAACCTTCGACGCCGTGCGTCTTGAAGCGCCGCTTACAGCGCGGCTGAGCCTCAGTTATGTTTATCTCGACCGCGTCCGGCGCGTGTTCGGCGACGACAGCCCCCAAGGCGAGTGGGACAGCGATTCTCATGTCGTTGCCGCCGACGTCCAAGCGCCCTTCGGGCAAATCGGCGCGTACGCGCTGTTGCTTGATTTCCAGAATGCTCCAGCGCAAGCGAGCCAGACCTACGGTCTGCGCTGGTCGCACGAGTGGACGGGTGAAGCGCTAAGGCCGCGCATCACCCTCGAAACGGCGCGGCAAAGCGACTATCGCAACAACAGCGCCGCCTTCGATCTCAATTATCACCTCGCGGAATTCACCGCGCGTCGGGGGTCGACAACCGCCAGGTTAGGTTGGGAGCAGCTCAACGGCGATGGAACGCGTGGTTTCGCCACGCCGCTGGCGACCTTGCACACGTTTCAAGGCTGGGCCGACGTCTTCCTCAACACGCCGGCGGATGGCGTGCGCGATCTCTATGCGGGCTTGACCCACACCATCGCAACGCGCGCAGGTGATGGGCCGCTGACGCTGGCCCTGGCAGCGCATCGCTTTAGCGACGCTGGCGGCGGGACCGGTTTCGGCCATGAGCTCAACGCCTCGGCGCGCTTCTCTATCAGTCCGCGCGCGGCGGTGGAGATCAAGGCCGCCGCCTTCGAGAGTGAAGACCTCCGCTTCGCTGACCGAACCAAGACCTGGCTCACGCTGGAAGCGAGCTTCTAGCTCCTGACAAGAATTGGCGCGTAAGTGAGCCCCGATAATTCCTGTCGTTGTGTGAGGCCAGTCGGGCCGCAGCTTCGGCTGCGGCCCGGGGAGCGGATCATGAACACTTCGAGTGTCCGCACTCAAGACACTTGTCGCAGCCTTCGGTGCGGATCAACGCAGCCGCGCCGCACTTTGGGCATGCGCGCGGCTTCACTCTACCGTCCGTTGCCGGGGCGGCTTCAGCGCTGGGGGGACGCACGAGGTCGCTATCGAGATGGCGTTGGATGACATCGCCGATGGCAGCCAGCAGAGAGGGCACGTAACGCCCGCCGAGCCAGGCGCCGCCGCGCGGGTCGAACACCGCCTTCAGCTCTTCGGCGACGAAAGAGACATCGCCGCCGCGCCGAAAAACCGCCGAGACCATGCGCGTGAGCGCCAGCGTCCAGGCGTAATGCTCCATGTTCTTGGAGTTAATGAAAATCTCGAACGGCCGCCGGCGTCCGTCCTCTTCTAGGTCGTTAATCGTAACGTAGAGGGCGTGTTCGCTCTCCGGCCATTTGATCTTGTAGGTCGAACCAATCAACGTATCGGGCCGCGGGGTCAGCTGGCTGACGCGCAATTCCGGGGCCGGCTCTGCTGTTGCTTGCGGCTTCTCGACCGAAAGCACGGAGCCCGTGACAGCATTGGGCCGATACGTCGTGCAGCCTTTGCAGCCGAGATCGAACGCACGGCTGTAAACGTCGGCGAAGTCTTCGAACGAGATGTCTTCGGGACAATTGATGGTCTTGGAAATCGAGCTGTCGATATATTGCTGCGCCACCGCCTGCATCGCGAGGTGGTCAGCCGGCGACAGGGTCTGCGTGCTGACGAAACTGTGCGTCGGCGGCGCAGCATCGCCTTTGAGCCGTTTCCACATCGTGAGCGCATAATCTTCTACCTGCTCTTCGAGGTACGAATTGTCGGGCTGGCGCACGCGGCGCTGATAGCTGAACGCGAACACCGGCTCGATGCCGGAAGAGGTGTTGCCCGCGAGAAGTGAGATCGTTCCGGTAGGTGCGATCGTGGTGAGACAGCCGTTGCGCAGACCATGCTGAGCGACTAGCGCGCGCGTGTCTTCGTCCAATGACGCAAGCATCGGTCGATCGAGGATGGCTTTATCGTAGGCCGGGAAGGGGCCTTTCTCGGCCGCAAGTTGCGCCGACGCGCGGTAGGCCGCCGTGCGAATTGCGTCGAGCCAGCGGCGGGTCAGCGCGACGCCATCCTCCGCGCCATAACGCGCCCCGCAGAAGATTAGCGCGTCGGCCAAGCCGGTAATGCCGAGCCCGACGCGCCGCTTTGCCTTGGCTTCCACTTCCTGCTCGCGCAACGGATAGCGCGACACGTCGATCACATTATCCAGAAAGCGGATCGAGGCCGCCGTGAGGTCAGCGAGTTTGGCTTCATCGATGCGTGCCTGGTCGGTGAACGGCTCTTCGACGAGGCGCGACAGATTGATGGAGCCCAGCAGGCATGCGCCATAGGGCGGCAAGGGTTGCTCGCCGCACGGATTAGTGGCCGAGACGGTTTCGCAATAGGCCAGATTATTAGCGGCGTTGACCCGGTCGATAAAAATAACGCCGGGTTCGGCCACATCGTAGGTGGCGCGCATCAGACGCGACCAAAGATCGCGCGCGCGCACCGTCCGATAGACCTGCCCGTTGAACCGCAGCGGCCAATCCTGGTCGGCCTTGAGCGCGGCCATGAAGTCGTTGGTGACGAGCGCGGACACGTTGAAATTGCGCAATCGCGCCGGATCGCGTTTGGCGTCGATGAAGTCCTCGATGTCGGGGTGATCGATGCGCAAGCAGGCCATCATTGCGCCGCGTCGCTGGCCGGCCGACATGACCGTCCGGCACATCGCGTCCCAGGCGTCCATGAAGGACAGCGGCCCTGAGGCCTTGGCGCCGACGCCGCGCACCGGCGCGCCGCAAGGCCGGATGGTGGAGAAGTCCATGCCGACGCCGCCGCCCTGCTGCATGGTCAGAGCGGCTTCGCGCAGGTGTTCGAAGATCCCGTCCAGGTTGTCCGGGATTGTCCCCATCACGAAGCAATTGAACAGTGTAACTGCGCGGCCTGTGCCGGCGCCGGCGAGGATGCGGCCCGCCGGCAAGAACTTGAAGTCGGCCAGCGCGTCCTCGAACGTTTCACGCCAGCGCCGGCGCACAGGCGCAGCTTCGGCATCGGCTACGGCGGCGGCCACGCGCGCCCAAGTGGCTTTCACGTCGGCGTCGCCCTCGCTGCCCTCAGCCAGGAAGCGGTATTTGGCGCGCCAGATTTCCGCCGAGATGGCTGCGTCGAACCCCATTACGTCTCTCCATATGTGCATTCATCGTGTCGTCATCCAGTGTCCACGAGTCGCCAGTAACGGAGATGTAAAAGCCACGCTCGCGCGACAACAGATCGCAGACCTCCTACCGGCCATCAAGGTGGCGATTGATGAGCGTCAAACGAGCACGGCGCCTTCCGTGCGAGCATCGCATTTGAAGGAGTTTGAGGTGGACTTGCAGAATCAGCGGACGCCGACGCCAGACATTGGGGAGGCGAGCGCGCTGCGTGATATTGCGGCTCTGATCGCCCACATCATCGAGCGCTATCACATGGTGCATCGGAGCGAATTGCCCGAGCTTGAGAGGCTGGCGCGCAAGGTTGAGTCGGTTCACGCCGGCCATCCGCATTGCCCCGCAGGGCTTGGCGATTTCCTCGCCGAAATGCGCGCAGAACTCGAACATCACATGGCGCGGGAAGAGCAGGTGCTTTTCCCGACTCTGCTCTCCGGCGGCGGCGGCTGCGCGCCGTTCGCCTTGCGTCGCATGCGTGCCGAGCACGACGACCACAGCGAGCGCCTGGAAGCGCTGCGGCGGCGGACTGACGGCTTCACGCCGCCGGAGGGTGCATGCAGAACTTGGCGCATGCTCTATGCCGGTTGCGCCAAGCTGAACGAGGATCTCTGCGCGCACATTCGGCTTGAGAACGAGGTGTTGTTTCCAGCGTTCGAGTGAGCCGCGGAACGCGGCCGGCGGATCAGTGGCCGCCGCTGAACGCGATCGCCGGGAGCCCCTGCCAGAGCACGGCAAGCAACGATATAGAGGCGCCGAACGCGGCCACCCGCGCGGTGAATCCGCGCAATCGCCCTGCGCGCGATTTATCGGCCTGTGCTGACGTCGCCGCGAGCAGAATCAGGTTCGCAACCGCCGCAGCCGCCGTTACAATGGCGACGCTCCAGCGTTCGATCGCGGCGGAGGCGTCGAGCGTGATGACAAGACTGGATATGGCGTAGAGCGCAGAGAAGTGCGCGAGCCAGATCAGCATCGCGCCCAGTAGGAGCAGCCACGCCGTCACGTTCCAGCTCCGAGCAGCGGCGCCAGACGCCCAAGGAAGGCGGCGGCAAGCCCTTGAGCCGCCGTATAGCCGATGAAAAGCCAGGCACACTCTAACGTCGCGCGCCGTTGCGCGCTGAGTTTGGCGGCCGCCGCGCGAACCAGCACATAGGCGCACATCAGCACGGACACAAAAACACAGAACCCCTGCAAAGACAGCATGGCGAACACCGTGGCGCCGCGGCTGTCGGCGGTGGGGTCGAGGCCGAAATCCGTCCAATTCCAGAACTCGAAGACGTTGGCGCAGACCAGCGACAAGGTTGCGAGCGTTAAAGCCAGCATAGCGGGCGCAAGGGCCCCCTTGGTCAGCCAGCGCAAGCTGAGCCAACCCGCCAAAAGCGCCGCGGCGTTGCCGCCGATCGGTGCAGCGGCGGCGAGCGCCGCGGGAAGTGACGCCCATGCAGACGGCGCGCGGCTCCACAGGAAGATGTAAGAGAACCCCACCATGACGAACACCATGCCGGCGACGGTGAGCAGCACGACCATCGCCCACCAGCCGTGGCTTGCAGGTCCTGTCGCATAGGTCGGGATTGTGATCCCGGCGCCGACATCGGCCCGCTCCTCGCGCATAGGGATGTCTGTCTCCCACACCCACAGGAGCACGAAGACGATGGCGAGCACCCCGCCCGCGATGGCCCACGCATAGAGCTGCAACGTCAGCAGGATAAAGAAAGCTGCAGTGAAGATCGCGGCGCTGAAGGGCCACCAAGACGGGCCCGGCATCAATTGCAGATATTGCGGCTCGGCGCGGAGCGGGCTGGTGATGATCGTCTCGCGATCCCCATGAACGCTGCGCGGAAGGAAATAGCGCCCCGCCTGCACATCGTCGGCGAGGTTGGCGTCATCCCAAAGCGGATACCGGGACCGAACCACCGGGATGGACCGCGTCGAGTAAAGATCGGCCGGCAGCCATTCGAGTGTGCCGCCCTGATAGACATTGCCGGCGTCACGATCGACCGTGAACCGGAAACTGCGCAAGAGGTCGATGACGAACAGCAGCACGCCCGCCGCAATCAAAACCGCCCCGCATGTAGAAATAAGGTTGGGAAGCTCCCACGTGCCCGCCGGATATGTGTAAACGCGGCGCGGCATGCCCATGAGGCCGGTGAGATGCATCGGCAGAAAGGTGATGTGAAAGCCGCTGAAGAAGAGCCAGAACACCCACTTGCCGATACGTTCCGACAAGGCCCGACGGCTGGTCATCGGCGTCCAGTAATAGAGCGCCGCGAACATCGGCATCACCATGCCGCCGATCAGGACGTAATGGAAATGTGCGACTACAAAGTAGGTGTCATGGACTTGCCAGTCGAACGGGACAAGCCCGAGCATCACGCCCGTTACGCCACCCATCGTAAACGTGACAATTGCGCCGACGACGAAGAGACCGGGGGTGTTGAATCGTAACCGTCCCGCCGCGAGCGTGGCGATCCAGGCGAACACCTGCAGTCCGGCCGGCACCGAGACCCCCATGCTGGCGGCCGAAAAGTAGCTGAGCGAAATCGGCGGCAGTCCGGTCGCGAACATATGGTGCGCCCAGACGCCGAAACTTAAAAAGCCCGTTGCGAGGATCGCCAGCACAACGATGGAGTGCCCGACCAGCGGCTTCTGTGCGACGGCGGGAATGATCATCGACATCATGCCCGCTGCCGGCACGAAGATGATGTAGACTTCCGGGTGGCCAAAGAACCAGAACAGGTGTTGCCACAGCACCGGGTCTCCGCCGCGTTCAGGATCGAAGAAGGGCCAGTCCAGCGCCCGTTCGAGTTCGAGCAGGTAAGTCGCCGCAATCACGCCTGGAAAGCCGATCACGATCATCGCCGCAAACACCAGCATGGCCCAGGCGAAGACCGGCATTTTGTCCAGACTCATGCCGGGCGCACGCGTCTTCAGCACGCCAACGATGATCTCGATGGCGCCGGCGATGGCCGATATCTCTATGAAGCCGATGCCGAGCAGCCAGAAATCGGCATTGATGCCGGGCGAGTATTCCTTGCTGGTGAGCGGGGGATACATGAACCAGCCGCCGTCCGGCGCGAGCCCGAAGAACAAGGACGCGAAGAAGGCGAGGCCTCCGACGAAATAGGCCCAGAACGCATACGCAGAGAGGCGGGGAAATGGCAGATCGCGAGCGCCGATCATCTGCGGCAGCAGCAGCACGCCGAAGGCCTCCACCGCCGGCACGGCGAACAAGAACATCATCGCCGTGCCGTGAACAGTGAAGATTTGATTGTAGACTTCCTGCGGCAGGATCCCCTGCAGCGGCAGCGCCAGTTGCGCGCGCATGAGCAGCGCCAGTACGCCTGCCAGGCAGAAAAACAGGAACGCCGCGCCGATGTACCAGACGCCGACAAAATTGTTGTTCACGGCCGTGACGAGCGCGATTCCCTCAGGCGCCTTCCAGACGCGCTCCAGCTCCTCAAGTTCGCCGGCGGGGCGCTCACCTTCGGTTGGGAAGCGCTCGTAGAGCGCAGGATCGAAGCCGGTTTCAGACTTCATTCGAGACCGCCGAGATAAGCGGCAAGCGCATCGAGCTCGGGTTCGCTCAGCCGATCGTAGGAAGGCATCGGATTGCCGGGTTTCAGGTGCTGCGCCTGGGCAATCCAAAGCGCGATTGCGTCTTCGTTCATCGGCAGGAGCCCCGCGGCGAGCGTGGTGCGTGCAGCCAGATGCGTGAGATCGGGGCCCAGTGCGCCGGCGCTGACGCCGCGTATCGTGTGACATTCACCGCAGCCTTGATCGACGAACAGCGTTGCCCCGCGCGTCGCGATCTCGTCACCCGGCGCTGGCGTCACCCGAGCTTGACGCGCACTCCAGTCAGCGAAAGCGCCATCGGGTAGCGCGCGCACCGTGAACTTCATCCAGGCATGGGCGCCGCCGCAATATTCTGCGCAATGCCCGCCATAGACGGCCGCTTCGCTGGCCTCGATGCGTAGCACATTCGTGCGGCCGGGGATCATGTCCAGTTTGCCGCTGAGGCGTGGCACCCAGAAGCTGTGGATCACATCCGCGGACTGCAATTCGAGCACCACCGGCGCGCCAACCGGAATAACGATTTCGTTGGCTGTTTCCAGGCGAACGCGTTCACCGTCCAGATACTGGACGCGCCACCACCATTGCTCGCCGATGACGCGGATGCGCAGCGCATCGCGTGGCGCCGCTGCGGTCAGTTCCGAGGTCAAGATAAGGCTGTACGACAAGAGCGCCGTAAGTACGATCGCCGGCAGCGCAAGCCCGCCGGCGACAATAGCGGCTTCGCTTGCAAACCACCGCCGCAAGGGGCCGCGCTGCGAGAGCGCCGCGGCGATGCCAAAAGCCACGAGCAGGCAAACGCCGATCCCCATCGCGAACAGTATCCACGTCATTGTCGCAACCGGCGTCGCGAACGGCCCGGCGGGATCGAGCACCGGCGGCGGCCAGCCGCTGAAGGGATCGGCGGCGGCGCTCATTGCGCTTGCTCCGCAGCGGCCAGGCTCGCGTAGTAAATCGCAACAGCGCGGGCGTCTTCAGGCGGGAGTTTGCGTGCAATCTCGCCCATTACGCCCAGCGGCCCGTCATCGCGGCGCCGCGCGCGCCAGAACGCGAACTGCGCCTCTATGTAAGTAGCAGGTTGGCCGGCTAAGTAGGGATAGCTCGGCGCGACGCCTTCGCCGTTTGCGCCGTGACACGTCGCACAAGCCTGAACGCCGAGTCGCGGATCGCCCCGCAGAGCGAGGGCGGCGCCCCGCCGATTGTCCGCCAGTACGCGTGGGAGCGGGGCGCGAACATTATAGGGCGGAGGCAACGCGGCGTAGAAGTCGGCAACATCGCGCATGTCGCTGCTGGAAAGACCGCGCGCGATCGGCGACATCACCGGATGCGCGTCTATGCTGGAGGCATAATGCTCAAGGCGTGAAATCATATAAGCGGCGCTTTGCCCGCGCAGCACCGGAAAGGCGATCGCATCGGGACCATAGGGCGAGTGACAGGCCGCACATCCCTCCTGCGCGCGGAACGCGATCGCGCCCCCGCGCGCGAGATCGGGCAGGGTGGAAACGCTGAGCACAAGACTGTGCTCGCGGAAGACCGTGCCTTCGGCCTCGATCTCCGGTGTTCGCTGCACCAGATGATCTATCGGGCGCAATTGCCTCAGATACCGCACCATGGCGCGCAGATCGTTCTCGCTCAGCCGGCTCGTGGAATCCGCCACGTATTCCGCCATATCGCCGCGCACAGGCGTGCCGTCGGGTCGCATGCCCAAACGAAGCACGCGCAACAAATCCATATCGCTCCACTCGGCGATGCCGGTGTCGTGCGGCGTTAGATTGGATGCCGCGTACGGGCCTAATGTGGATGGGTCTCCGCCCAGTTCACGCGCACTGTCGTAATAGGCAAACATTAAAGAGGGCGTGTGGCACGCGCCGCAATGGCCTGCCGCGCGCACCAGCAACTCGCCCCGCGATGCGATCGAAGCGTCCTCTTGGAGGTTGATCCATTTCCACGCCGCAATGCCGCGGCGGATTGAGAACGGAAAGTAGATACGATGCCGGCGTATCTCGCGACGCACAGGAGGGATCGAGCGCAGGAACGTCCACATCGCCGCAAGATCGGCGTCGCTGAGGTTACGATACCAGCGATAAGGGAAAATCGGGTAGAGATGCCGGCCGTTGGGGTCCAGTCCATTGCGCATGGCGCGCACAAAGTCCTGTTCGCCCCATGCGCCGATCCCGGTCTCGGGGTCTGGGGTGATATTCGGCACATGGAATGCGCCGAATGGAGTCTCCATACGTGGTCCGCCTGCGAGGAACAGGTCCGGCCGATCGCGCGGCGTGTGACACGAGCCGCAGGCGCCGGCGAGGACAAGTGTTCGCCCGCGCGCTAACGCGTCCGCTTGCGCCGGCGGCGGCGCATAGCGCACCTCCATATCAGGTGAGGTCAGCCACCATGCCAACGCCCCGGCGGTCAGCAATGCTGCGCCAAGAACAAGCAGTCTCCGGCGCTTCATTGCGTCCGCGCGCCGGCGTCCTCACGCGGCGGCGTGAGCGACGCGAAGTAAACCGCAAGCGCTTCTATCTCGGCGTCCGTTAAGCGTGACGCCGCATCGCGCATGACGGCCGCCGCGTCGTTGCGGCGTACGCCTCGCCTGAATAGATCAAGCTGCAGGGCGGCGTAAGGGGCGTATTGCGCTGCAAGTGGCGGAACGGCGGGCGCAGCGCCTTCGCCGTGCGCGCCATGACAGAGCTGGCAGGCCGCAACACCACGTTCACTCGCACCAATGGCTGCGATCGCCCCGCCCTGCTGAAGGGTCAACGGATCGATCTGCAGCACGGGGCGTGCGACCTGCGTCGGTGCGGCCTTCGCGTAAAAGCCAGCGACCGCGCGGATGTCGGCTTCGCTCAATGCCTGCGCAATCGGCGTCATGATCTCGTTCGGGCGTGAGCCGCCGGCATAGTCGTGCAATTGCTTGTAGATGTACCACTCGGTGAGGAGGTCGAGCCGCGGAAAGGCGCCGGAGGCGTTGCCGACGCCGTCCAGGCCATGACAGGCCCGGCATGCCTGCGTCGGGCCCAGCCCGGTCGCGCCAACAGCGACGGCCCTGCCGTGATCGAGAAAGGCGCCGTCAGGCGCTTCGCGCATAGACACGCCGCGCGTCGCAGTCATGCTTCGTTCGCCCGACCGAGGCTCTGGTTCATGCAGTTCCGCGATGGCCCAGGCCGCAAGCCCGACCAGCACGGCCGCGACCAGCGCACCCGCAAAGAGAAGCCGCGTTTTCATATCCCCGTCCGAATCGAAGCAGCACAGCCGGGGCGCGCGCTGCACCGCTTACCCAACGCATCGGGGCATGCGCTGTTCCGGCGTTCAAGCCGCCATGTCCGGAGCCATGGTGCGCCCGGAGTGGCCGAGTGCGTCAGCCCCGACTGGCGCCGACGCGGGCGCGAAGGCGTCCGAGCTCATAGAGATCGTTGCGGGTGAAACCGGTCCGTGAGGAGATGGCGGCGACGACGGCCTTTCCCAATCGGTGCTCCAGCGCGGCAAGCTGTTCGAACTTCGCGCGTTCGGCTTCACCCGGGGCAGCTTCCGCGCCTTCATGCGTAGCGAGGATCAGCTCTTCGGCGCGCAGCACAAGTTCTGTTTTCAGTTCGACATACGCCAGGGCATCGTCCGCACTGATGTTCCGGAACTGTCCCAAGTGATCGCGTAGGGCATCGCCGAGTTTGCTGTCTGCGAAGCGGCCCGCGCGGATGTCCTCGAGCAGCTGTCGGTGCGCGGCCGCGTCGGCCGCGAGCCATTGGCGGGTTGCGCGTTCGCTCCGGGCCAGCGTCAGAAACAGTGAAAGCGGCGCGAGCAGCAGCATCAACACCATGGCGATCAGAGGCTGGGCGGGGAAATGATTAAAGATCGAATGCACGGCCATCGCCACCAGCAGGCCGGGGACGAACAGCACGGGTTGGAAGCGATAGTGCGCCGCCGCACTTTCCGCCTGTTTTTCCGACCATTCGTGCGAGATCACAGCAAACAACGCGGTGGCGGCGCCGTGCATGACCGCGGTGCCGAAGCCGCGCACCAGCCAGTCGGTGACATTCGTGTTGTCGAGCGTGACGAGGTACCAGAGGTTCTCCGCCATCGAAAATCCCGCGCCTACGGCAAAACCGGCGATAGCCGCGTCGAGCTTGAAGCCCAGCCTGTTGCGCGCGAACAGAAAGATGATGGGCGCCGCCTTGATCGACTCTTCGATGACGGGCGCCACATAGCGGCTGTAAGCGGTGATGGGGATCGGAAATCCCTCCGGCACGCGCCCGGCCGCTATGACGATCAGAGGCAGTGTTAGAGCGGCGCCAACAAGCACGAGCAGCCCGATCTCGCGCATCGGGATCAGGTTGAAGACGTCGAGACGGTCGAACACCAGGAGCAGGATTAACACCGGCGCCATGGCGATGAGCGCCTTCAGCAGAAGGTCTGCGGGCATCACATGATCTTTAGTGAGACGAGCACCTCGCTGCCGCGGCGCTCGCCGTCCTCGAAGCCCTCAGCGTAGCCGAGCGACAGCACCATCGGCAATCGGTGCGCGATGGTGAAATTCCAGTCGGTTTGGATGCCCACGGTCTGATAGGAGCGTTCGTCGCCGATGGCGGGCTCGGCATAGAGCTCGCCCACGAACAGGCCTGTGCGCATCGAACTCAGATAGATGCTCGGCACACCCACTTCCTCGAACCGGACCGGCGGAAGATTAAGCTCGCCGATCGCCCGCACGAATGAGCGGGCTGAGATCTCATTGATCTCAAATCCCGGAAAACTGTAGAACTCGCGATACCGTTTAACCGCGCGGTCGTCGACGTAATTGTTGCCGAAAGCGCCCATGTAGAAGCTGCCAAGCGGGCTGGCTTCATCGCCCTCGATCGTTCCAGCCGCTGTATAAAGCCAGACTGAAGAGTTGGGCAGCGGCAGCGGCGCGCCGAAGTCGACGCCGCCACGCAGGCTCGGAAACGTCTCGCCATTGGCGTGATCGGCGCCAAGCGCAAGATCCCAGCGCCATCCGCTTTCGTGATCGACTGCGCCAAGCGAGTGTGTGGTGTTCGTGTAGCTGAGATTGGCCGCAAAGGAGGCGAGTTCGTCGAACGCGGTGGATACTTCCTGTGCGCTGGGCAGCGTATCCAAGCCGGTGTAATAATTTGCCTCCAGGTCAAGATCGAGCTGGCGCGGCGGATCGTAGATGAAGGAATGGTGATAGCCGATTGTGAATGCGTCGCCTGCACGCGAACGCTCCGTCGGGCCGAACAGATCGTAGAAATCGGCGCCATTGTGGCGGTATTGAAAGCGCCATTTCAAGGTGTGGTACGCGATATTGAAATGCCAGTCCTGATCCTCGAACGGCGAGTCCGGGGAATAAGTCAGGGTCGCGTGCAGCTGGTTGAACTGCAGCGGATCCTCGAATTGAACGTGATAGCCAAACGCTGCCCGGCCGCGATATCCCTCGACGACCGGGTACATAGCGCCGAGGCGCATTTCATCGCGCGGCACGTAATGGCCGCGCTCGGTGATCATTTGATCCAACGGCACGCGCGCTGGCGAGCCCGCGGCCCAGGTTGTGACGACGGGATGGCGTTCGGCCACGGCCGCGCCGAGGAAGCGCACTGCGCCTAGATCGTCGAGCGGCGCCGGCTGGATTAAGGTCGGACGGAAGCCTTGACCCGTATACTCGAACACGATCAGCGATCCGTCGGTCTGCGGAATGGGGCGGAAGAACCCAGTCGAGGCGTTGCTCACGGCTTCCAGCTGTTCAGTCGCGAGCTCGTAGCGGAAGATGTTCGAAACGCCGGTGTAGTAGGCGCTGCCATAAAGGTAGCGACCGTCCGGTGAGAACACGAAACCTTCCGGCGTGCTGGCGCCGAGGTTGAAGCTGGCGATCGGTTCGGCGCCGCCCGCAAGCAAATCGGCAATCCGGAACACCTGCACCGATTGATCCCCATTCACCTCGCCCACGGAAGCCGACAGCAGCGCGCCGTCAGGCGAGATGTCGAGATCGAAGGGCACGCGGCCGAATGGAAACGTGAGAATCTGATTCCAGCCATCGTAAGGTTCTGGCAGACGCACGAGCGTCACGAACCCATTGAGGTGGCGAAGGCCCCACAGCGATCGATCCTGGGAATTGAACACAAGATCGCCGATGCGGGCGTCGCGCAACAGCATGCGCTCGCGCCCGGTCGTCACATCGACCTGCATGATATCGCGATAGGCGTAATTGTCTGCAGTGTACCAGGCCGTGTTGCTCTGCGGATCGTAGGCGAGCGACGTCACGCGGTAGAGCATAGAGCCTTTGATATCGGTCAGGCGGCGCACGTCGCCGGTTTCGCGCGACAGCACACCAATATGGGGCAATACGCCCGGATACCTGAACCCGCCGATGAGGTCGCCAGTGCGGGGGTCGACGAAGCTGCGTGAGACAGAACCAAGCGCGCGCGGGGCCAGCGGCGTCGTCTCTGTCAGCGGATGGGCTTCGATTGCGGCGAGGTTCTCGCGCTGGAAAGTATGCTCCCAGGCAATCCATTCGCGCCAGACGTCGTCCAGGGAGCGCCCGAAGACCCGCCGAAACTGCGAGGAATAATAAGCGGCGCTATCCGGATCGCGGCGCAGCCAGCGCACGACATGTTCCGGCGAATAGGCATAGGCTAAATAGCTGAAGAAGCGTGTGCCGTAGAGATAGTCGTTCGCACCGACCTGGAAGTCGATGAAGATGCCCTCGGAATCGAGGCCCACCGGCGTGTAGAAATGCGCGTCGTCGCGCACCATGGCGCGAAACACCATCTCATCGTACGCGCCCTGCGCGCGGCCGAAGCCGCCAGCCATCCAGGTTTCCATGAAAACGGCGCTGCCCTCATGGTACCAGCGCGGGACGTGCACGCGCGGCGTCGTCAGATAATTATAGAGTATGGTCTCCGGATGCTCCTGGACTGGCGACGGCTTGCCGCCGAAGAAGCGCCGCCAGAACGCATCGCGTTCGTTCCACACGTCCATCAGCGCGACGTGGGTCACCTCGTGATTGTTCAGCGTGAAGAACCGCTCGCCTGGACTGAACGTCTCGAAGGCGACGCTGACCGGCGCGATGTCGAGCAGCACGGCATTGTTCGGCGATGCGCGCGCCGAGGCGTTGCCATAATCGCCGAAGTCCTTGAGCAGAACCGTGACCTGCTCCCACGGCTCCCAGCCGAAGATGCGTTGCTGCACGGGGAGCGAGTTTTCGAAATTGCGGCCGACATAAGGGACTAGGTAGGTCTCGGCCGGGTCGAAATAGAGGAGCCGCATCGCTTCCGTTTCGATGCGGCTCAAGTCGATCAGGGGGATGTCGCCCGGCGCGCGGCTAGGCGGCGGTTCGGGCGGCGGCGTGTCTTCGATCGGCGGGGCGATCGGCTCCGGCGTTGTCGCTTCGGTCGAAGGCGACGGTGCGTCTTCGTCCGTCTGCGCTTGCGCCGTTGTGAACGGCGCAAGCGTCAGAGCGGCGACACTGCATAGGAGCGTGCGAATCCCCACAACCCAATCTAGCACGCACTAGCGGTGTTCACGCCGCATCTCTCTCGATGCGGCGTGTCACCTAGCGCGAGTTCCCCCCGATGGCTGAGGCGAAGCTTGCGTCTTGCGCCATCGCCGCAAACGCAGGCTGACCGGCCAGCGCGGCAAACGCGGGCTGGTTCGCGACTGCTGCAAACGCTTGCGGGTTTGCCGAGATCGCTTGCAGCGCGCGCGGATTGCTCGCGAGCGCCTGGAAAGCGCGCGGATTAGCCGCCATGGCCGAGAAGACCTGCGAATTGCGCGAGATCGCCTGCATGGACTGAGCGTTCAGGCCTGAGACCCCGCGCGCCATCGCCGCTTGCGCCTGGAAGGCCTGCGCGTTGGCGGCGAGCGCCGCGAATGCGCTTGGATTGGCCGCCAGCGCCTGGAACGCACGCGGGTTTGCTGCAATGGCCTCGAACGCGCCGCCGTTCGACGCTAGCGCCTGGAACGCCTGCGTGTTGGCGACGAGCGCCTGGAAGGAGCGCGCATTGGCCGCCATCGCATCGAACACGCCGGCATTTGAGCTGATCGCGTTCAATGCAGCGCGGTCGCGGCTAAGGGCTTCGAAGGCCGGTGCGTTCGCTGACATCGCTGCATGAGCCTGCGGGTTGCCGGCTGCAGCAGCAAAGCTTGCGTCGATCGCGGCGAAAGCTTGCGGATTCGCTGCAATCGCTGCGAAGGCCCGCGGATGGCTTGCGAGCGCAGAGAACGCCGCCGGGTGTTGAGCGATCACCGCGAGCGCTTGCGGATGGGCTGCAAGAGCGGCGAACGCTTGTGGGTTGGCGGCGAGCGCCGCCGAAGCTTGGGCGTTGAGCGCGCCCACCTGCCGCGCCTGTGCGCTGAACGCCACGGCGGTGTCGGCCATAGCGGCGAGCGCCGCCGGGTTGGCCGCGAGCGCCTGGAACGCCTGCGCGTTTGCCGCGATGGCTTGGAATGCGCGCGTGTTGGACGCGAGCGCCTGGAACGCCTGGGTGTTGGCCGCAAGAGCCTGGAAGGCGGGGGCGTTGGCAGCCATCGCCGACAGGACCTGCGTATTGCGCCCGATCGCGTTCAACGCCGTTGCGTCGCGGCTGAGTGCTTCGAACGCGGGTGCGTTGCCGGCCATGGCGGCGTGCGCGCTCGGATTGCGTGCGGCCGCCGCAAAGTTGGCGCCCATGGCGGCGAACGCCTGCGGGTTTGCAGCCATCGCCGCAAAGACGCGTGGATGGCTCGAAAGCGCCGCGAAAGCTTGCGGGTGCGCCGAGATCACCGCGAGCGCTTGCGGGTGAGCCGAAAGCGAAGCGAACGCCTGCGGGTTGGCGGCCATCGCCGCCAGTGCGTCGCCATTGGCGGCCTGCGCGGCGGCCCCTTGCGCGTTAACAGACGCTGCGCTGTTGGCGAGCGCCGCGAACGCTTGAGGATTTGCCGCGAGCGCGGCGAATGCTTGCGGGTTCGCCGACATCGCGGCAAGAGCTTGCGGGTTCGCCGCGAGCGCCGCGAAGTTTGCGTCCTGCGCCAGGGTGCGGAACGAAGGATCGTTCACCATCAGGTGGAAGATGTCGGTTTGCATCAATTGCGGCACCGATTGGTCGCCGAGAGTGATGTCGCCGTCGCCGACTTGTGCAGAGCGATAGCGTTCGGCTGGGGCGATTGTGCCGCTCATTTGCGAACCGGTCGGCGGGAGCACAGTCCCCACCGCGAACGCGGCGACAGCGAGCACCGTGATTCCGCCCATAGCGGCGATGCCGAGTTTGGCGTTCTTTGAGAGCACGTCGTTCATGATCTAGCCACTCCATCCTCGCGAGGCGGAAAATGCTCTCTTTGATTACCGCGCGTCAATAAAACTTGCCCCGAGGGGAGGCGAATGTAGCGAGCGTTTCGTTTTTGAGGGGAGTGCGCAACCTTGCGAGCGCTTGAAAGTCGGAAGTTTTTGGCTTCGTGTCTGCTGAGCCGCGAAATACGCGGCCAGATTTCTCTTTCCGCGCGGCTCAACCGGGCGCTGCGGGGCGTGGATGTCCCGGCTGCCAATTGCCGCCAACATGAGTCTCTTGTAACGTCCGCGACAGGCCCGCGAGATCGGGCGAAGGGGGAGTTTGCTTCATGATTGTACGCTGGATGATTGTCGGCTTCGTGCTTTGGATTGCCATTGCGCTGGCCTTCCGTTTTGTCGGCGAAACGGTGTTTACGGTTGGACAGGGCGGCGTCTCCTGGATGTTTATGATCCTTCCGGTGGTGATGTTGGTGGTCACCTTCCTGTTCCTGAAAATACTTGGCGTTGCACAAACCGATCGCGCAGAGGCCGCCTCGATCATGGCCGTGCCCGGCCTGCTGGTCGGCATCTACGAGATCAACAGCTTCCAGTTCGTGTTTCCAAATCTCGACCCCTCGCTGGGGCCGCAATTCGCGGCGCTCATGTTCGCCTGTTATGCTGCGGTGATCATCGCCGGCATCGTCAGTTCGAGGCTAGAGAGCATCTAGGATGCGCGCGGCGAGCCATTCGGCGCGCCGTTTGACGTACGGCTGGATATTGGGGCGCCTGTGCGGGAGCTTTCCCGCTCAGGCGCGCTAGCCGGTGCGTATATGAAAAAGATCGATACCGAGTCGTTTCGAAGATTTACGTTTCAGGCTGCGGTGCTCGCCTGGGCGTCGCTCATCGCATTCTGGGCGTTTTACGCCTTAGACTTCTACCTGGTCGCCCAATCGGGCGGCGCCGCGCCCGCCGGCCCCTTGTCGCTCTATTGGGCGTTCGATCCGGACACTATGGGCGATGCCGTGCCCACGCTCGTGGGCGTCAACACGGCGGTGTTCGGCATCGTCATCACCGTGGTCAGCATCATCGTTCAGTTGTCGGCGGAGCGCTACACCGGCGTTGCGCGCATGTTCCTGCGCGATCGCATCAACATCTACGTCGCGGCCTATTACGTCATCAGCAGCGTCGCCAGCGTCTGGCTCGCAGCCTCGAGCCATTCCGATTACGTGCCGCGTCTCACCTTGCTGGTGATGCTGTGCATGACGATGGGCGGCCTCGTTATCACCATGCCGTATTTCGGCTACGTGTTCTGGTTTCTCGCACCACAGAATCTCATCCGTCAGATCCGCGAAGACGCCATCAAGGCGGCCGAGCGCGGGGCGCAGGAGCAGGATCGCGAAATCTGTTACGGCGCGCAGGCCGAGACCTTGTTCGCGCTCGAAGAGCTGACCGATATCGCCAACAATTCGATCTCCGGCAAAGACAAGATCATCGCCAGCGCCGCCGTCGACGCGCTGAAGGACCTCGCCGTCGAGTATCTGAAAGTAAAGCCGGAGGCGAGCGACGCCTGGTTCTCCATCGGCCCGCAAATCCGCCAGAACCCCGATTTCGTGGCCATGGATTCGGAGTCCCTGGCCGATCTCGAGGCGCGTCACACCTGGGTCGAGTGGAAGGTGATGCGCCAGTATCTCAGCATTTACAACGAAGCGCTGAATGAGATGCGCGACATCACCTACGTGATCGCCATCGATACGCGCTACATCGGCGAAGCCGCCGCCAGGGCTAAGGACACCGAACTCACCGACCTCGTTTTCCGATTCATGAATTCGTACATGCGTTCGACGCTGAATGGGCGCGACATCCGCACCGCCTACAACGTGCTGAACCAGTACCGCAAGCTGGCGGAGTCGATGCTGCGCGAAGGCAGCGACAAGGCCGCGACCGATGCGGTGCGGCACATGAAATATTATGGTCTGCTGAGCTTCGACATGGAGCTGAGTTTCGTCACAGAGACCGTGGCGTACGATCTGTCGGCGCTGGCTCAGCTGGCAAACGAACTGTCCTCGCCGGCTGAGCAGGCGATCCTTTCGGAATTCCTGGAACTCGATCGTCCGCCGTTCGTGCGCGGCAACGACAAGGCGCTGATGGGCGTACGCAAAGCGCAAGTGAAGCTCGCCGCCTACTACCTCGCCACCGATCAGGAAGAGCGCGCACGCGCAATCGCAGCCGACATGCGCGGTGAACCGGAAGAGCGCCTGCGCAAGATCCGCTGGCAGCTGGAGAACGTCGAGAACAAGGACTTCTGGGAGATCATCGATCGCGGCCGCAATTTCGAGTACATGCCGCCGGCTCAGCGTGAGCAGCTGCCCACCTTCTTCAGCTGGTTGGCGGCCAACGATGAACGCGCCGCCGGATAAAAGCGGTTGCCGCGCGTCGTCCCCGCACGGCCGTCGGCTCAGATCAGGCGGCTGACGAACCAGTAGGCGCCGAGCGCAAACAGCGCGGCGCCGGCGACCGGGGCGGCGTGCCGCATGAAACGTCCTGGCGCGAACCGTAGACCGGCGCCCACCAGCAACGCGCCCGCAATCACGCTCAGCTGACCCAGCTCAACGCCGACATTGAAGCCAAGCAACGCGGCCAGCAGGCGCGGACGCGGCAGCTCGAGTTCGGCCAACGCGCCGGCAAAACCGCAGCCGTGAATCAAACCGAAGATCAGCGCCAGCAACGCCGCACCGCGCGGAAAGCCGCGCGGGTAGGCGTACACGAACGCTGCAAGCCCGAACCAGATCAGCGGCGACATCGGCGCCAGGCCCGCCACTGCCGCGGCGCCCGCCAGCGCCAGCAGAAACGCCGCGGGCGCAGAGACGGCGCGCATGCGGGCCGGGCCTTCCATGCCGATCTCAAGCGCAACGAATGCAATGGTGAAACCGATCAACGCTTCAATCGCCGGGATGTCCGGCCGGATCGCGCCAATGGCGGCGAGTCCTAGGGTCGCGGTGTGACCGAGCGTGAAGCCGGTGGCCGCCAGGATGAGGTCGCGCCACCGGCCGGCGGTGAACAGCACGAGCGCCAGGATGAAGGCCATGTGGTCCAGCCCGGTCCAGACGTGTTCGGCGCCAATGGGTATGAAGTGCAGCGTGGTCTCGCCGAACGGCTGCGCCTCGGGGGCGAGTGTTGGCGTGAGTTGCGTGCGCGGATGCGGCTCCGTCAAAACGGCTTCGGCGCTGCGGCCTTCTGCGTCGCGCAACGCGATGAAGTGCAGATGCGATGGGGCGACGCGGAGGAACAGCCGGCTCTCGATCTCGACCGGTCCACGCGCGAGAGCGCCGGCCGGGCACGTGAAAGTCCAATCGGCAATGACCCGTCCCGCCGGGGCGATTCTTCCGCGCGGCGCGCCCGCCGCGGCGCAAGAGCGGCCGTCCGCGCGCACGTCAAATGCGCCGGCAACCTCCGCGGCGAACACCTCGTCCAAAGGCGCTTCGCTTCCGAACGCATAGAGCCGCGTCACATCGATGGCGCTCGCTTCGACCTGAACCGCGACCCGGTCAGCCTCGATCGCCCAACGCGACTGCGATTGCGAACGCGTGTGCGCGCGCGCATCGATAGTCACGCAAGCCAGCGCGAACAAGACTGCAAACAGCAGCCTCACGCCTCCTCTCCCGTATTGCGCTCGATACGGGCGCGGCGCTTCAGGCGCTCGAGATAGGCGCGTGCGGCGGCCTCATCGGCGCGGCGATCCCACTCGGCGCGCACCTGAGCGGCAACCTCTTCATACGCCGGCGCCGGCGCTGCGGCGAAGCCGTTGGCGCGCACGATCAAAACGCCGCCGCTTGCGGGGATGGGCGCAGACACTTCGCCGGGCGCCAAAACGATCGCCGCCTGCGCTGCGTCCGCGCCGATCAGACGCCGCCACTCCGCTTCCGGCAACGCGCTGCGCGGGATCTCGATCGCCATCGGCGTCCCAAGTCCTGACGCCTCGGCGCCCTGCGCCAACGCCGTGCGCACCCGCTCCACATCGGCGCTCGCGGGCGCGCCGGCGAGAAAGACGACGCTCGCGGAAAGCCGCGGTGCGGGCGCAAAGAAACCGGCGTTCTCGCGATAGAAGCGCTGGAGCTCCGCCTCGCTGGGTTCTGCGCCCGCACGCTGCGTTACGGCCAATTCGAGCACCGATTGCACGAGCGCACGGCGAGCGGAAAAATCCGTCGCGGCAAGTCCAAGATCGACCGCGTGCTGTACGAGTAATTCCTCCTCGATTAGGCGCTCCAGCACGGCCGCCTCGCGCTCGGACGTCACCGGGTTGCGGCTGTCACTTTCCAGCGCCAGCACCGCGCGCGTCAGCGCCTCGCGCGGAATTGGCACGCCGTTGACGACGGCGGCGGGGCCATTGGCCAGTGCGAGTTGCGGCGCGCCGACTGCGCCGATCAGCGCGGCGAAAATGCCGGCGGCGCCGGCAATCAGAAAATAGACGTCCGGCGCTCTTATCTTCGCCCGGGCGCGTTCAGATAGATCGGCGAAGCCCAAGCACGTTCCTCCACATCGCTGGTGCAATTGTCCTCGCGCGGGGTGCGATAATCGCCCCAGCACGGATTGACGCTGGTCGTACGGCCTTGTGCGTCGCGGGTCGGTCGCAGATTTGCGCCGTTCACGCGCGGCGTCGGCTCCTGGATCGCGCGCACATAATACACCGCGTCGCGCCGTCCGCGTACGAAATCTGGGTCGCTGAACTCGACCACGCAGCCCTGGCCCAGATCGTCGCACGGCAAGGTGCGCCACACGTCCTCGATGAGGTTGGTCACGTCTTCGCCGCGCGTAATCTGCGGACGAATGCGCACAACTTCGATGCGGGTGATCCGCAAACGCTCGCCGGTAGGATTGTAGCACTCGCCGCCGCAAAGATTCTGCAGGCGCTCTGCTGACAGGCCCTGGGCTGCGAAATCGGGACAGCCGGGCGCCTGACGGAAATCACCGGCGGCGCGAACACGGAATCGAGGCGTCGCGTTCATTGTCACCTCAGCGCCCATTGCCGCCTCGCCGCCGGGGCCGTTGAGGAGATCGAACCACAGCAGGATGCGCGGCCCGCTTGTGGCGTACACTTCGCGCCGTTCGAGAGCGGCATAGACCTCCTCGCGCGTACGCGCGCGGCTGTGCACGGCCGCAAGCGCGCCGGTGGTGAAAAAGCTGGCCTGGCGCTCGGTCTCCGTCAGTTGAAAGCCGGCGCGCTGCAGCAACTCGTCTTGCGTAATGTCGTTGGGGTTATCGCTGGGCGGCGCCTGTGGTCCGAGCATTCGTGTGCGCCACTCGTCGCTGTTGGCGCCGGCCGTCTCTGTGTGACGCAGGCGCTCGATAGGCTTGTAGCCCGTGCCCGGACGTGCGCGATGGTTGTCCGACGAACCGACAAAGCCCCAGCGAAACCGCCGCCACTGGTCCGGATTGTCGAAATTCGTGATGGCGAGGCCGTATTGCACGCTGGTGCGCGGCCGGTGCGAGAACGGCGGCACGAAGCAATCGCGGCATTGGCCGGACTCAAGCCAATCTTGGGGCGTCTCACCGTCGATCAGCAAATGATAGGCAACGCCGAGATTAGCCGCGCGTCGGCGCGTCTCCACCGCGCGCGCTTCGCATACTTGCGCGCTCTGTCCGCTTGCAGTGCAGCGCTCGCGGATAATCTCGCCGGCGCGCCAACAGGCGGGCTCATAATTGAAACCAGGTGCGGGACATTCGCCCGATTGTCCGTCGGCGGAGAGTTCGATTTCGCGCCAGGGCCGGTACTCTTCCGAATTGCCGTGTCCTGACATGACCTCGATCAGCGTTTGCCGCTCCGGCCGTTGGTCTTCCTCCAACTGCTTATCGAAGGTAGTTCCGGGCGGAGTGTAGAAGCCCCACGACGTGCCGTGCGGAATGAGCAGGTAATCGAGCTCCTGCGAATCCAGGCGCTCCACCAATTCTCCCGGCGTCGTCGCGGCTTCATAGCAATTAGCCGGAAGCTCGTTGGACGGCGTATCGGGATCGCACTCCGGCACCGCGCGCGTCTCGCGCAGATAGTGCTGGAAGTCGAAATAATCCTGCCGGTTGCGCCAATCGAGGAAGGGTATCCAGCGGTTGAGCGAGATGGGAGAGCCGCGCAGCGTCTGCGTCGCCACGCCCGCCGCCGCTATTGCACGCTGCGAAATCCCTTCATCCTGCAAGCCGGGGAAAATGACGTTCTTGTGCCCGTAATGCTCGGTCGGGGTGCGTCCGACCTGGGTCCACTCAAAGCCCACGAAGGCGACCGTGTCCGGCGCCGCGCCGGCGCCGGCGCCTACAGCGTTGCATTGACGGATCGCCTCACGCGTCTGCGCCCAGCGCGTCGGCGTAACGGCCTCCGCATGATCGGTGATGGCCCAGAAGTCCAACTGCGAACAGTAGCGCGCGAAGTCACAGGCGTCGGCGAGCGGATAGACGCCTTCGCCGCCGAAGATCGGGAGCGACCAGATAAAGGCGTCGGTCGAGTAGGTGGTGTGAACGTGCAGATCGCCGAACAGGATGTGGTCGTCGCCGGCCTCGCCCAGCGCCTGGGCGCCTGCGGCGACGCCGGCTTCCCGCGCCGCAATCGCGCTCGCTGGGAGCGCGGCGCCCTGGATTTCACCGGCGTCGCGCGTTCGCCCAAACCAGTCCCAGTGCGTTGCGCCATACGCTGTCAATATCGCGCCGCCGATCACGACGGCCATGACGCCGAGCGCAATCCATTTGCGCTGAAGCATGCCGGTCTCCCCTCCGCACCAGAGGCGCACGGTCGGAGTGAAGCGGCCCAGCGTCAAGGGGCGCCGTTGCGTCCGCCTTGCGCCGGCGTCTGTCTGAGGCGACACAGGCCTGAAGCGAGGAGAACACGATGGCCGCAATCGAAGCCCTGCGCACGCCGGATGAGCGATTCCGGAATCTGCCGGGCTGGCGCTACGCGCCGCACTACATTGACAATCTGCCGGGCTATGAAGATCTGCGCATGCATTATGTGGACGAAGGTCCGCGCGAGGCGAAACACACCTTCCTGTGTCTGCATGGTGAGCCCAGCTGGGCCTACTTGTACCGCAAGATGGCGCCGGTCTTTCTAGAAAGCGGCGCCCGCGTGGTCGCACCGGATTTCCTCGGCTTTGGCCGTTCCGACAAGCCGGTCGAGGACGCTGTTTACACGTTCAAGTTTCATCGGGATTTTCTGCTGCGCTTCATTGAGCGACTTGAACTGACGCATCTCACGCTTGTCGTGCAGGACTGGGGCGGCTTGTTGGGGCTCACCATTCCGGTCGACATGCCGCAGGTCGTGGCGCGTCTGCTGATCATGAACACCGGTTTTCCCGTCGGTGCGCAGCCAACGCCGGGGTTCCTCGCCTGGCGGTCCTATTGCGCGAGCACTGAAGACCTGCCCGTTGGCGCACTCTTGCAGCGCGCCAATCCAGAAATCACCGATGCAGAAGCGGCCGCCTACGACGCGCCTTTTCCCGATGCGCGCCACAAGGCTGGAGTGCGCCGGTTTCCGCAACTGGTGCCAATCGCGTCGGAGGCGGCTGACGAAGAGGTGATGGCGATCGGTCGCGCCGCGCGCGATTGGTGGTCGGCCAAGTTTCAGGGCCAAAGCTTCATGGGCGTGGGCCTTGCCGACCCGGTGCTGGGCAAGCCGGTGATGGATAAGATGCGCGAGTGGATCCGCAATTGTCCGCCTCCGATGGAGATGGAGGGCGTGGGCCACTTTGTGCAGGAGCAGGGCGAGCCGCTCGCCCGCGCGGCTCTCAAACACTGGGGCGACCTCTAAGGCCCCGCCAATCGGCGCCGCAGCTGACCCGTTTGTCATCATCGTTTAGCCCGGTTCCGGCCGAGCTGAATCTGAACGGTAACGCGCGGAACACGCCGTTGCGCGGAACGTTGCACCTCGGCCTCGAAACGCAAAACAAGTGAATGCTGCGCCCCCATGCTGGACGGATGTCGCTCGGAGATAAGTGCAGATGAGATCGTCGCGCCGCCCGCGCCGGCGCCGGCGCCTTTGCATAGGCTGCATCCTCCGAAGGGACGCAGGGTTCGCCGTCTCCGTCCCGTAGGCGGGGCTCTGAAACGCGCTTTCGATCTTATTGCTGCGTCCGCCGCCCTTATCGTCCTGTCGCCCTTCCTTCTACTTGTCGCTGCGGCGATCGTGTTGGAATCGCCAGGGCCGGCGCTTTTTCTTCAGCGCAGAGGCGGCCTCTTTGGGCGCCCATTCCTGATTTACAAGTTCCGCACGATGCGCACGGTCGATGACGGTCGCTTTGTGTCTCAAGCTGTACAGAACGACCCGCGCCTCACCCGTCTTGGCGCGATCCTGCGCGAATTGTGTGTCGACGAGTTGCCGCAGCTGATCAACGTCGTGCGCGGGGAGATGTCCCTGGTCGGGCCGCGCCCGCATGCGGTGGCGCACGATCGCGCATTCGAGCGCATCGAACCCCGCTACCCGCGCCGCCATCGCGCGCGCCCCGGCATCACAGGCCTTGCCCAGGTCTCCGGGTGCCGCGGTCTGACCGCAGACGCGGGCAGCGTTCGGGCGCGCACCGGATACGATGTCGCTTATGTCGACAGCTGGTCGATCTGGCTGGACCTCAAGATAATTCTCAGAACCGTATTGCTGGTGCTGCGTCTGACGTCGGATCGCCACACCGCGCCCATCGCGTGGCGCCGTGCGTGCTGATCCGGCCCGCGCGCGGCTCGCCTTCATCATAAACTCACTGACGGGCGGCGGCGCCGAGCGTGTGTTCTGCCGTCTGATCGAAGGCCTGCAGACGCGGTTGCGCGATTGTGAGAGCGAAATCGTCCTGCTTGACGACGAGCCTCACGCCTATACCCCGCCCGACTTCGTACCCATGCGCACGCTCGCCTCGGATCGCAACTCGGCCGCCAGCGTCGCAAGGCTCGCGGCGGAAATGAAGCGCTTTCGGCCTCATGCGGCGGTCAGTTTTCTCAACCGCGCCAATTGCGCCAACGTCCTTGTCGGCCGGCTATGCGGCTATCGAACCGTCATCAGCGAACGCGTATTCACCGCCGATCATTTCGGCGACGGGCCGGCAGCACAGCTGAAGCGCGCGGTGACCCGAGAGCTCTACCGGCGCGCCGATGTGGTGCTTGCCGTATCGGAGGGCGTTCGGCGCGGCCTGGTCGAAGCGTGCGGCCTGCCGGCGGAGCGGATTGATGTCATCCCCAACCCGGTGGACGCCGCTCGCATCCGCACCCTGGCCGCCCAGGAGCCGGAGACGGCGCTTCCGGACCGCTTCATCGTCAGCGTCAACCGGCTGAACGCCAACAAGAACGTCAGCTTGCAGCTCGAAGCCATGCGCCGCAGCGGGCTTTCACATCACCTCGTGATTCTAGGCGACGGGCCTGAACGCGAACGATTGCAGGCGCAAGCTCTGGCGCTTGGGCTTGCTGAGCGCGTGCACTTCGTAGGCTTCTCAACCAACCCGTTCGCGATCGTTGCCCGCGCCGACATGTTTCTCTCCACGTCCAATGCGGAAGGCTTTCCCAACGCGCTGGCCGAGGCCCTGGCCCTCGGCGTGCCGTGCGTGTCGACCAATTGCCGGGCGGGTCCCGCAGAGATTCTAGCGGACGATCCAACCCTCAAAGTCTCGCAGATGCACCCCGCGCGATATGGGGTGCTTACGCCTGTGCGTGACGCCGAGGCGTGCGCCGCCGCCTTGCGTTTTCTGGCTCAACCTGCCCAGCGCGCGCTCTATAGCCGGCGCGCGAGCCGGCGCGCTGCCGCGTACGCGCCCGCAACGGTCATTGAACGGTATTGGCAGGCGATCTCCCGGGCGATGGCGCCGCCCCTGCAAGATGTGCAGGTGCGTTAGCGCGAGGCGCTTCCTCACGGCCGCCGGACGTCGCGGCTTTGCGGAACACGATCAGGTGCTTGCGGGCGATTTCGTCCCAATCGTTTTCGCGAAGAATTGCCGCGGCGCGCGTAGAGCGATACACCCCATAATCCCTTGCTTGCAGAATCTTTGAAAGCGCAGCGACGTCGCCGACCGGAAAGTACAGACGCGGTTCCAGCCCGATTTCGCGGTTCGCCGCCGCGTCGCTGAGCGCCACGGGCGCGCCCGCCGCCAAGGCCTCGAACGCCACCAGCGGCGAGCCTTCAAGCGAAGACGGCAATACGAATAGCGCCGCGTTTTCGTAGAAAAGCCGCAGCGTCGAAGCTGTCTGAAAGCCGGCAAAGACGATGTCTTCGCTCTGATGGCGCAAGAGAGCCTGACTGTAGGCGTCATCCCCTAAGGCGGCGCCGACGATCACCAGTTTCCGCCCTGCTGGATGCGCACTCTTGTACGCCTCAATCAGGTCGTGAAAGCCCTTTGTCGGCTCCAGCCTGCCCACAGCCAGGATATAGCCGTCGCGCTCGAGCCCGAAACGAGCGAACACATCGCGATCGGCGGTTCGCGCCGAAGGCGGCGACGGCGCGCCGTTGCGGATAGTCTGCGTACAGGCGCGCGCTTGCGGGTAGCGGCTGCGCAATGTCTGGGCGATCGCCTCGTTCACGCACACGATCTGATCCGCCGAGCGCGCCAGCAGGCGCTCGCCCGCTTTCAGCACGCGCCGGCCGAATGGGCCCCATTTGGGGCGCTCATAATCGGCCGCGTGATGTGTCGCCACCGTACGAAACCCCAACAGTCGCGACAGCGGGGCGAACAGGCCGGGGCCGACGCCGTGAAGATGGATGACGTCGGGATGCAAGAAGAGGCGCGCATAGAGGAGCGCTAGCGGCGTATGCACAAATGTCTCGAGGCCTTTGCGTTGCGGCGCCCAAAGAGCCTGCACCCGAACCCCGCGATAAAGGCTGCTTTTCGCATAGCGGCTCCGCGCTATGACCGTGATGTCGAGTTCTTCATCCAGCCGTGCGAGGCGGGGATACAGGTTCTGACAATGCGTTTCGATGCCGCCCATGACGTCAGGGATGCCGCGCAATCCGATAACGCAAATCCGCATTGGAACTCCAAACGCACCGTGGGCGCCCCGGGCGGTCGTGTCGCGGTGGCGGAGCGTGTTGGACAAACGTCCACCGGAGGGTTCGGTTGCAGTCACGCCGATGACCAAAGAAGCGGTGATCGCGCAGCGCTAATGAAGTCCCGCGTGGTTTCGATCGGACTTGGCGCGTGAGGCGTCATCGAGAAAGCGCAGCGGGTTGAGTTCGGCCGGCCGGTCAGACCGCCGCCGCGCGAGCGCCATTTTCGCCGCGCGCGGCCCGGCCCAGGCCAGACACCACGCGGCGATGCCGCGAAGGCTCCTTTTGTTGCGAAGTGAGATTGCGGCGTATTGCTTGGCTTCCTCATGCTTGTTGAGTTCCAGCAATTGCGTGGCCGCGGCGGCGGCGGCTTTGGCGATCTCGGGATCGGGCGGCAGGAAATAAGGCGCGAGCGCGCCATATCGGTCGATCTCGTCCGGCGGCAGCCTACCCCGTGAGGAAAGCTCTGGGCGCGGGCGCCGGCGTAGAGCCTGTATGCTCAGAGCCGCATAGAGGTTGCGCATGACGATCTTCTCGGGATCGCTGTTGACGCCGTCGGACGTCAGATAGCGCCGGTAAAGAACTTCAGGCGAATAGACGATGCCGCCGAGCAATGTCATGCGCCGCAACAAATCCGAAGCCTGACCCAGGCGGAAGAACGGACGATAGCCGCCGGCGCAATCATAGGCGTCGCGCCGCACCATCAGCTCACCATGCGAGATGTCGAAACCGCGCTCGATGGGGCCCGCACGGTAAGTCCGAGGCGGTAGCACTTCCCATTCCGAGCCGGTGAGTTCGTCGACGTTGACGATCCCGCACCCGGCCGCCACCGCGTCGGGATGAGACTTCAGCAGCTCGACTTGGGCGGAGATGCGCCTTGGACAACTAACATCGCCGCTTCCGTGAATCGCGATCAAATGGCTGTCGGTCGTATCGATCGCATCTTTCAGTGCGGCGGTAAAACCTTTGTTGGCGTGAGAGAGCACGCGCACGTTTGCGGCTTCGTAGCAGCGAAGCCGGTCATATGTGTCATCGTCCGAGCCGTCATCGACGAGCACGATTTCGAGGTCGGGATAATCCTGCGCCCGCAAGCTCTCGACCGTCCGCTCCACGGTTTCGGCGCGATTATGAAAGACGCTGACGACGCAGACGCGCATCATGAGAGGTCCATCGCCAGAATGCGCTGGGGCATCGCAAAAACATGCGCCGCCGCACGCGCCGCCTTGCTTTTGGGGCAGGCCGCCGGCTCGTCGACATAGGACCTATTCGGCGTCAATGCGTCCTCCGAGCGCGCGGAGTTTTGTCGTGAAGTTGGAGTATCCGCGCTCTACCTGCCAAGCGTCGCGTACAATCGTGACGCCGTCCGCCATGAGGCCTGCGAGGCAAAGCGCGACGCCCGCGCGCAGATCGAGCGCACGCACCTCGGCCCCCCGGAGCGGTTCGCCGCCCATAATGCGCAGCACGTTGCCTTCGGTATGACCCTGCACGCCGAGGCGCGCGAGTTCATCGGCGTACGCGTATCGGCCGGGAAACCGCAGATCGATCAGCCGCGACTCGCCGCGTGACGCTGCGCCATAGACCGCGAACAAGGGCTGCATATCGCTGTTGATGCCCGGATAAGGCCCGGTCGCAAGCTCCACCGGATAGCAGCGCCCGCCGCGCACGACGAGCGCGTCGTCGCCGCGAAACATGCGCGCTCCGCTTTCGCGCAGGAAAATCAGCGGCACTTCGAGATGCGCATGCGGAAAATCGACGATCTCCACTTCACCGCCGGTCACGACGGCGCCGACGACCCAGGTCAGCGCTTCGATATTGTCCGGCATGATCCGATGCTCTCCGCCGCCGAGCCCCTCCACGCCCGTGACTTCGATATGCTCCTGCCCAAACACTTCGATCCTGGCGCCGAGCCCGCGCAGGAACGCCACAAGATCGATGATCTCCGGGCGGATGTGGGGATTCCAGATGCGTGTAACCCCGCGCGCCAGCGCCCCGCACAGGATCGCATTCTCAGTCGCCCCGGTGGAGCGGATAGGCAGCAGGATGTCGGCGCCCACCAGCCCCTTGGGCGCTTCAGCCAAGAGCGTGCGCCCTTCACTCCAGACGCGCGCGCCAAGCGCCTCAAGCACGAGCACGTGCAGATCGTAGCGCCGGTCTCCGGACGGACCGATATCGCAGCCGCCGGGCAGCGGCACAGCGCCGGCGCCGAGGCGTCCCGTCAGCGCGCCCAGGATCAACAGCGTATTGCGGATGGAGCGTCCCTCCCAGAGGAGGCGCGATTGCAGCGGGGTCTCTTCCCGGATGACGAGCGCGTCGCCTTGCAGCGTACAAACCTTTCCGAGCGCCTCCAGCATGCCCAGGTGGATCTGCGCATCGCGCAGGTCGCTCGGATAATTGTGCAATACGACGGCGCCCGGAGTCAGCAAGGACGCCGCCATCAGCCGTAATACGGAGTTCTTGGCGCCGCTGACCCGGACCGCGCCCATCAGCCGCGAGCGCTGCAGCCGATATGAGAGTTCGGCGTCCGCGGCGGTGCGCGTCGGCAGCGTTTGGGCGAGGTCGTCAGCCATGCAAAGTCTCGAGCGCATGATCGCTTTGCCCGTGCGGCCAGAGCGGGTCGTCCAGCCAATCGTGCACTTCGCGCACATCGCCGTCGGCGCTCATGAAGCGCACTTCGCAGCGCATGAGACGCCCCGTCCGCGCCGCCACCGCTGCGCGCACGTGGGCAATCAGCGCAATAATGTCGGCGGAGCGCGCGCGACCGAGGTTGACGATGAAGTTTGCGTGGCGCGTCGACACCATGGCGTCGCCTATCTGCGCGCCCTTGAGGCCGGCAAGTTCGATCACGGCGCCGGGGGGGCCGAATGACGCGTAAAGCGACGGGTCGCTGACAAAAACCGAGCCGCAATTCGGCAAATCGCGCGGAAAACGCCTGCGCCGGCTAGCCATGATCTCCAGCATGCGCCGGCGCATGGGCGCGCGCTCGCGCGCGCTGAGCTCAAGACAGGCGCCGAGAACGATAGCGCCCCGGTCCTGCAGCGTGCTGCGGCGATAGGCAAAGCCGCAGGCGTGCCGGCTGATGGACCGCATCGCGCCGTCCGGCTCGGCGATCTGCACATCGGTGACGCGATTGCCGATGCCTTGCCGCAAGCTGCCCCCGTTCATTAACACTAGTCCGCCGAACGTGCCGGGGATGCCGATCGTATGCTCGATGCCGCCGAGTCCGGCGCGCATGGCTGTGAGCGCGACGATGGGCGCCCACGCGCCGGCCTCTGCGTAAAGGCGATGACCGTCAATGCGTACGCTGCCGAGTTTCGCGCCGATCTGGATAAGGGGAACGCGTACGCCCGCGTCATCGAAGAAAAGATTGGAGCCTTCACCGATCACGGCCCAGGGAATGCCACGCAGATGAAAGTAGGCGAGCACGCGCGCGACGCTCTCCTTATCGTGCGGAACAATGACCAACTCGGCGCGGCCGCCGCAGCGCCAACGCGAATACATCCGCAGATCTGCGTCCAGACGTACGTCCGCCCGGGCGAGCCGGCGTATGTCAGCGGCGATCGGATGCGTCGCGTCGCCCGCGCGCGGTGTGTGTAACGCGCTCATGCGCCCCCGCCTGGGCTGGCGCGCCGCGGCAGCGTGTGGGCAACGGGGGCGTAAACCGCTGCATGTCGGCGCACAACGGGCGCACGGCTGGTGAGGGCGACGGTGTAGCCGCAGAGCAGTCCGTAAAAAATGAGTCCCTCGATCTGCCAGTGCGGCATGGTTGCAAAATTGAGGATGATGAAGCCCAGGTGCGCGAACATCACCTGGCCGCGAAGCCACGGATCGCCGATACGGCGTGCACGCAGCAGCATGCTCAGCCACACCAGCACGATCAGCGTCGCGCCGAACATGCCGAACTCATAAAGATAGGAGATGACGGTGTTGTGCGCATAGGTGCTGAACTGGTTCACCCATGCGTCGGGGCCGAATCCGATCAGCAGCCGCAGGTCGTCACCGGCCAGATAGGCGTGCAGATAACCGCTCCAGATCAACAGGCGGCCCGAAAACAAAGCACGTTCGGTTTCGTTGAAATCGCCGGGTGGTTTGAATAGTGCGTCATCGCCGGCGGCGATGGCGATGTCGGCCATGCGTTCGCGCAACAGCCAAGCCGCCAGCACCGTGATACCGACGGCGCTGGCCAACGTCATCGCGCCGACAAGCAGGCGTTGACGGGAGGTGAAACTGCGTGTCGTGCTGAAGGTGAAGTAGCCGATCGCCAGCGGCGCGAGCGCGATCAGCGACGTGCGATAGTTGGCGGCGAAGATGCCGATCACGCAGGCGGTGAGCAGTCCCACGCGCAGCGCAGGATGCAGACGCGGCGCAAGACTCGCCACCGCAAAGCACGTGACAAGAACGATCGAGAACGCAGCCTCGTGACTGAAGCCGCCGGTAAAACTGATAGACCCATCCGCCTCGCTCCCCTTGCCGGCTCCGAGCGCGACCGAGAGCGCTTGCAGCAGAAGCGCCGGCGCAAAGGCCCAAAGCAAAGGTCCGAGAATGCGCGCGTCGCCATCGCGCTGGATGCAATCGTAGAGGCAAAGCGCGACAATAAAGAAGTAGCCCCATTTCAGGAGCGTCTCCACCGCCCCCGCATACGCGCCATTTATGAGTCCGCTTATTACGATCACCGCCAGCAGCGCGAGGACGACCGGGAACCTGCCGACCACGCGCAGCCGATGGCTCACCACGAACACCCCGACGCCGCAGACCGCCAGCGACGCCAGCGCATTCAGACTGAAGCCCGCAAAAGCGGGTGCGTGCGTGATGTCGGGATAGACCTGCATCATGTAGCGCAGCCACACGATGGAGATCAGAAATCGCCCGGTGAGATGTTGCGTGCGCGTCAGCGCATAGCCGAGCATCAGCACGGCAAGCGCGGTGGTCGGATAGAGCGCCGCTCCGGGCAAGAGGCGCGAGCTTTCGCCGATCATGGCGCCGGCTCACGCGGGTTCGGCATAATAGGCGCGCGCGTAATAGGGCGGGTAAGGCTTCCAGCCCGGCGCGCTGGGGTTGAACCCGTTGATCGCTACGCCAAGAATTTTCGCGCCGGCTGGCACGAGCTGGCGCACGGCGTCTTCGGCTTCGCGCACGCGCGTCTTGCGCCAGCGGGCAACGATGATCGCGGTGTCCGCCTGCCCGACTACAAGGCGGGCGTCGGCCGCCACCAGAACAGGCGCGCAATCCAGGATGATGAGGTCGTAATGCTCTCGCAATTCGAGCAGCAGATCTTCCATCGCCGGCAGGCTGAACATGTCGCGCGGCGTTAGCGCGGTCTCCGCCAGCGGGATGACGTGCGCGCCGCTCGGCTCATCGACGCCGCACACGTCGCGCCAGGACCGCTGACCGGAAAGCACTTCGATCAGGCCGACGCGAGGGTGAATGTTGAGGACGCGATTGAGCGCGCGCCGCCGCAGGTCGCAATCCAGCACCGCAACGCGTTGACCGCCCAGCGCCGCGACACGCGCCAGGCTGAGGGCGCACGTCGTCTTGCCTTCGTCCGGCAGCGCCGAGGTGACAGCGACGACTTTCGCATCGCGCTGAGGATCGGCGTACAGCAAAGACGTGCGCAGCACACGGAAGGATTCCGCATAGGGCGAGAGGGGCTTCTCGACCAGATAGCCGGCGGGGTGCCGATCCTCCGGCGCCAGCAAACGCAGCGCCTTCTGTTCGACGGTAGGCACGACGGCGAGGGTCGGCATTCCAAGTCGGCGCTCCACATCATCGGCGCTCTTGATAGTGTCGTCCAAGGCTTCGGCGGCCAAGCCGGCGAGCGCGCCGGCGACGAGTCCGGCCAACACCGCCAGTACCAGCCCTAACAGCAAGCGCGGTGAACTCGGCGACGTCGGCGGCGTCGCATCCGCGACGACCTGCGCTGCGCTTTGCCCAAGCTGTCCTTGGCCGGCAATTTCGTGCGAGCGTTGCAGGAAGCTCTCATAAACTGCTCGCGCGGCCGCCGCCTCGCGCTCGAGTTCGCGCAGACGCACCTGATCTTCGTTGTTGTTGACCAGCATCCCGGCGGACGCCCCGAGGCTGCGCTCCAACGTGGCCACGCGGGCCCGGGCGACGTTCAGATCGTTGCGCGCACGAGCGGCGATGCGGCCGATCTCCGCATTGAGCTGCCGGCGCACGTCTTCGAGTTCGGCGTTGTTGCGGGCCACGAATGGATGCCGTTCGCCCAGCGTGCTGGCGTACTCAGCCTGTTGGCGCGTGAGTTGGGCTTCCTGGCTGCGCAGATCGCGGATGGTTTGCGACTCCAGCGCCTGATCCATGGTCGCGGCATTGCCGCCCGATTGGCTCAGCGCCAAGACCTGGCGGTAGCGCGCCTCGCGTTCTGCAAGGTCCGCGCGTGCGGCGAGCACAGCTTGCTGGGTTTGCGTCGTTTGCGCTTCCGTTAGCGAGCGGCCTTCGGCCGTGAGCAAGCCTGTGCGGGCGCGGAAGGCTTCCACCTCCGCCTCTTTAGCCTGAACGTCGGTGCGCAGCTCCGCGAGCCGCAAGCCCAACCAGTTGGTCGCCCGCTCTGTCGCGGCGATGCGTACATTGTCTGACGCCAGCAGATAGGCGGCGACCACCGCATTAGCGATACGCGCTGCTTCATCCGGGTCGCCCGCCGTGGCGCGGACATCGATGACGTAACTTAGGCCGCGGCGTTGCACCTCAATCGCGCCGGCGACCCGCCGTGCCGCCGCGCGAATGCCATCCTCGCTGCCAGGCGAACCCCAATAGGGATCGATGTCGAGGTGAAGGTCCTGCGCAACTGCGAGCGCAATGCGCGGAGACCGGAGCACTTCAATCTCGGAATCCACCACCGCGGCGCTCATCGGCCCCTGCACCAGGGCTTGTTCTGTATCGACGACGCGGCTTTCGCGTGGGTTGATCATGATCGATGCTGTCGCGGTGTACTCGCGCGGCTGCGCCAGGAGCGCGATCAGCACGGCAATGAAGACCAGCCCGCCGACCGCGGCGATGATCCGCCAGCGACGCATCATGGCGGCGATGATGGCCTGCAGGTCGAACCCCTCGTCCGGCGGGGTGACATACTCCACCGGCGTCGCCTGGATCGGAATCTTTGCTGGAAGGTTCATACTGACGCCCTGACACTGACCGCACGGCGCGCGTACTGCGCGCACGCGCTCGCGCGCTCGACGTTCTTCGTCGCGCGTGACGGTGAAAACGTCGCCTCGCGAGGGCTGTTCCTACATTTGTTAACTGTAAGGCAGTGTCGCGACATCCGAGGCGTCTCCGTGACGAGGGGCTGCGTAGCGCTCAGAACAGTCGCTCCGGGATTCGCACCGTTTCTCCCGGCTGGATCATAGTTGAGCTGGTCAGCGGGCGGGATTGTTCGCCGGTCTCGCCAGGGCGCTGCACATAGACGCGCCGGGAGTTTGCGCGATAGGTAAAGCCGCCAGCGGTCGCCACGGCGCCCATCACGGTCATGCCGGGCGAGTAGGGGTAGGCGCCGGGGTTATTAACTTCGCCAAGGATGTAGAATGGGCGATATTCCGCAACTTCTACGCTTACGATCGGATCGCGCACGTAGCCGTTGCGAAGCCGCTCAGTCAGCTGCGTCGTGAATTCAGGTATGGTCTGGCCTGCGGCGTTGACCTCGCCGACTAGCGGGTAGGAGATGCGCCCTTGCGTGCCGACCGTAAACTCCCCGGTCAATTCCTCACGGTTGAACACGGAGACGCGCAATTTGTCGCCTGGGCCTAGACGATACTCGGTGGTCTGCGGCAAGGGATCGACGGAACCTTCTGCAATCGCCGGGGCGCCGGCGGCGCAGGCGGAAACGCCGAACATGAACGCGAGGAGGACGAGCGCACGTGGCGCGAAACGAGCGAACATGGCAAACCTCTTCAAGTCCCCGCCGCCCCGCGCGGGCATCTAGAGCGCGGTGGTCGCGCATCAATGGTAATCGGCTCCTCCCTTCCTCGGTTCCGGCGCCTGAAACAAAAGTCTTGTACAAATGAACGGAAATGCGGATTTGGCGGCCGTGTTCGGTCCCTGGCTGAGTGCAGCGTGACGCCGCTTCGTTCTTCAGCCGTGGCGCTGGCCTGCAGTTCGATCGGCTGGATTGCGCCGATGACGGCTGCCGCGCAGCAGGACGACGTCGTGGTCACCGCAGAACGGCGCGAACAAGCCCGCGTCGAGGAAGGAAGTTCCATAGCGGTGCTGGGCGGAGACGAGCTCCGCCGCCTTGGCGCGCAACACCCGGTCGAAGCGCTGAACCAATTGCCCGGGGTAAACTACCATCGCGGGTCGGGCGTGGAGAATTTGCCCGCGATCCGATCGCCCATCTTGAACGGCGGCGCCGGGGCAGGTTCCTTCCTGGTGCTAGAAGACAGCGTGCCCGTGCGCGCGGCGCCGTTCGCCAACATCAATCAGGTTTACGAGGCGAATCTCGAGTTCGCCGAGCGCCTCGAGGTGCTGCGAGGCCCCGGCACAGTGGTGCACGGCTCGAACGCAGTGCACGGCGTTGTTAACGTCATCACGCCCCATGCGGAAAAAAGCGCGTTCCGCCTCGAAGCCGAAGCGGGCAGTTTTGGCAGAGTCCGGGCCATGACGCTTTCAACCGAAGCCGGCTGGCTGGGCGGCTTCGCAGTGACGCACGAAGATGGCTGGCGCGACGATGCCGGCCTCGGTCTGCAGAAGGCGCTGCTCGGCTGGGACGGCGCCGCCGGAGCATGGGCGCTGCGCCTGCGCGTCTCTGCGTCGAACCTCGAACAGGAAACTGCGGGCTACGCCATCGGACCGGACGCCTACGACAACGGCGCCTTGGCTCGGGCCAATCCCAATCCGGAAGCTTTCCGCGACAGCCAGGCGGCGCGTGGCATGCTCGCCGCGTCGCGCCGCATCGGCGCGGTGGAGGTCGCTTTGACCCCGTTCGTGCGCCACATCGACACCGACCTGCTGCTGCACTTCTTTCCATCAAAAGCGCTTGAAGAGACGGTTCAGTCCGGCGGCGGCCTGCAAAGCTCGTTTGCGTGGAGCTGGGCAGATTGGCGATTGCTTGCGGGGTTGGATTTCGATCGCAGCGTTATGAGCCTCCGCGAAACCCAGTCCCTGCCGACGATCGGCACGTTCCCGCAAGGCCTGCATTACGATTATGAAGTCGATGCATTCACCCGTGCCGCGTACGGGCAGGCGACGTGGCGGCCAGGCCAGGATTTGTCGTTCACGCTTGGCGTCCGCGGTGAGCAAATCGATTACGACTACGCCAATCAAGCCCCCGACGGCGCCTTCGGACGCTTTCTGCGCGCGCCGGACCGCGAAGACCAGTTCTCCGCGCTCACTGCCAGGTTCAACGTGGTGCGCCGCTTCTCTGACACCGTCGTAGGCTACGCAAACTACACGACTGGCGCGCGTCCGCCGCAGGCGACCGACCTCTATTCGCTGCAGATCAATCAGACGCCCGGCGAACAGGGCGTCGAGGACATCGCTTCCGTCGAAGCGGGTCTCCGGCTGGCGTTCGGCGAAACGAGAATAGGGCTCGTCGTCTACGACATGCGCAAGCGCCACGGCAGTTTTCGCAACGCTGACGGCTTCACAATCACCGACACCCGCACCAATCATCGCGGTGTGGAAGCAGAGTTCGAGACGCCGCTACTTTCCCGTATCGACCTTTCAGGCTGGGTCAGCTACGCCGATCACAGCTACGCTTTCGACAGCTTTGCGGACGACATAGCTAACGGCGCGCGGATTGAATCGGCGCCCGAATGGACGGCCGCATTGCAGCTGCTCTGGCGCCCGACCGTGTCGACAGAGCTTGCGCTATCGTGGAGCCATATCGGCGCCTATTACACGGAGGCTTCCGGCGCGAACGATTATCCGGGCCACGATCTCATCTCGCTGCGCGGAGCCTGGCGTCTGACTGGAGAGACGGAACTGTTCGCCAGCGTACGCAACTTGACCAACACCGATTATGCCGAACGCGCAGACTTCGCGTTTGGGAATGAGCGCTATTTTCCTGGTGAGGATCGCGCGTTTTCACTCGGCGTTAGGATTGTCCGGTAGCGGACGGCGCCTGCCGGGCCGCAAGGTTCCATTTGCACTTATTGCTAAGCATCCACCTTTACGGGAAGTAAGCAGAAACTGCCGTACACTAGGCGTTGAGCGAACGCGAGCTGGGTGTCCATGGGCTTCCTTGAAAATCTCAAGCGACGCGTTGCGCGATTCAGTGCGCACGGCATAAGAGGCCGCGCTGCGCTGTTCGCTTGGGTAGCTTGCGCTGCGCCAATGAGCGTGCTCGCGGTCGTCATGGGACGGACCGACCTGGCTGCGAAGGCGGCGGTTGTCACAGCGCTCATCCTCTCCCTCGCGGCGTTCATCCTGATGCTGCGCAGCCTAAGACCCGTGGCCGTTCTTGCCGCTCTGCTGGATCAGCACGCGGGTGCGGAGGCCGGGACGGACGAGCGGGTGCTCGATCATCACTCGCGCCTTATCGCCAACGTGCAGGCGCTCGCCGAACGACTCGCGGCGCACCAGCGCCAGGCGAGCGTCCATCCCGTTACTGGGCTTCCGCGCCGCGAGCACCTGCTCTCGGCCATGACGGACGAGCTTAGCGGGCATCCCCACGCGGCGGCGCTGCTGGGGCTCATCCGCGTCGCCAACTACGATCATCTCCGCGCGTTCGACCCTGGCGCGGCTGAGATCATGCTCGCAGAACTTAATCAGCGGCTCACGAACGCGGCCGCGGCGGGGCGGCGGCTGGCGCACGTGGATCGCGACTGCTTCGCTTTCTGGTTCGGCATCGGCGTTGATCCGAAAGACGCTGCGGCCGAACTCGAAGCCATCGGCTATGTGCTGATGCAAGAACTTGAGATTAACGGCTGCATCCTGACGCCGGACATCCAGATAGGATCGGCGCGGTATCCCATCGATGCGGACGAACCAGGCAATTTGCTGAACCGCGCCTTTGTGTCGCTGGCCCGTCCGCAACGCACCGCGGACGGCGCGATCGCTTTCTTTGCGCGCCCCTCGGCCGAAGAAGCGCGCGAACGGTTCTCGCACGAACAGGATTTGCGCCAGGCAATCCGTCGTGACGAACTCGTGCTGCATTATCAGCCGATCGTCGATCTGGCGATGGGCCGGCTGGTCGGGGCCGAGGCGTTGCTGCGCTGGCAATCCGGGGCTCATGAGTGGGCCAAACCCTCGCAAGTGGTGAGCGTGCTCGAAGAGAGCGGTCTGGTGCACGAGATTGGTTTGTGGACCATGAACGCCGCCTGCCGCCAGCTTCGCACGTGGCGTGAGGCCGGGCTCGATGAGATCAAAGTCGCCGTCAACCTCTCCGTCCATCAATTGCGCGACCGCGCGCTGCCCGTCGCTCTTAAACGCATTGTCGCCGCGCACGGCTTACCCTCAGCGGCCGTTGAGCTCGAACTTACCGAAACCGCCGCGATGGAAGACGCTGCGGGCACATACGCGTTGCTGCAGGAGCTGCGCGAGGCCGGCTTCTCCCTCTCGCTCGACGATTTCGGCAGCGGCTATTCGAGCTTGTCGTATCTGCGGCGGCTGCCGTTCCAGAAGCTGAAGATCGACCGCGAATTCGTCACCCATGTGGATCGCCGCGCCGATAGCCGGGCCATCTGCAAGGCGCTGATCGATCTGACGGCCGGTCTCGAACTCGGGGTGCTCGCCGAGGGTGTCGAGCGCTTCGAGGAAGTGGAGACCTTGCGCGCGATGGGGTGCGCGATGTTCCAAGGCTATTATTTCTCACGGCCACTGTCGGCGGAAGAGTTCACCGCGACCGTCACCAAGGCCGATTGGCTCTTGCGCACGCGCTCGCGCGTGCTGCGCGAACAGCACGAATTGAGGAAAGCTCTGCCATGATGCGAACCTTTCGCTTCGCAATGATCGCGATCGCGGCTGGCGTCGCCAGCGCCTGCTCGCATTTGCCCGAACTGCCGCAAATGCCCGGCATCGAGACCGGCCCACGGGCCACGCCGAATCTCACTCCACGAGAGCGAATCAGCCTCGCCGTCGCCTTGCTCGACGAGGGTGATGAAAGCCATGCCGAGGTCGAGCTGCGCGCCGCTCTCGCGGAGCGTCCGGACAACAACGCCGCCCGCCGTCTGCTCGCGCAGATTACAGAAGACCCGCGCGCGCTGCTTGGCGCCGAGGCGCAGCCCTACACGGTGCGGGCGGGCGATTCCATGTCGGCGCTCGCGCAGCGATATCTCGGCGACGCCCTCATGTTCTACGCGCTCGCCCGTTACAACGACCTGGAGGCGCCCAATCAGCTCTCCGCCGGCCAACGCCTGCTGATTCCGCATCGACCCGGCGTTGTCGTCGCCTCGGCGCCGGCGCCGGGCGGAAGCGCGCCCCCGTCGACGGCCCCCATGCCCTTGCGTTCGGGCGATCCGGACCGCGCCAACCAGCTCCGGCTGCAGGGCTTGCAGCACCTCAACGCCGGCAATGTCGACACCGCCATTACGTTGTTGCGTCAGGCGCAGGACCTCGACGCCGGCAACCCCGCCATCCGGCGCGATCTCGATCGCGCGCTTCGTTTGCAGGCCGCGCTCGGCAGCGAGCGGGGTTAGGCCAAACTGCACTTTAACGCGCTTGCGCTAAGCTCTCTGCGCCGGCGCTTCGGGAGATTTGCTGTGAAGATCGTGGGGCGCTACCAGATTCAGGCCCGCATCGGCCAAGGCGCTATGGCCAACGTGTACCGCGCCTTCGATCCGGACATCAATCGCGTGCTCGCGATCAAGGTGCTGAAGCGCGAGTATTGCCGCAATCCGCAATTTGCGTCGCGCTTTCTCCGTGAGGCGCGCGCCGCCGGCGCGCTTTCGCATCCTAACATCGTCACCATCTACGATGTGGGCGAGATCGAAGGATTTCCCTACATCGCAATGGAGCTGTTGGAAGGGCAGCCGCTGGACGCGGCCGTTGCGCGCCAGGGCCGCTTTCCCATGGCCGACGTCATCGAGATCGGTTGCCAGCTGGCGGACGCGCTGCGCTATGCGCACGAGCAAGGCGTCGTGCACCGTGACATCAAGCCGTCCAACATCTGGCTGGGCAAGGATGGTCGCTCGATCAAGCTGCTCGACTTCGGCATCGCCAGGCTCGAACAGAACGCCGCTGAAGAACAGGCCGAGGCGCTGAAGACGCAGATCGGTCAGGTCGTCGGCACGCCGCGCTATATGAGCCCTGAACAGGCGCTAGGCCGCGAGACCGACGGGCGCTCTGATCTCTTCTCGGTCGGGGCCGTTCTTTACGAACTCATCACGGGCCGGCCTGCTTTCGACGGTTCGAGCGCGGCGACACTGGCGCTGCAGATCACCCAAAAGGATCCAGCCCCGATCGATGCGCCGGATTGCCCGCGCGGTCTGCAATTCGTCGTCGAAAAACTTCTGTGCAAGCGACCCGAACGCCGGTTTGCAAGCGGGGATCGTCTGTTCGAGGCGTTGCAGCGCGAGCGCCAGGCCTACACGGCGATGCTTGCCGAAGGCGGCCGGCGCCGCTTGCCGCTGCCCGCCAAGCTGGCCCTCGCCACTACCGCCATCACCGCCGCCGTGCTCGCAATCGGCGTCAGCCTTGTCATAGATCGCCAGTACGATGCCATGGAGCGTGTGGCGCTCGCATCGGGCTCTTCGATCGTCTCCTTCGTCTCGGCCAATGCCGGTTTGTCCGCCGCGGAAAACCTTGTGCGGCCGCCGGAGGAGCGCGACTGGGTGCCGACGCAGGCCTTTATCACCACTGCGTCGGCGGATCCGAACGTGACGCAGATGATGGTGGTCGACCATGAAGGCGTGATCCGTGCTGCGAGCGCCGAGAATCTCATCGGCGCGCGTTACATCGCGCCAACCGGTCAGCGTTTGGTCCGCGATCGTCCAAACATCTCGGTTACAACGGTGCGCTCCTCGAGCGGGGAGCGCAGCTTCCGCTTCGCGCGTCCGATCGAATACGCCGGCCGACAGGTCGGTCTGGTCGATGTCAGCCTGCGGCGCACCGAACTGGAGTCCGCAGTGTTCTTAACGACGTCGCTATTGCTGGCGCTGGTGGCCGTCATGCTAGCGGTGGTCGCGGCGCTCACGATTGGCGCCGCTCAGCTTGTCCTGCGGCCGCTTCGGCGTCTCAAGGCCGCCTTTGCCGACGCCACCGAAGGCAATCTGGATTTCCGCATCTCTCACCGCCAGCGTGACGAGTTCGGCGATCTCTTCAATGCATTCAATATGTTTGTCGGCGCGGTTCAGAAGCGCCTCGAAGGGAGCGCGCTTGCGCCAGCAATTGCCGCCCCGCTCGACGCCACCGCCATCTCAATGCCGGCCAATGATGACGCGCCGCCGGCCGAACGAGGTCCGCAATGGTCACGCTGAGACTGTTCCACAGCGCCAATCCTTTCCACCCGATCGAGAGCCGTGTGTTGGGGGAGGGTGAGATCGCGGTCGGTCGCGATCCGGCCGCCGACTGGCACATCGAGGACGCAGCGTGCGAGCTTTCGCGCCGTCATTGCGCGATCCTCGTGTGCGCGGAGGGCGTACGGGTGCGTGACACGAGCGCCAATGGCGTGTTCATAGGCGCAGCGCGCCGACGTATCGCCAAGCACGTCGACGTTCCTGTCGCGCTCGACGAACCGATCCATCTGGGGCAGTTTCTGATCCTCGCCGACTCCGGCGCGCGCGCCGCTGCCAACGACAGCGTAGGCGAAAACGCCCCGATCGACGCGCCCTTCCACTCGCCGATCCTGCAGGAGCCGGACGTGACGGCGTCTTCGTTCAGCGTGCGCAGCGCCTGGAGCGAAGCTCAGCCTGATACGCTGCCGTTGGGGCGGCCGCGCATTCCGGACGCCGCTTTGCTGGAAGCGTTTTGCGAGGGCGCAGGCATCGACGCCTCCGCATTCGCTGCTGAAGTGCCGGCCGACGTCATGCGCCGCGCCGGCGAAGCCTATCGTCAGGCCGTCATCGGACTCTGCGACTTGATGAGCGAACGCACGTCCGCAAAGTCGGCGTACCGGATTGACCGCACGACAGTGGGGGCAAGCGGCAATAATCCGTTCAAGTGGGCCGATGCGCATCGCGTTGGCGTTGATCTGCTGCGGGCTGGAAATGGCTCCTTCTTGACCGGCGCCGCCGCCATGCGGGAATCGTTCGAGGATTTGAAAAAACACCTGCTTTGCCTCGTTGCCGGCTCACGCGCGGCTATCGCCGCGACGCTCGATGAGGTGGAGCCTGGGCGTATCGAAGTAGACGCCAAAATCCAGTCGACGCTGTTTCAGACTAGAGCAGATGCGTGTTGGCGCGAGTTTCAGAAGCGTCACGCGCGAGTTTGCGCAGACGCTCGACAGAACGCCGGCAGCGTCATCAATCAGGCGTTCAAAAGCGGCTATGAACGCCAACTGCGCAAACTCGACGGACTTGGAACCCAGGCGTAATGTTGAATCCCAAACCTCTGATCGCGCAACGCGTGCGCCGGCCGAGCCATCTCGGCGCATTCAAGTATCTTTCGGTGGGAAGCACGCATGTTGGCTGTGTGCGCACTCTCAACGAAGACGCCTTCCTCAATAGGCCGGACAAGGGGCTCTGGGCCGTCGCCGATGGCATGGGCGGCCACGACGGCGGCGAGCTCGCTAGCGCCGCCACGATCGACGCGCTGGAAGGGATCAACAATTTCGCCAGCGCCTACGCTTTCCGCGATGCCGCCACCCAGGCGCTCATTGGCGCCAACGAAAGACTGCTAGAGTTCTCCGCCGATCGCGGAACGATGGGCTCGACCGTAGTCTCGCTGCTCGCACACGAGGCGCACTATGCGTGCCTCTGGGCTGGTGACAGCCGCGCCTATCTCTACCGCGCCGGCGCGTTGCGGCGGCTGACGCGCGATCACAGCCTCGTTCAGGAGATGGTGGATGCGGGCGCGATCAGCGAAGAGGGGGCGCGGGGCCATCCGCGCTCTAACGTGATCACGCGCGCAGTGGGCGCGCGCGAGCAGCTGCACATCGAGACCGTCTTTGGCGCCATCCACGCCGGCGACCGCTTCCTGTTGTGTTCGGATGGCCTGACCGGTGTCGTCTCGGATCGGGAGATCGCCGCAGCCATGATCCGCGCCCCCCTTGAAGCGGCGGCTGAGCGTTTGCTCGATCAGGCCCTCGCGCGCGGCGCGCCCGATAACGTCACGCTGGTGCTGATCGCGGCCGAAGCGAAGTGATCCGCATCTGCGGGCGCGCGGCCGCCAGGCTCAATTGTCCTGCGCCTTGTCCCGGCCACTGGTCACGGAATGTGGGTAAAGTACAGCGCGCGACAAAAGCGCGATTGCGAGACCTTGCATCTTAAGGCTGGATAGCCGCCAGCCCGTACGCACCGCGTGTGGGTGCGGAGGCGGTTGGGTTGATGGAATGGGGCCGGGCCCGCCGCTTCCGCTCTCACTCGGCCGGGGTGTGCGTGATTTCCGCTTGAGGGCGCCAGCGGCGGAAGAGTCCGAACACCCAAGTTTCCAGCTTGTCGATCAGCACGAACATCGCCGGCACGAACACGAGGCTGAGCAATGTCGAAAGCATCAGGCCGCCGATCACGGCCGCGCCCATGCCCTGGCGCAGCGTGCCGTCAATGCTCCAGCCGAGCGCTGCGGGCAGCATACCGCCGGACATCGCGAACGTCGTCATGATGATCGGCCGCGCGCGTTTCATGCCCGCGTCCATCAGCGCGTCATAACGGTTCATGCCGCCATGCATGCGCTCCTCTGCGAAATCGACCAGGAGGATCGAGTTCTTCGTCACCAGCCCCATCAGCATCAAGAGGCCGATGAACGCGAACAGAGAGAGCGGCTGGTTGGCGACGATGAGGCCGAGGAATGCGCCGCCAAGCGAAAGCGGCAGCGCCGTCATGATGGTGATGGGCTGGAAGAAGTCGCGGAACAGCAGCACCAGCACGCAGTAGATCAGGATGATGCCCCACAGCATCGCGGTGCCGAATGCTTCGAGCATCTCGGCGAAATCTTCCGTCTGCCCGCCCGCAGCCAGACGCACGCCGTCACCGGGGCTTTGCGCTTCCTGCAATGAGAAGACGGCGCGCTGGGCCGTACTTAGCTGGGTGCCCGGCACGACGTTGGCGCCGACCGTCACCGAGCGTTCACGGTCGCGGCGCTCGATGGTGGCTTCGCCGAGCGCGAAGGAGACGTCCGCGACGGCGTCGAGCCGCACAGGCGCTCCGAAGGATGACTGCACGGGAAGCGAACGGATGGCGTCGGCGTCGGTGCGATAATCCGGCCGCAGCGTTGTACGGATGGGAATCTGGCGGTCCGCGAGGTCGAACTTCGGCAGGTTTTGCGCGGCGTCGCCGCTGGTGGCGATGCGGATCGCTGAAGCCAACGAGGCCGAGGTGACCCCAAGCCGCGCCATGTCGACCGGCCGCGGCTGCACCTGCATTTCCGGCCGGCGAATGGCGGACGACGAACGCACGTCGGCAAGGATCGGCAGGTCGGCCATGGCCGCCGCAAGCCGCTCCGCCGCCGCGTTCACGGCTTCTGGGTTCTGGCCGACGAACTCTACCGTGATGTCGGTGCCCGATTGGCCGCCCTGATCTTGAATGAAGGCGGCGCGATAGTCGGGAAATGCGCTAAGGACCGGCCGCAATGTCTGCTGGATGGCGTAAGCGGAACGGCCCCGATCCTCGCGGTCGGTCAGCTGAATGAAGATGTTGGCTTCAGAGGCCGATCCCCCGGCGCCGTTCATCGACGTGAACACGCCTTCCACTTCGGGCGTGGTTTCGCGAATGCGCTGCGCCATGCCTTGCAGCACGCGATCGGCCTGCAGCACAGGCGTGCCCGGCGGAATTTCCACCCGCGCTTGAATCATGCCGCTATCGAAGCGCGGAATGACAACGGCAGGCACGGTCGCCGCTAACGCCAGTGAGGCTACGAACACGCCAAGGCCGATGCCAACCGTCTTCCACGGATTGTGGATCGCCCAGTCGAGCACGCCGCGATAGAAGATCACGAACGCCCCGGGCTTGGCTTCGCCGTGGCCTTTGTTCTTCAGCATGAAGGCGCACATCAGCGGTGTGATGAGACGCGCCACGACGAGCGAGAAGAATGCCGCAATGGCCACGGTAAGGCCGAATTCTCGGAAGAAAACCCCCATGCCGCCCGACATGAAGCTCACCGGCACGAACACCGCGATGATCGAGAAGGTGGTCGCCACGACGGCGAGCCCAATTTCGTCCGCCGCTTCGAGCGAGGCCTGATACGCGGTCTTGCCCATGCGCATGTGCCTGACGATGTTCTCGACCTCGACAATGGCGTCGTCGACCAGCACCCCGGTGACCAGCGCCAGCGCGATCAGCGTCACCATGTTCAGCGTAAAGCCAAGCAGCTCGATCGCGGCGAAGGTCGGCATGATCGAGAGCGGAATGGCCGCGGCGGCGATCAGCGTGGCGCGCCAGTCGCGCAGGATGATAAAGACGACCAGGCACGCCAGCAGCGCGCCCTCGACCAGGGCATGGATCGAGCTCTCGTGCATGCCGCGGATGAATTCGACGGTCGAGCCGATTTCGGTAACGGTGAGCCCGGGGTGACGCGCTTCGACCTCGCGCAACCGCTCGTCCATGCGGTCGAAAACCTGCACCTCGGAGGCGCCGCGCGTGCGCAGCACCAGAAAGCCCACGACCGGCTGACCATTATAACGCGAGATAGACGTCTGGTCCGAGGCGCTGTCGGTGACCGTGCCCAGGTCGGCCAGGCGCACCGTATTGCCGGCGGATGTCGTGATCCGGGTGTCCGCCAGCGCCTGCACCGTTTGCGCGCTGCCCAATGTGCGGATGGATTGCGCCTGTCCGCCGATCTCAGCCTGCCCGCCGGGCAGGTCGATATTGATGGCGCGCAGCTGGTTGTTGATCTGGTCGGCTGTCACGCCATTCGCCAGCATGCGTGCGGGATCGAGTTCGACCCGGATCTCCCGGTCGACGCCGCCCATGCGCTGCACCTGACTGACGCCAGGCACAGCCAGCAATTCGCGCTGCAGCTCGTTGTCGATGAACCAGGAGATGTCCTGCGGCGTCATCCCTTCGGCAGTCACGGCGTAATAGCCGATCGGCATCGATGCAGCTTCGATACGCGTGATCACCGGTTCGGTGATGTCGGCCGGCAGTTCTGCGCGAATGCGCCCGATCGCATCCCGTGCATCGTCAACCGCGCGCGCGAGATCGGTCTCGCCCTCCATCTCCACGGTCGTCCTGGAGACGCCCGGCGAAATGGTCGAGTTCACGCGCTTGACGCCTTCAACCGCCGTCAGCGCGCTCTCGATGCGCTGCGTGATTTGCGTTTCCATTTCCACCGGCGCGGCCCCGGCCTGGGCCACGGTCACGGTGAAGCCGCCGAAATCGACGTTCGGCAATTGATTGATGGGCAAGCGGCTATAGGCCTGCCACCCCGCCAGCACGAGCGCGAGGATCATCAAAATAGGCGGGATCGGATTGCGGATCGCCGTCGCGGAAATATTAAGCGCCATGGCGGCTCAGTCCGTTCTGCCGCGCAGCGACGTCGGTTCCCCGGACTTTGCCGGCGCAGCTTGCGCTGCTGCGGCGGGCGCAGGCGTCAGCGGGCGCACGTCGTCGCCGTTCTGCAGGAACGCCGCCCCGGATCCAACGATGGTTTGTCCGGCAGCAAGGCCGCTTGTGATCTCCACCCACTCCCCATCGCGCACGCCAAGCGTCACGGCGGTGCGCTGCACGACGTAACGAGCTTCCTGTTCGCCTTGTGGGGGGGTCGCAATGATGACGTAAACATAGGGCTCGCCATTCTCGTAGAGGATCGAGCTTTGCGGCGCGGCGAGCGCCTCTCGCGCCGGCAATTGGGCAAGCCCGCGCAGATACATTCCCGCCACCACCCGCGATGCGCTTGGCAGTTCAAACAAGGCCTCGCCGGTGCGCGTGCGTGGATCGATCGAGGCGGGAAGGCGCGAAAGCCGGCCTTGCACGGTGCTGCCGTCGACAAGTTCGAAGATCGCCGGTTGGCCGGCCTGCAGGGCCAGGATGTCCGTTTCCGCCACGTTGGCGGCGACTTCGAGCTGGTTGCCTGCGGCAATGCGGAACAGCACTTGCCCTTCGACCGGGCGCCCCACTTCTGCGGTTCTATCGATCACCAATCCGGAGGCAGGGGCGCGAACATAGCCGCCGCCGAGGCGCGCGTTGACTTCCTGCAATTGCGCGCGCGCCGCTGCGAGGCGGGCGTCCGCCGCAATCGCCGCGGCGCGCCGCGCTTCAATCGCCTCGGCCGACAGCGCGCCGGAGTCGCGAATGGACTCCGCGCGCTCGTATTCGCCGCGTGCGCGCACCGCCGCCGATTGCGCTTCCGCCACTGAAGCCTGAGCCGCGCGCGTCTGCGCTTGCGCCAACGCCGTATCGAGACGCGCCATCGGTTGGCCGGCGCGCACGCGCTCGCCTTCGTCGACCAGCAATTCGAGAATGCGCACGCCGCTCGCGGGCGCCGTCACCTGGATGTCGCGCGTCGGGCGCGCTTCGCCATTGAGCGCCACGGTAGGGCTGAACACGCGCGGCTCGATCCGGACCGCCGTCACAGCCTGGCGGGTGTCGACGACGATGTGCTCTGCCCCGTCGCCGCCCAGGCGCGTGAGAATGGCGATGACAATGATCCCCGCCAGGATGCCGGCGCCGGTCAGCATGACGACGCGCCGGCTGCGGCGGACTTCGTCTTCCTCGCCTTCGCCTTTCCAGGCGCGTTCGCCTACAGCGCGCGCGTTGCGCAGCGCTTGTCCGCCTGCATCGCCGACGCGCTTCAGCAAACCTTGCGCGCGGGAGAAGATTTCGGGGCGCTCGGGCTTGTTCATCGAGGGCTCAAATAGCGTTCGGCGAGCGCGCGGAATTGCACGACGGCGGCGTCCGGGTCGATTTCGCGCAGGAAAGCGCGCCTGAGACCTATGCCTTCAATCGCCGCTAACAAGATGTTGGCCGCATCCAGCGGATCGACTTTTTCATCGACCTCGCCGCGGGCCTGCGCCGCTTCTATTGCGCTGACGCAATATTTCACGATGTTCTGATTGATCTTCAGCAGCGGGGCGGCGAGCGCCTGATCGCGGATTGCCTCCGCGAAAATGTCGGCGATCAGCGCCCCATGACCCTGTTCGAATTTATCGAAGAAGTCCCGCGCCAATAGCGACAGCGCATCCAGCAGCGGTCCGGCGCGGCTGGCCTGCAAAAAACTGTGGCCGGAATCCGAATGGGTGTCTTCCGCGATCGCCCCGATAATCTCGGCCTTCGAGCCGAAATAGCGGTAGAGCGCGCCGGCGCTCATGTTCGCTTCGGCGCAGATTTCTTGCATCGTCGCCTGATGAAAGCCGCGGCGGCGAAAGCATTCCAGCGCGGCGTCCAGAATCTGCCGGCGGCGGCGGTCGGCCAGGGAAGGGTCGGCGAGACGGGCCAAAGGAGGGGCGCCTTCCATCACGCCGGACTTGCCCCGGCTCGCTGCGCTGCATATAAAACGAACATTCGTTCTCTAAATCTTAACGCAGGGCGTCGTCAAGCTGGAATCGGGACCCCAGATGGTCGTCCTGACCGAGTCCAGCCGCTAAGGGAGCAGCCGGGATGTCGTTGGCAATGAAGGGGCTGCGTCTCGCCGCGCTCGCCGGGCTGTCGCTGGCCGCGGCCTGTTCGACTATGCCGCGCGAGCGCCCGGAGCCGCCGGCGCTGCCCGAAACCTGGCGCGACGCGCCCGTCGGCGCCGGCGTCCAACTCACCGATTGGTGGACGCAATTTGAAGACCCTGTGCTCGACCGCCTGGTCGCCGAAGCGCTCGTCAACGGCCCCACCGTCCAGCTTGCTGCGCTGCGCGTCACCGAGGCTCGCGCCGTCTCGCACACCACGCTGACGCGCTATCTGCCCGAACTCTCCGCCATCGCGCAGGGCAATTACACGCGCGCCATCGAAGGCCCAATCAATTCCATCCCCGGCGCCCCCGGCGCGGGCGAACCAGAACAGATGACCGGCTCCTACGGCGCGCAGGTCTCCTGGGAAATTCCGCTGTTTGCCCGCATCGAGGCCGCCTATGTCGGCGGCCGCGCCAACACGGCGAGCGCTTTCGCCGATCTGCGCGCGGCCCGCGTTGCACTCGCGGCGGATGTAGCGCAGGCGTACGTGGACTACCGCGCCGCACGCGAGAGCCACGACGCGCTCGCCGAACAGGTCGGCGTCGCTGATCAGCTCGCCAACATTCTCGAAACCAGCGCCGACGCCGGCATTGCCGCGCCCGCAGACGCGGCCGACGCCCGCCGGCTAGCAGAAAGCGCGCGCACGCAATTGCCGGGGCTCGTCATCGAAGCGCGACGCGCTGAAAACGTGCTTGCCGTGCTGCGCGGCATTTCACCGGGCACAGAAGAAGCCACCACCGCCGCCGCATTGGCCGCCCCGGCCGATGTGCCCGTGTTGCCGCTCGAAGCCGCGCCGGCTGCGCCTGCGGACTTGTTGCGCCTTCGCCCAGACGTCGCGCGCGCCGAGGCGCAAGCGCTGCTCGCCGCCGCCGGCCTCGCTGAGGCGCGCGCCAGTGTGTTGCCGCGCCTCAATCTCACCGGCGCCGTCACGGTCACTGACAACATCGTCGGCGCGGCGCTGCCCGCCAGCATCACGCAAGCGACCGCAACGCCGCTCATTTCCATTCCGCTGTTCGATTGGGGGGCGCGCTTTGCCGATATGCGCGCCAGCCGCTCACGCTTCCAGCAGGCCCTGGTGCAGTATCGCCAGACGGTGATTTCCGCCGTCGGTGAAGCCTCCAATGCGCTCACTTCGCTCGAACAGGGCCGCCAGCGCCTGGCCTCCGCGCGCCGCGCCGAGCAAGCGGCGGAGGCGGCCACGCGCGGCTCGCGCGCAGCTTACGAGGCGGGCATTCAGAGCCTTGCTGACCGGCTTCGTTCTGAACAGCAGCTGATTGATGCGCGTCTTGCCCGCATCAACGCAGAAAGGGCCCAAGCCAGCGCCGCCATCGCGGCCTACCGCGCCTTTGGCGGCGGTCCAGCCATCAATGGCGATCTCGCTGCGGCGACTTTGCCGGGTGCGGACGGCGGCTGACCGCCCTAAGTAGCGCACTTGGAGTGCGGGTCTTCAGGCCAGCAAAGTGCGCGTCTCTTAAGGCGCGCGCCCAGGAGGCGGGATTGAGTATCGTAAGCGCCAAAGCGGGCGAAGCGTACGAGACTGACGCGATCATCGTCGGCGCCGGCCCGGTGGGCCTGTTCGCCGTGTTCGAACTCGGCCTCCTGGACCTTAAGGCCCATCTCGTCGACGTGCTTGATCGTCCCGGCGGCCAGTGCGCCGAGCTTTACCCGGAAAAGCCGATTTACGACATTCCCGGTCTGCCGGTCGTGAGCGGCCAGGAGCTGACTGATCGTTTGCTTGAACAGATCAAGCCGTTTGCGCCGACCTTCCATCTCGCACAGATGGCCGAGTCGTTGGAGCGCCTCGAAGACAAGCGCTTCCGTCTCAAGACCGAACTCGGGACGACCATCACCGCGCCGGTGCTGGTGATCGCCGCCGGCGGCGGCTCGTTCGTGCCGCGCAAGCCCCGGATCGACAATCTCGAAGCCTACGAGAACACATCGCTCTTCTACGCTGTGCGTCAGATGGAGCGCTTCCGCGACAAGGACATCGTCATCGCCGGCGGCGGCGACAGCGCGCTCGACTGGGTGCTAAACCTCACACCGCTCGCCAAGTCCATGACGCTGCTGCATCGGCGCGACGAATTTCGCGCCGCGCCGCACTCGGTGGCGCAAATGCGCAAGCTGGTCGCCGAAGGCAAGATGAAGCTCGAAATCGCCGATCTCAGAGAGCTTCAAGGCGAAGCCGGCCAGCTCAGCGCCGTCGTCTGCGAGCGCAAGGATAAGTCCCGCTACGACATTCCCTGCGACACGCTGCTCGCGTTCTACGGTCTCACCATGAAGCTCGGCCCCATCGCCGATTTCGGCCTCAACCTCGACGAAAACCTGATCCCGGTCGACACCGAGAAGTTCGAAACCAGCGAGCCGGGCATCTTCGCCATCGGCGACATCAATACCTATCCGGGCAAACTGAAGCTCATCCTCTGCGGCTTCCACGAAGCCGCACTGATGAGCCAAGCCGCGTTCAAAATCGCGCGGCCGGGCGAGCGGCTCGTGTTTCTCTACACGACAAGCTCCACCGACCTGCAAAAGAAGCTCGGCGTAGTTTAACTTCACTTACTCCGAGTCATTCCAGACGCGCGAAGCGCGATCTGGAATCCAGGGGCCGCAACTCCACGCTCTATGATCACCTGGACTCCCGATCGGCCTGCGGCCGTGGAATGACTGCCTTAGAGCACCTATGGTCAAGGCGGGAGGTCCCATGAACGTCGACGTCATCCTCAAGCGCTTCGAAAGCGCCAGACGAAACGCGTCTCTTCGAGAAAGGCCGCTTCGATCTCGTCACGCTCGGCGGCATGACCATCGGCCGCGCCGCTTACGAGCCCGGCTGGAAGTGGTCGGAGCACGTCGGCAAGGCGGCCGGCGCCTCGCACTGCCATGTGGAACACATCGGCCTCGTTGTCTCCGGCTGCGCCACCGCCGCCATGGCCGACGGCAGGATCATCGAAATGCGCGCCGGCGATCTCTTCTACATCCCGCCCGAGCCCCACGATTCCTGGGTCGTCGGCGACGAACCTTACGTCTCGCTGCATTTCATGGGCGCGAGCAAGTATGCGGCGGAAAAGGCGTGATGCAAGGGTCTTTCGCGATGGCCGCAGTGTGCGGAGTCCGCTAATCGCCGAGAGCGGACGTTCAGTTCACGCGGTGAAAAGACCCGTCGGCGCTATAGATTTCGCCGTCATCGCCTTGAACTTTTGCGCCCAATGCCTGAGCGATCTCCCACATCTTCCCGAGAATTTCGGGGTCCGGATTTTTCACGCTGATATTGCCGCTTCGCGAGAGATCAAACCAAGCAGTCCTGTCCTCGTCGTGCCCTGAATATGCTATCCAGACTGCAAGTCCGGGGCTCTGAATTTCAATTACCTGTCCGTCGGGAGTTGTCGTCCTCGCGACACCGTCCAAGCGCATGCTGGGATCGGTGCCAATGTACGAAGACCATTCTTCGAACGTGAATCCGGGTTGGTCCCGATTGAACCAGTCTTTCTTGCGCGTGATATGGACATCGTATCCCATTGCGAAATCGTATCGCAATGCACCGCTGTCGCAATGTCCGCTTCGGGCCGGGTGCAGACGTTCCTTCAACCCATGCCCCCGTCGCCCGCC
>CAZIOD010000001.1:63232-89960 GCA_964540785.1 uncultured Terricaulis sp.
GTCCGCTTCGGGCCGGGTGCAGACGTTCCTTCAACCCATGCCCCCGTCGCCCGCCTGCCCCGCCATGTTCTCGCGCCACGAATCCACTTCTTGTAGCGCCCAAAAGGTAGGTTCGATTCGCTGCGCGTCGTAGTCGGCTTTAGACAGCTCCGACCATTCGCCGAGGCGCACTTCGACACGTGCCCAGTGGTCATCCGGACTCGTCTTTGTGAAACGGTAGATGCCCTTCATGGGTGCAGCCCACGGGCCTCGCGGCCTATCCATGTCCCCAGCATTGGCCTCGCTTCTGAGTGGTCAACTGGTTTTCTAGTTCAGAGCATTAAAGTCGACGCATCTATCCTACAGCGCGCTGCTGCTAACGCACTGAAAACAAACGCCGACGCAAGAAAACAAGCGTAATCAATCCCACACCTCCAAGCCTATGAGATACTGCGCCTTGTCTCTCGCACGGGAGGTTCACTGGCTAGCCGAGCCGAGCGGACGCGAGGGACGCGATCGAGCGTGAGATAGCCGGCGCAGCGGTGGGGCGAAGTCGCCCAGGTAGTCGCCGCGGAAATGCACCGGGGTCCGGGACTATGGCTGGCCCGCACGCCGTCGGGGACTTGGGGACCACCTGCGTTAAGAGCGCAGACCCAGGCCCGAGGAGCACAGATCGCCACGGGGCGCGCGAAGCGCGCGGCGTTGGTCGGAGACGGCCTGCGCACCCTACAAACTATACCGAGCGCGGATCGCGCGCCCCGTTCTCCTGCTTTCGCGTAGGCGAACCGGAGACAGTCTAGCGAAAAGAGCGGGTCGCGCCGCTCGCGACGTATGCCCGAAGGTCAACTTCGTGTGCTTCGTGCCTTCTTCGTGTCTTTGTGGTTCCTTTTCGACCACAAAGGCACAAAGGCTTCACAAAGAACACAAAGGCGCAGCGCCCATGATCCACGCCTCCATCATCGACGCCATTGGCGCCACGCCGCTGATCAAGCTCCGCCGCGCGAGTGAAGAAACCGGCTGCACCATTCTCGGCAAGGCCGAATTCCTCAATCCCGGCCAAAGCGTCAAGGACCGGGCCGCGCTCGCCATCATCAAGGATGCCGAGGCCAAGGGCCAACTGCGGAAAGGCGGCGTTATTGTCGAAGGCACGGCCGGCAACACCGGCATTGGCCTTGCGCTCGTCGGCGCCGCGCGCGGCTATCGCGTCGTCGTCGTCATGCCGCGGACCCAGAGCCAAGAAAAGAAAGACGCCGTCATCTCCCTCGGCGCCGAACTCGTCGAAGTCGACCCCGCGCCGGCCGCATCCGACAACCACTACACCAAAATCTCGCGCCGGCTCGCCGAAGAGAAAGCGCGCACCGAACCCAACGGCGCCATCTGGGCCAATCAGTTCGACAATATCGCCAACCGCCAAGGCCACCTCGACACCACTGGCCCAGAAATCTGGCGCGATACGCAAGGCAAGGTCGACGGCTTCATCTGCGCCGTGGGCTCCGGGGGCACGCTGGGCGGCGTCTCGATGGCGCTTAAAGCGAAGAACAAGGACGTTGTCATCGGCATCGCAGATCCCGGCGGCGCAGCGCTCTACAATTGGTACAAACACGGCGAACTCAAAGCTGAAGGCGCGTCGATCACCGAAGGCATCGGCCAGGGCCGCGTCACCGCAAACCTCGAAGGCGTCATCGTCGACGAAGCCTTCCGCATCGAGGACAAGGACTGGCTGCCCGTGCTCTACAATCTCGTCCAGGAAGAGGGCCTGTGCGTCGGCGGCTCGTCCGCGCTCAATGTGCTCGGCGCCATGGAGCTGGCGCGAAAGATGGGCCCCGGCAAGACGATCGTCACGGTGCTCTGCGATTACGGCAACCGCTACACCTCAAAGCTGTTCAACCCGGACTTTCTGCGCTCAAAGGAACTGCCCACGCCGCCTTGGCTGGGTTGAGCTGACGGGGTTGGCGCGCCTAAGCTGGCGTCAACCACATCAGGGGACCTCGATGAAGCTTCGCACCGCACTCTCCGCCGCCGCGTTCGCGCTTGCCGCGTGCGCCACGCCCGCGCAACAAACCGGCTCGAACGTTGCTGAGCATGAATTTGCCGGCGCGCCGCTCTCCGAGGCGGCATTGATGGAGCACATCCGGGTGCTGTCGTCCGATGAATTCGAAGGGCGCGCGCCCGCTTCGCGCGGCGAAGAGCTGACGCTGCAATATCTGGAACGCACATTCGCGGCCGCCGGCCTTCAGCCGGGCGTCACGTTGCCGGACGGTACGCGCTCATGGCGCCAGGAAGCTGTATTGAGCGCCGCGACGCTCACGAATATCCCGTCACTGACGATCGCTGGCGCCGACGGCGCTCGCCCCTACGTTTACGGCGAGGATTTCACCGCCTGGACCAAGCGCCTCGATGAAACAATCAGCATCGAAAACGCCGAACTCGTCTTCGTAGGCTACGGCATCAATGCGCCCGAGCTGAATTGGAACGATTACGACGGGATCGACATGACCGGCAAGATCGCGGTCATCCTCGTCAACGATCCGGACTTCGATACCGGCGACGACCGCGGCTTCGGCGGCCGCGCCATGACCTATTACGGCCGTTGGACCTACAAGTTCGAAGAAGCCGGCCGGCAGGGCGCCGCCGGCGCTCTCATCGTGCACCAGACCGCACCGGCCGCATATCCGTGGGAAGTGATCGGCAGCCGCGTCACCGGCCCGCGCTTCGACATCGTGCGCGCTGACGGCGGCGCTTCGCGCGCCGGCTTCGAAGGCTGGATTCAAGAGGAGGTTGCCCGCGAGACCTTCCGCCGCGCCGGACTCGATTTCGACCGGCTGCGCACCCAGGCGCAAACACGCGGTTTCCGTCCCGTGCGGATGGGCGCGCTCAGCGGTTCGCTCGTGCTGCAAAACAGCCTTGAACAGACCCGCACCTCCAACGTCGTCGGCGTCCTCCCAGGAACCGTCCGTCCCGATGAAACCATCGTCTATTCGGCGCACTGGGACCATCTTGGCCGCTGCGCCCCGGTCGACGGCGACGGCATCTGCAACGGCGCGCTCGACAACGCCACGGGCACAGCGGCGTTGATCGAACTCGCCCGCCGCTTCGCCGCGGAGGGCCGGCCCGAACGCTCCGTCGCCTTCATCGGCCTCACCGCAGAAGAGCAGGGCCTTCTGGGCGCGCTATATTACATGCAGCATCCTGTATTCGAACCGCGCAATACGGTGGCGGCCATTAACATGGACGGCATTAACAATCTCGGCCGCACGCACGACATTGAAGTTGTCGGCTTCGGCAAGAGCGAAATGGACGATTTGATTACGCGCGCCGCCGAAGCGCAGGGCCGGCGCGTTGAACCCGATTCGGCGCCGGAGGCGGGTTATTTCTATCGCTCCGACCATCTGCATTTCGCCCAGCTCGGCATTCCGGTGCTTTACACGTCGAACGGCATCGATTTGCTGGAGGGCGGCGTCGAACGCGGCCGCGCGCTCAACGAGGCCTACGTCGCCAACAATTATCACAAGCCGTCCGATGAAGTGACGGAGGAGTGGGACATGTCGGGCGGCGTCGAAGACTTGCAGCTGCTCTACGCCGTAGGCCGTGAGCTCGCCGACAGCGAGGCTTGGCCGCAATGGCGCGAGAACGCCGAGTTCCGCGCCGCTCGCAGCGCATCCGGCCGCTGATCGCAATTGAAACGTGCTCACACCTGGTGGAGCACGTTTTGCTTGCCAGCGTAAGCGACGCGCTCCAAAGCGGCGCCGAGGAGGGCGGCGATGGGAGACCGGCTTACGATTTACGGCAGCTCCGACAGCGGTAATTGCATGAAAGTACGCTGGGTCGCCGAAGCGGTTGGGCTGGCGTTCGACTGGATCGAAATCGGTGCGTTCAACGGCGAAACGCGCACGCCGGGATTCCTCAAGCTCAATCCGGCCGGCCAAGTGCCCGTCATTGTGTTCGCCGACGGCCGCACGCTGGCGCAGTCCAACGCGATCATGCTGCATCTCGCCGAGAGTAGTCATCTCGCGCCGAGCGATCCTTACGAGCGAAGCAAGATGATGGAGTGGTTGTTTTGGGAGCAGTACAGCCACGAACCCTACATCGCCGTACGCATCGCGCGCTTGCACTTTCTGAAGCAGCGCGAAGAGGACCTCAATCCGGTGTTGCTCACGCGGGGCGACGCAGCGCTTGCGCGCATGGAGCAGCAGCTTTGCGCTACCTCCTATCTCGTGGGCGACAGGCTAAGTCTCGCCGACATTGCGCTCGTGGCGTACACGCGCAAAGCTCATCTCGGCGGCTTCGACTTGGCCAGTTATCCATTCGTGCAGACTTGGCTGCGCAGAGTGGAGACCAGTCTTGGGCTGGCGCCGGGGTCTGGGTAGGACGGAACCTGCCGCGCTCTGGCCGCATTGGCTTGCGACGGGCTATAGGCCGGGCCGGGCCGAAGTTCGAGGGCGCATGGAAGTTTTCACCGACCTCTGGCCGTCGCTACTCACGACCTTTGGCATTTTTCTCGCCGTCGGGTTTCTGGCCCAGCTGGTGGATGGCGCCGTCGGCATGGCTTACGGCGTCATTTCAACCAGCGTGCTCTTGGCGTTCGGCGTGCCTCCGGCCCAGGCCTCGGCGACCATACACGCCGCCGAATGCTTCACGACCGGCGCGTCCGGCGCGTCGCACATGCTGCACAAGAACATCGACTGGCGCCTCTTCTTTCGTCTTGCGCCGGCCGGCGTAGTGGGCGGAGCAATTGGCGCCTACCTGCTCACCGGCTTCGATCCGACCTTCATCAAGGCCGTCGTCATCGCCTATCTCGGCGTGCTCGGGGTGTGGATGTTGTTGCGCGCATTTCGCGCACCGAAAAATGAAGAGCCGCACCTCAGCCACGTTGTGCCGCTCGGCGTCGTCGGCGGATTTCTCGACGCCAGCGGCGGGGGAGGCTGGGGCCCGATCGTGACCTCGACATTGCTCGGACGCGGCCACACGCCCCGCTACGTCATCGGCAGCGTCAATAGCGCTGAGTTCGTTGTCACCCTCGCCATCTCGATTACCTTCCTGTGGACGTTGCTCGCGGGACGGTTCGAGATCGAGGGGGGCCTCGCCCAGGGAGGCGCCGCGCTCGGCGGGCTCATCTTGGGCGGGGTGATTGCCGCGCCCTTGGCGGGTTTCGTAACCAAAGTGGCGCCCGGCCGATTATTGTTGGGAGCGGCCTCCGTGCTCGTGATCGCGCTCTCGATCTGGCAAGGCATCCAACTCTGGCCGAACCTGCTGGAATACCCGGTATTCCGCGAAATGGCCCAGCAAACCATGCTGCGTTAACGAAACACTACAAACGAGACGTTTACGACCGCTCAGCGAAGCTGGCCGCTTCGAGGAGTCCTGTGTGGTCGGCCCTATACATCCAGGCGTAGCGCAAGCCCTGTTAGGCCAGAGCTTTAGCGCCGGCTCGCCCGGCGTGGACGCGAATCTGCTGGTGGCGTGGGCCAAGGCGCGCGCCGGCATCGGCGTCGACGTGGCGGCGGCGACGCAAGACCCCAACGCGCCGTTGGCGCCGGTCTGGACCCCCGGCGTTTCGCCCAGCGCCGAAGCGCTCATCCAGCGCGCGCTGGCGAACAAGCCCTTCTTCGACACGAGCGCCAAGCTCTATTCCGACCTCGGCGCCACCGGCGACTACAGGCGGCTGTTTGCGCTCTATTCCGGCCTCACCACGCTGCAGGCGCTGGCGGGTCTCGCCGAAAGCAAGGACGTCTCCAAGGCCCAGCTCGCGCAAACGCAAGCGCAGTTCGCGCGCGGGCTTGCCGAACTCGAAGCCTTCTTCGCCCAGCAGCAGTTCGATGACATGCGTCTGGTGCAGGGCGATCGTGTTGACAAGACACAAACGACAATTGCCTTGCCCAGCAAGACCGAGGACTACCAGACCTCGATCATCCACAAGGGCGGTCTTTACGAGAAAATCACCGGCCTTGCGTCGGACGCCCAGTTCAACATTGTCGCGACCTCGCTTGCCGGCACGGCGCGCAACGTCGCCATCGACCTTTCCGAGATGGGTTCGATCCCGCGCACGCTCGGCAACGTGATCAGTTTCATCAATAACAGGCTGAGCGCCGAAGGCGCCTCCTCGCGTCTGGAAGCGGTCGATCTGACGCCCAAGACCAACACCATCAAGCTCGGCGCGCGCACCATCGAGACGCGCTATACCGGGCCCAAGCAATACGCACTGAAGGTGGACGTGCGCGCCGGAGAACGCGTGGCGTTCGAGCCCGTCGCTGCAGCGCCCGCGTTCTATGTGCTTGGGACAAACGCATCGGGCGCCCGGCTCATCAAGCTGGAGGATGTTGGCGATGCGTCCGGCCAGCCGGTCTGGCTTGGTCGGCCCGACGCGACGGCCGATCCCATCGGCGCCCATGTGGCGACCGGATGGTACGGCCCGGGTGCGCCCTATGCCGCTGCGCCGTCGAGTGCGCTCGAGCAACGCACCACCGCGCTCGTGTCCGATGGCCCCAATGGCTTTGAAGACAAACTGCGCGCCGCCGGCGAAGCGGTGCTCAAGCTGGAGCTGGGAGACGGACGCACCGTTTCCGTCACCACCGCCTGGCGCAGCGACGATCTGGAGGCGTGGCGCGCGCGAGCCGGCGAGAGCGAAGACCGCGCCATCCTCGACGATCTCGCCGAGCGCTTGACCCAGCTTCTGCACGAGCAGGGAATCGCCGCCGGCGTGGACGTATGGGAAGATGGCGGCAATCTCGGGCTCTCTGTGTTCAGCGGCGATCTCGTCCGCGCCTCAAGCCTCGTCATCGGCGGCAAAGTCGCGGCGCTCGAAACTAGCATCCCGCCGGGTCAGCTCGGCGGTCTGCGCGATGGCGTGTTCGCGCGGCGTTTCGAGGCTGGCGCAGCGGCAACGTCTTCCGATCTCTTCATTGGCGCGCAGAATTTTGTCATCACCACAACCGGCGGCGTCCATTCCATCAGCATCGACGGCGGCGAGGATGGCATTGATGCTGCTACGCTTGCGGAGCGGTTGAACGAGCAGCTCGCGGCGAAGGCGGTCAATGCCGCCGCGTATCTGATTGACGACGGCGGCGCGCTCACGTTGCGCATCGACGCGCTGCACGACGTCGTGGCCGTCAGCGCCACGCTGAACGAAACGCAAGTCCAGGCAGATTTGCAGGCGCCTGGCGCGTGGGCGAGCGGCGGCTTGCCAGCCGCCGGCGCTGGCGCGATTTTCGGCAACGCCGTGCGTGATTATTCCGCACCTACCTCGCCGCTCCTGACCCACACCGGCGCGCTCGACATCGAAATCATTGTGGCGACGGCGACGGGCGAGAAGACCATCAGCGTTGTGGTGAGCGCGCTCGAACGCGCCAGCGATCCCGATCCTGCGCCAGGTCAATGGAGCGCCGCCTTCCAGGCCCGCCTGGATGCAGCCCTGAACGCGGCCGGCGTCTATTTGGGCGCTGCGAGTAACGACCTGACGCAATGGTCGGTGGCTGAAAACGCCGGTCAGCGGCTCGTGTCGGTCAGCATCAATGGCGATACGCTTGATCTGCGAGGCATCGCGCCGGCGTTTGCATTGGGCGGCGCCCATTCGGCCGAGCGCAGCTTCACCAGCGCCCAGGCCGCGAGCGGCGTCAGCGATGACGTCGCCGCGCTGCTCGGTGATCAGACGGTTTCCATCACCTTCGACACCGCCTGGGGCGCGCGCACCGTCGGCGCAACACTCCAGCCCGGCGACCCGCGCACGCTCGAAAGCGCTGCGCTGCGCTTGAACGAAGCGCTCGCGGCCGCAGGTTACGATCTCGGCGTTGCGGCAGTAACCCTCTCCGGCGGCGGCGCGGGTCTGCGCGTCGTCACCGGCGCATCGCATACCGTGCGCGGCGTTTCCGAACTCAAACTTGGCGGCGACAGTGTGGCAACGACGCTCGACGCCATCGACTCAGTCAGCCGCGCAGACGATCCTATCGGCGCTCCCGGCGTGGCCGAACGTGCAGCGCGCGGCGCTGCGGTGACGCAAACAATTGCAGCTGCCTCCACCTTTGTCGCGCCGTCCGCCAACACCTCGGCCTGGTTTCCCGGCCGCGCTTTCGACGTCGGCGTGGGCGCGGGCGCACAGGTGGCGACCGCACAGGCCGTCGCCAGCGCACAGGATGGTTCAGTCTACGTGATCGCCGATCTCTCGGGATCGTCCGATACAAGCGCCGTGCGCGGCACGCGCGACGTGGCGCTGCTCAAGTACGATTCCGCCGGCAAGCTTCAGTTCATGCAGCAGCTTGGCGCCGCCGAAACCGCCAGCGGGTTTGCGCTCGCCGTCTCAGCTGACGGCAAGGTCGCGGTGGCCGGTTCGGTGGAGGGCGCGCTCACCAGCACCAGCGCGCGCGGCGGCGCCGATTCGTTCGTCACAGTGTTCGAAGCCGATGGGACCGAACTTTGGACCGCCCGCCGCGGCGCCACGGCAAACGATGAAGTGCGCGCGCTGGCGTTTGCGTCCGATGGCAGTCTGATCGTTGCCGGAAGAACGGAGTCGGCGTTGACCGGTCAGGTCGCGCTAGGCGCGTCCGACGCATATGTTCGCGGATATTCTGCATCGGGCAATGAACTTTTCACCCGCCAGTTCGGGAGCGGGCGCGACGATGCCGCGACGGCGCTCATGGTGCGCGACGATGACGGCGGCGGTTTCGAGATCGTCACCGGCGGCGTTGAGGATCATCGTGGCGTGCTGCGGCGCTTCACCTATTCCGCCGCCGCGGGCTTCGTCGCGGGCGCAACCCGCGACATCGGCTACTTCCACCACGGCGCCATTAACGCCATCGTCGCCGATGGCGCAGCGCTCTATGTCGGCGGCGAGATCGGCGGCGAACGTTTGGCCATGGGCGAGGCGGCGCGCGGCGCGGTCGCCGGCAAGGAAGGCTTTGTCGCCCGGCTCGATGCCGGCCTTGTGTCCCATGCGCTCGATCGCGCCACCTATGTCGGCTCGGCCCAGGACGACGCGGTGCGGGGCCTGACGCTGGTGAACGGCGAAGTGTACGCCGCCGGCGTCACGGGCGGCGTGCTGGCGGGCGCCGGGGGCGCTGCGGTGCGCTCAGCGTTTCTGACGCGTCTCGACAGCGCGGGCGAGTTGGCCTGGACGCGAACCTTCACCTCGAGCGCCGGGTCGATCGACGTGAAAGGCGTGGCCGTCGATACGAGCGGGGCTTCGCCGCTGGACATCCTCGGCTTGCCCCGCGGCGAGCTTGCCCCAACCAATTCGGCGCCGCTGATCGACCGCACCGCATTGCGCGTGGGCGATGAATTCCGCATCGGCGCCGATGGACGCCGGCTCAGCACCATCCGCATTGGCGCAACTGACACGCTGGCGAGTCTGGTCGCGGCGATCAATCGTGCTATCGGCGGCGCGGGGCGTGCGCAGATCGTGAGAGAGAACGGGGCCGAGCGCATCGAGATCGCCGCGCGCGAGGGCGCGGCGGTGCGCATCGAACCCGGCGCCAATGGGCGCAACGCGCTCTCCGCGCTCGGCTTTGCGCAAGGCGTGGTGACGAAGAGCGAAGCGGCGCGCGGCGGCCTGCGCACCTTCGGCCTCGGCTTGATCGCCGCGGACCTGAAGCTCGACACGCCCGAAGCGATCGCCCGCACCAAGGCCGAAATCTCCGCAGCCGTCTCCATTGTCCGCCAAGCCTACGAGAAGCTGCTCAATCCGAACGCCAAAGAGCCGACCGCCGAAGAAAAGGCGCTCGAAGCGCGGCGGCAGAACATCGGCCAGGCCCCCGATTACTACACCCAGCAGCTCGCCAATTACCGCGCCGCGCTGGCTCGGCTGGGCGGCCTCTAAGCGGTTTTCCGGGTCTTCCATCCTCTGGTCGACCGGGCTAGAAGCCCCGCTTCGTTCCGGATCGCCGCGGTAGCTCAGTGGTAGAGCGCACCCTTGGTAAGGGTGAGGTCGTGAGTTCAATCCTCACCCGTGGCACCAGCATCGCCCTCACTGCTCTCCATCCAACAGCAGCTCCGCTGAGCCTCCGCAGGCTTGGCGAACGATGCGCCAGTCGCGGTCGCTGAGAGAGGGTTCGAGACCTTCGCGGGCGCGGGCGCGGGCGGCGGCCGCACGTTCAGGCGTTGCGGGGTGACTGGAGAAGAGCGTTGGAAATTCGCCCACGCCTTCCTCGTCGGCCATTTCCTGAAAGCGGTCGAACAGGCGCGCCAGTCCGCCGGGATCGATGCCAGCTGTCTCCAGATAGTCGAGCCCGCGCGCGTCCGCGTCCTGCTCATCGCCGCGGCTGTAGCGCAAGCCGGCGAGGTTGACCGAGGCAATCGCGATCGCCTGACCGGCCCCCGCGCCGCCGAACACGATATCGAAAAAAATTCCCGCACCCATCTGCCGGATCACGTTCTTCATTACATGATTGCGTTCGACGTGCGCGATCTCGTGGGCGATGACGCCGGTGAGTTCATCCGGGTGATGGGCGAGCTGAATGAGATCATCAGTGACGATGATGCTGTCGTCGGGCAAGGCGAACGCGTTTGGCATTCCCGCATCGACGATGGTGATCCAGATGTCGTCGCGGCGAGGCACGTCGGAGGCCGTCATCATGCGGTGCGCCATCTCGTTCAGGATGCGGGCGGCCTCGTCACTGTCGTCGCAATACTCGGTGAACTCGTTCACCTGAGACCAAGAGATATCGGCGATCTGTGCGCGGTAGGGCGCCGGGACTGCGCCTGCGATGGGCGCCGCCGCCAGGGGAATGCCCACCAGGAACACTGCCGCAAGACCCCAGGCGGCGGCGGCAACGCCCAAGACAAGGCGCGGGCGCTCGACGCCTTGCGCGTGAAGTGTGAAGAGCCGAGGCGCCATCGCCTTAAGGGCGTCCTCCGCACCAGAATCGATGCTCAGCCGCTCGCCTGTATCCGGCTTGCGCTTGAGCACGATGCGGCCATTGCCGTCATCAGCGCGGGCAAGATCGCTATATGCCCAAACATGCGCCGTATCGTCGACGCGGATCGTGAGCGTGTCGGCGCCGATCTCGCACTGCGCCTCCTGCAGCACGGCCGAGCGGCCGTCGGCGTAGCGGGCGCGCATCAAATCACCCCCACGCCCATGTCGAGATCGAAAGCGTCGCCCAGACTCTCGCCAGAACGCGGTCCTTCGATGACGGGCTGTCCGATGTCGGCGAATCTCGGCGTACCGACGATTTCCAGCCGGTTCATGACGTAGCGGACCTGCAGGAAGCCGCCCACGGGCGCCAGCAATCCAAGCGAGAAGATGCTGATCAGCCATCCGGCGAGCGAAATGAAAAACAACGGGAAAGTTTTCGCGCGCAGCCGGAAGCGTGCGCCGTCGAGAGAGATGAGGCCGGCGATCCGGTTCATGGATGCAGCGTTGTAGGGCGCCCAGCAGAGGAGCATCGTGAACAGGAACGCAAAGGCAAATGCGACGATCATCGAAATCCCCGCGATCACAGCGTTTGTCTGCGTCGCCGGATCATCGCTCGGTTGCTGGCCCGGCGTGAACACCCCCGTCACGCCAAAGCTGGCGAAAATCATGAGCACGACAAATATCGCAGCGAAATAGGCAATCGGAAACGAGAACCAGCCCAGCGCAAACGGCCCCCACAGGCCTTTCTGCGGCGAGTCTCCATCATCGACGAACTCGAACGGCTGATCGCCGAAGCGCGTATTCTCCCAGATCAGCTTGGCGCGATTCATCCGTGCGGCCGGCGTGTACCAGCCCAGCGACAGCACCTGTAGCACCCACCAGCCCCACGACGCGGCGGCGAAGCCCCAAGCCGAACCGGCCAGTCCCATGCGGATGCCGCGCCAGCGCGTGCGTGACAGCTGATACCGGCGCATCCAATAGCGCGCAGCCGCGATCAGCGGCACGAGCAGCACCCAGAAAGCGAACCCCAGCCAGGCAGCGGTGATGGGGTTCATAACCAGGGGTGCAATATAGGCGACAAAAATCCAGGGCAGAAAGAATGTCGGGACAGCGATCAGGAATCCGCGCACCAATTCCCAGGCGCTGCCGGTGTACTCGAGCGGATCGTCCATCACCCAAGCGCGCGACCAAAGCCTGCGCCGCATCGACGTGCGCGCCCAGAAGCGGTAAAGCGTCAGCGTGACGATCGTCAGCCCAGCATTCTTCAGCGCAAGCCCGAGCACGTCGAAAAACTTGCCCGTATGACTGAAGGGTTGCGACTCGGCTGCGTCGATCGACATTCTGTCCCCCGGGCGCTGAGACTAGCCGCCCCTGTTCACCCGGTCGATGCTGGACATGCATAAATCACCGCCGCCGAAACCCTCGCGCGAACAACGCCTGGCCGCAGCGCTCAAACGCAATATCGCCCGGCGTAAAGCAGCGCAGACCAACAAGAAGAAAGAGAAGAAATAGGGCTTCGGCGCGCGGGACACGGCCTCACAAAAAGGCCTACAGCCGGGCTGGTGCGGAAGTCGGGCTCGCCTTGCCCGCGCCCTCAACGCACCCCATAACCCCAGCGCGGGCGGAGGGCCGGCGAAAGAGCAATATGGACCGTATCGTCATCACCGGGGGCGCGCCCCTTAACGGAACAATCCCCATTTACGGCGCCAAGAATTCGGCGCTGAAGCTGCAGGCCGCCGCGCTCCTGTCGGCTGAGCCCTTGATGCTCGAAAACATGCCGGATCTCGCGGATACGCGCTTCATGGCGCAGCTGCTGAAATCGCTCGGCGTCGACATCACCTGGATCAAGGAAACCCGGACCATCCGCATGCATGCAGCGGATATCGCCTCCACGATCGCGCCGTACGATCAGGTCCGCAAGATGCGCGCGTCGTTCAACGTGCTGGGTCCATTGCTGGCGCGAGTTGGGCACGCCACCGTGTCGTTGCCCGGCGGATGCGCGATCGGCGCGCGCCCGGTGGACTTGCATCTCAAAGCGTTCGAGGCGATGGGCGCCGATATCGTGATCGAGCAGGGCTATGTGAAAGCCGCTGCGCTGCGCGGGCTCAAAGGCGCCGAGATCGAGTTTCCGTTCGTTTCGGTCGGCGCGACCGAACACGCCTTGCTCGCCGCCGCGCTCGCCAAGGGCGAGACGGTGCTGAAGAACGCGGCGCAGGAGCCGGAGATCGCCGACCTCGCCGAATGCCTCAACGCCATGGGCGCCAAGGTCGAAGGAGCCGGCACGAGCGAGATTCACATCGAGGGCGTCACCGCGCTCAAAGGCGCAAAGCACAAGGTCGTGGCCGACCGCATCGAGACCGGCACGTTCGCCTGCGCCGTGGCCGCAACCGGCGGCAACGTGCTTCTCGCCGGCGCGCGGTTCGATCATCTCGGCGCACTGATCAAGGTTCTGCGCGATGCCGGCGTGACAGTCGAAGCCGAGGGCCGAGGGTTGCGCATCGTGCGCAAGAAGAACGGGCGCCTCAAAGCCGTCGATATCGAGACCGCGCCCTATCCAGGTTTTCCGACCGACCTGCAGGCGCAGGCGATGGCGCTGCTGTGCATGGCCGAAGGGGAAACGCGCATCCGCGAAACCATTTTCGAGAACCGTTTCATGCATGCGCCGGAGCTTTCGCGCCTGGGCGCGCAAATCGCGGTGCACGGCAACGAAGCGGTGGTGACGGGCGTGCCGCGCCTGATCGGCGCGCCGGTGATGGCCACTGATCTGCGGGCTTCGGTTAGCCTTGTCGTTGCGGGTCTGGCGGCCGAAGGCGAAACTATCGTCAACCGCGTTTATCACCTCGACCGCGGCTTCGAGGGCCTGGAAGCAAAGCTCGCAGCCTGCGGGGCGCAAATCCGACGAACGAAGGAAGAAGAGCACGCATGAGCGGGATGTTGAAACTCATGGCCGAGGACGCAGCCGATCTCGACATCATCGCAGCCGCCGCCCAAGACGCATTGCTGCGTGTGGGTGACATCAGCTACGACAAGAAAGCCCGGCGCTTTTCTGCATTGTTGAGCCGTTTTCGTTGGGAGCAGGCTGGTGAAACGGGGCCTTTCGAGCGCGTTCGCTCAGCTTTGTCGTTTGAAAGCGTGCTCTCGGTGAAAAGCCGAAGGGTGCGGACCGATGCCTCGGAGGCCGTGGCGTCGCTGCTTTCGGTTGGCTTCACGCCGGATGACGAGCCTCCAGGGGGACAAGTGCGTCTGCTATTCGCAGGCGGGGGCGAGATTGCCCTTGAGGTGGAATGCCTGGACGCGCTTCTCCTGGATATGGGCGCGCCCTGGCGCACGCCGCGCCGGCCCGACCACGAGCAGCCGTGATGACGCCAACCGACATCCGGGGCGCCGGCGCAACTGCGACGTCCAGGGCGGCGAAGGGGGTCCGAGAGGGTGTCCGGTGAGCAGCGATCGCAACCGTTTGGTCGACGTCTCGCTGGACGAGAGTTCGCTGGCGCCGACCTCACCGGCCACTGAGCACGAACGCCGGATCGCCCTGTTCGACCTCAAAGAGGCCAATAGTTTCGAAGTCGGCGGTGAAGATCGCGGGCCGTACCTCCTGCTGCTCTCGCTCAACGAGGGCAGGCTCGCCTTCGATGTCAGCACCGAGCAAGGCGAGCGCGTGTGTCTGCACCACGTGCCGATGTCGGCGCTAAGAAAGCTCATCAAGGACTATGTCCTGATCTGCGACACCTATCACAACGCGATCCGCACCGCGCCGCCCAGCCGGATTGAAGCCATCGATATGGGGCGGCGCGGGCTGCACAACGAAGCCGCGGAGGTGCTGAGCGAGGCGCTGCGCAGCAAAATCACGGTCGATGTCGAAACCGCGCGGCGTTTGTTCACGCTTGTATGCGCACTACACGTGCGGGGCTGACGCGACATGGACGGTGCGGTGCGCAGCGTGCTGTTCGCCTGCACGCACAATGTCATTCGTTCGCCTATGGCCGCGGGCCTGGCGAAGCTTCGCTTCGGACCGCTGATGCGCGTAGATTGCGTGGGCGTGCGTCCGCACGAAGAGGTCTCCGCCATGGCCGCCTTCGTGATGGACGAACTTGGCGTCGATATCTCAAGCCATCGCCCGAAAGGGTTCGAAGCGTTTGCCGAGGGCGACCAGGAGCCGTTCGACCTCATCGTCTCATTGAGTCCGGAGGCGCATCACCGGTCGTTGGACCTCCTTCCGGAACTGGGCCTTGCCGCCGAGTATTGGCCCACATTCGACCCCTCCCTGGCAGAAGGGTCGCGCGAGCAGATCCTGATGGAATATCGCGCGGTACGGGACGGGCTCGACCGCCGCATAGCAGACCGCTTCCCGCGCCCGTCGACGGGATAGGTCCAAGCCCCTATAAGGCCCCCGCCGATACGATTCATGGAGACCGAATGGCCAAGGAAGAACTACTGGAATTTACCGGAACGGTGATGGAGCTTTTGCCCAACGCGACCTTCCGGATCGAACTCGAGAACGGACACCAGATCATCGGCCACACTGCAGGCAAGATGCGAAAGAACCGCATCCGCGTCTTGGCCGGCGACAAAGTGCTCGTCGAGATGTCGCCCTATGACCTTACCAAGGGGCGTGTGACGTACCGATTCAAATGACGAAGGGCTCGCTCGACCGCGCTATTGTTGTGACCGGTGCGTCCACCGGAATCGGCCGCGCGGCCGTCGCCAAGGCCGTACACGAAGGCGCTCACGTTTTCGCCAGCCTGCGCAAGGAGGGGGACGCTCTGAGTCTGCGCGGCGAGTTCGGCGAACAAGTCACGCCTCTCTTGTTCGATGTCACTGACGAGCAGGCCGTGCGCCAGGGCGCAGCGCAGGTCGCTGAGGCGCTGGACGGCCGGCGGCTGTTCGGCCTCGTCAACAACGCCGGCATCGCTGTGCCCGGACCATTGCTGCATTTGGAAACCGATGAGCTTCGCCGCCAGTTCGAGATCAATCTCCTGGGTGTGCACAATGTGACGCGCGCGTTCGCCGATGCTCTGGGCGCCGATCCGCAGCGCACCGGTCGGCCGGGTCGCATCGTCATGATGTCCTCGGTCGGCGGGCAGAACGCAGCGCCGTTCGTCGGGCCGTACGCCTCATCGAAGTTTGCGCTCGAGGGCTATTCGCAAGCGTTGCGCCGGGAGCTGATGCTTTACGGTATCGACGTGATCGTGATTGGCCCGGGCGCCATCGCGACGCCGATCTGGGACAAGGCCGAACAGAACGACCTCAAGCGGTTTTCCAACACGGCGTACGCGCCGATGCTCGAAGGCGTTGCAAACTACATGGTCGCCCAAGGTCGGAGGGGGCTGCCGCCGTCGCAGGTGGCAGATCTGGTGTGGCGTTGCCTGTCCGATCCAAACCCCAAGGTACGCTACGCAATCTTGCGTCGGCCCTTCATGGATCGAACTTTGCCGCGCCTGATGGATCCGCGCACGGTAGATCGCATCTACGCCAAGCGCCTGGGATTTCCGAAACGGCCATGACCCGCCTTATCCTCGCCAGCGCCAGTCCGCGCCGACTGGCGCTGCTGGCGCAGATCGGAATTGCGCCCGATGAGGTGGTGGCGGCCGACATCGATGAGACGCCGCTGGAAAAAGAGACGCCGCGGGCCATGGTATTGCGGCTCGCGCGCGCGAAGGCGGACGCGGTGCGAGCGGACGAGGCGCGCATTCTTGCGGCGGATACCGTCGTCGCCGTGGGGCGGCGCATTTTGCCGAAGGCGGAATCGGAAGCCCAGGCGCGCGCTTGTCTGGCCTTGCTGTCGGGGCGCGGCCATCGCGTCTACACCGGCGTTGCATTGAAATCTTCCAATGGTGTGCGCGTGCGCCTCGTCGAAACACGCGTAACGTTCAAGCATCTCTCTCCCGTCGAGATCGAGCTCTATGTCGCCAGTGGCGAGTGGAAGGGCAAAGCCGGTGGCTATGCCGCGCAGGGGCTTGCGGGACGTTTCATCGCAAATATCGTCGGCTCGTACTCCAATATAGTCGGTCTGCCTCTGTACGAGACGGCGAACCTGCTCGAAGGCGGCCCATGAGCGAGCGGCTTGAGCGGTGGATCGACGCAGCGATTGGCGAAACGCGTGAGGCGTTGGTGCGCGACGGGCGTCCCATCGCCCTGCGCATCGCACGTTGGAGCGATGCGGGTCGTCGTGCGCGCTGGGGAGAGGTGTATGCCGCGCGCGTGCGCGAAGTCGACCGTCGCCGGCGCGGCGCGTTTCTCGATCTGGGTCTGCGGGATCAGCAGGGATTTCTGCCGCTCGGCGACGATGGCCGCGCGCGCATCGGACGCGATCGCGTTCCGATCACCGTGGGCGCAGGGGTGATTGTGGCGGTCACGCGAGAAGCGGCGCGGGGCAAGAATCCGGTGGTCGAACTGCACTCGACCGGTCACGACGGCGGCCCGCACCTGATCGATCGTCACGATGTGGATGACGAACTTCTCCTTGGCCGGCCCGCCGACGCCGTGATGCGAGGAAAACTCGACGCGGCGATCGAAGACGCGCTGGCCCGCACGGCGCCGCTGCCGGGGGGCGGAGCGCTGAGCATCGAACCCACCGCCGCGCTGGTGGCGATCGACGTGGATGCCGGCGGGCGCGCGGGCAGCGGTGACGCCGAACGTTTCGCGCTCGATCTCAACATCGCCGCCGCGCGCGAGGCGGCGCGCCAGATAAGGCTGCGCAATCTGGGCGGGCTAATTGCCATTGATTTCGTATCCATGCGCGCCAGATCGCACGCGAAGCTATTGGAGGAAGCGGTGCGCGCCGCATTTGCCGAAGATCCGTGGAGCGTTCAGTTCGGCGCCTTGTCGCGTTTCGGCGTGTTCGACCTTGCCCGGGCGCAGTTGCGCACGCCCTTACACGAACAGATGCGTGAGTCGAACGGACAATTGCGCGTGGAGACGGTGGCGCTGATGGCGCTCCGCGCCATCGAACGCGAGGCGCGCGCGCAGACCGGACGTCAGATTGTGTGCACCGTGGCGCCTGAAATTAAGGCCTGGCTCGACGCTGGCGAAATCGACTGGCGCAGCGAGCTCTCCAATCGAATTGGCATGCGTTGGAACATCGGGTCCGCGCCCGGACCTCGCGACAAAATTGATGCGAGGGCGCTATGAACGCACGAAAATGTGTTATCTGCGGCAAACCGCAGGATGAGCGTTACCGCCCGTTCTGCTCCAAGCGCTGCGCCGATGTCGATCTTAATCGCTGGTTCTCGGGCGCGTACTCGATTCCGGCCACGGAAGAGCGCCAACCGGGCGCACAAGATCCGCCAAAAGAAGAAGATTAGCGAACAGGCTGGCGTTTGCGCCGCTCGATATCCCGCAGCAGAAGCTGAACATTCTTCAGGTTCGATTTATGCGCGAGGTCGAACAGGTCGCCGACCAGCGGAATGGCGCCGATAACGCTATCGACCAGAACATTCCAGCCCATGCGCGCGAGCAGCCGTTTCGAGGCGCCCAATTGATGCGCCCGCGCGATAATATAGAGGCCGAGCGCGCCCGTAATCGTGTCGCCGATTCCGGGCGCCAGCCCCACGACCGAGTCGAGCCCGAAGCGCCAGCCCAGGCCAGGGATGCGCCAGCGCGCGTCGAGCCAGTTCGCCAGCTGCTCTATATCCGCGGTGTCGAACACCTCACGGGCGTGCACGATCTCTGGATGTGGCGTTGCGGCGTCGGCCATGCGCCTTCAACCGGCGGCTGCGCGAACAGGTTCCCCGGGCCGTGGATGCGTCCTCGCGCCGGCCTAACCGAGGCTGGCCGCGATGGGTACGTGATCGGACGCCTTGTCCATCGCCCGCGCCGCTTTGAAAATTTCCACGCTTTGCAGTCGATCCGCCGCCTGCGGAGAGAGCAATAGGTGGTCGATGCGGATGCCATGATCCTTCTGCCAAGCGCCGGCCTGGTAATCCCAGAACGTATAGCGATGGGCGGCGCCGTCCGCTTGCATGTAAGCGTCGCTCAAGCCGAGGTTCAAAAGCGCGCGATACGCTGCGCGCGTTTCGGGCTGGAATAGAGCGTCGCTGGTCCACACACGCGGATCGTGACAATCCACATCGCGGGGAATGACATTGTAATCGCCGGCGATGACGAAGCGCTCCTCATCCCGCAGAAGCCCACGCAAATGAGTTTGAAGCGCTTCCATGAACGCGAGTTTGAAGCCGAACTTTTCCGAGCCGATCGGATTGCCGTTGGGGGCATAAATGGAAGCGACGCGGACCGGCCCGTCGGGCGCGGCGATCACCGCTTCGAGATAGCGCGCATGCTCGTGCTCGAAGCCCGGCAGGCCGCGATGAAATTCTTCGATGCGGTGCTTTGAAAGGATGGCGACGCCATTATAGCTCTTCTGGCCGAAGGTTTCGATATTGTAGCCCATCGCCTCGATTTCGAAACGCGGGAAGCGTGCGTCCTCGCATTTGATTTCCTGCAGGCACCAGACGTCGGCGTTCACCGCGTCGAACACCTTTAGCGCCGTCGGCAGGCGCGCCATGATCGAATTGACGTTCCAGGCAGCGATTTTAAGAGCCATCGCGTCTGGGCTTAGCCCAGGCGCGGGCTTGCCTTCAACCGAACCAGCCCAAAGCCATGGCGGCAAACCCGATTATGACGAGGACGACGCCGCCAGCCAGAATATAGCGCACATGGTGGCCAGTCTCGCCGGCCCGCGCCTCATTGGCGTTGGCTTCAACATGGTCGCCGACTTTGCGCGCGCTCATGAGAATATCTCCTTTGCCCGGGGGCAACGTGCTAGGCTCCGCCACATGACAACAATCCTTGCCGCCTTCACCTTGTTCCATCTGGCCGCTGGACTGGGCGCGGTAGGTGTGGGCCTGCGGCTGGTGTCGGCCGGCGAGCGAACTCTGTGGCGGTCCAAAGCGGCGCTGCTCGTGGCTCAGCTGCTCTGCTGGACTTATCCGGTGCTTGCCTTTGCCGGCGCAAGCGGCGCCTGGCGCATTTTCAGAGCCGAGGGGGCGTACGTGCTGCCGCTGATGCTCGCTCCATTGTTGTGGCTGCTGGTGATGGGGCTTGTGTTCGCGCTCGTCGATTTCGCCGAGGACGGCGTCATCGGCAATGCGCGAAGACGAGACCCCGGCTAGTGCTGCTGCGGGATGCGCAGCGTTTGCCCCGGATAGATCTCGTCCGGATCCTTCAGCATCGGCCGGTTTGCTTCGAAGATTGCGCTGTACTTGTTGGCGTCGCCGTAGAATTGCTTGGCGATCTTCGACAGCGTGTCGCCCTGCTTTACTTCATAGAATTGCGACGCCGGCTGGTCTCTTGCGACCGTGATCTGGTCGTTGACCTTGCCTACGCCTTTGGTGTTGCCGAGCACGAGCACGGCGCGTTCTTTCTCGGCGACGTCGCTGGCCCGGCCTGTGATCGTCACTTCATCGCCGCGCACCGTGATCTTGCCGCCCTCGATGGTGATGCCGAGGTCGCGCAACATTTCGGCCATCTCCGCAGCGCTCGTGGTCTCGGTGCCTTGGCGGAGCGGCGTCTTGAGGTCCTTGCCGCGGTCGCGGCCGAAATTGAACAATCCCATGCAGAACCCTCCAATGTTAGCGCGTAGTCGACAGAGGTAGAGCGTTGGCCGGCGCGGGCTAGAAGCTTGCGGGCTTGTAATCAGAAACCGCGAAACTGGGCGATCTCGTCCACCGGCGCGCGGTCGCTGCGCAGGGTGTTCACGGGCTTGCTCATGTCTGCGTGACCGAGCGCCATGCCGCAATAGACGTAGTCGTTTTCACCGAGATTGAAATGCGCGTGCAGCGGCGCCCGCAGGCGCGCCCAAGCCTCCTGCATGCAGGACGCCACGCCGCGTTCGATGGCGGCGAGCGCGATCGATTGCATGAACATGCCCAGATGGGCCCATTGGCCATGACCCATGCGCTTGTCGATGATGAAGAACATGCCCACGGGCGCGCCGAAGAAGTCGAAGTTCTGCGCAAGATGCATGAGGCGCGCAGGTTTGTTCTCGCGCGGGATGCCGAGCAGCGCGTACATATCTTCGCCGACCTTGTACCGTCTACTGCGATAGGGCTCCCAGAGATTTGCCGGATAGACCGGCCGATCGTCATCCATGCCGGGCATATTGGCCTTAGCCATTGCGACGACCGCATCGCGCGCCTTCCCTGCGACGGCGATCGTCGTCCACGGCTGCAGATTGCCGCCGGATGGCGCATAGCGCGCGACGTCAACGATCTCACGCACCAGCGTCTCGGGGATGGGATCGGATTTGAAAGCTCGGATGGAGGTACGCGCCATTAGCGCTTCGGTGACGTTCATGAAGGTTCGTAGCCGCCGTAAGGATTGGCGGGAGTGTAGCACCCCAAAGGCAATGGGCGGCAACCGTGCAATCAGCGCTGTTTGCTGCGTCGCCCAATTTCCTTCACGTAAAGTCGGCCGGTTTTTTGCGCGCGCTCGATTTCTTTCGCGGTAAGTTCGCGCGCCAAGGCCGCAGCGCGCTTGCGTGCGGCGTCTTCGCCTGCAAGCGAGACGGCGGCGTAAAGCCAGGCCAACGCCTCGACCGGGTCGCGCTCCATCAACAGGTCCGCCAAATTGCGCATGGCCGGCGCGTAACCGTTCTCGGAGGCGCGCTGCAGCCAGTATCGCGCCTCTTCGGGTTCGCAGAGCGGCGCAAGCTGTACCATGGCTTCGCCGTCCTGGGCGCCGGCCGCCGCCCGGAATTGCTCGCGCGCCAGGTCAACATCGCGCTCAACACCAACGCCGGAGCGAAGCGCTATGCCGTACGCCGTTTGCGCACCAGGCAGGCCGTTCTCGGCCGCGTGGGCGAAGTGCTCGACCGCCTTTGCTTTGTCTGGCTTGCCGCCCAGCCCGCGCCAATAGAGCAGACCCATATGATAGCGGCCGATCGCGCGATCCTCCTCATGCAGCGCGTCCTCGAACAGGCGCCGCGCACGACGCCACTCGCCGCGCTCGAAGGCGTCGAGCCCGCGATCGAGTTTGGACGTGCGCCGGAACATCTAGACCGAGAAGCTGACGCCGCAGCCGCAGGACGACCGTGCGTTCGGGTTCTTCACTTTGAACGAGGCGCCGATGAGTTCGTCCACCCAGTCGATTTCGGAGCCAAGCAGGAACGGCAACGACACGGGATCGACGAAGAGCCGCGCGCCGTCGCGCTCGATGATCGCATCCTCGGCGGTCGGGCCAGGCGCCACCTCGATCTCGTACTGGAATCCGGAGCAACCGCCGCCCTCGACCGCCACGCGCAATCCCGCGCCCGCAGGCTGGTCGGCGACGACGGCCTTGATCCGCGATGCCGCGGCGGCGGAAAGAGACACATCAGTCATTCGTTAACGTATCGCTTGAGCGGTTTCTCAACAGGGGCAGGGCCCATATAAGGTCTCATCTTGGCGCCGAGGAGAAGTCGTTTCGTGGCAGACGGGCAGAAACCGGTCAAACCGGCCAGAGCCGTGAGGCAGGATCCGCCCGCGCCCCACTTGCGCTCGCCCCGAGCGCCTTATGCTACCGATCCGTCATGTTCGCGCGGTCGACTTTATCCCGAGCCTGAAAGCCGTACGCGCAATCCCTTTGAGCGCGATCGGGACCGCATCGTTCACGCAAGTGCGTTTCGGCGCCTGCGCGGCAAAACCCAGGTTTTCGTCGCTCACGAAGGCGATCACTACCGCACGCGCCTAACCCATTCGCTGGAGGTTGCCCAGATTGCCCGCGCCGTCGCGCGCCAGCTTGGACTGGACGACGATCTCGCCGAGTGCCTGGGGATCGCCCACGATCTGGGGCATCCCCCGTTCGGGCATACCGGCGAGGATATTCTCGACGCCTGCATGGAGCCTTATGGCGGCTTCGACCACAACGCGCAGACATTGCGCGTGTTAACGAAACTGGAGCGGAAATACCCAACGTTCGATGGGCTGAACCTGACCTGGGAAACGCTTGAAGGCGTCGTCAAGCACAACGGCCCGCTCATCCGGTACGGCGCAACGTTGACGGACTTGCCGGTAGCCATCCAGGAATACGTGGCTCAGCACGATCTCGAACTGGCGAGCTGGCCTGGCCTTGAGGCGCAAGTCGCCGCGCATGCGGACGATATCGCCTATAACAATCACGATATCGATGACGGCGTGCGCGCCGGTCTCTTCACCCTCGAAGAGCTGCGCGAAGAAGTGCCCATGGTTGCGCGGGTGCTGGCTACGGTGGAACGAGATCACCCCGCCCTGGAGCAGAGTCGCACCGTTGCCGAGACGATCCGCCGCCTGATCGGCGTCTGGATCGACGACCTCGTGTGGGAATCTTCGAATCGTCTCGCCGGCGCGAAGCCGAAAAGCGCTGAGGACGTGCGCGCAGCCGGCAGGCCGCTGGTAGGTTTTTCCGAGGCCATGAATGAGCAGCAGGCTGTGCTGCGCCGCTTTCTGATGGCCCGCATGTACCGGCACTGGAGGGTGAACCGATCGCGCAGCCACGCCAAACGCATTCTGCGCGAATTGTTCGACCTGTTGTTGGCGGAACCCGAGCTGCTGCCGCCCGATTGGCAGAAGGGCGGAGATGGCGCGGGCGGCCAAAAAACCGCCCGCCGCGTCTGCGACTACATCGCCGGGATGACCGATGATTTCGCCATCGACGAACACAGACGGCTGTTCACGCTGGAGCGTTAGCAGGGCGGTAGGCAATCGGGAGTAGGCAGGGGAAGATCGTTCCACCGGCGATCCTCACACCGAAGCATGGTAAACTAGAGCTAGCCGCCGCGATTCCGACCGGAGTTACGATATTGAGCACGCGCTACGATCCTCGCATGCACGCGTACGACGAGCGATCGCGCCATGCGGGCACAATTTATGTCCTCATGCTTGTGGTTGCGCTGGCGTTCGGCGGCTTCGTTTGGCAACTCTACAGCGGCCCCGACATTCCCCACATCTCCGCCCCCCCGGGGCCGTACAAGGTGGCGCCGCAGCCGGGGCGAACCGATCCTGATTCACGCGAAGCCGCGCTCACAGAGCCGGAAGGCGAAATCGCGCGTGCGGCAGACCCCGCGCCGATCGAAGAGTCCGCGCCGCCAGCCGGGCCCCCGCAGCTAGCGCCCAATCCGGCCTTCGCGTCGAACGGACGTTACGTTGCTCAGCTCGTTGCGCTGCAATCGGAGGCTGGCGTCGAGGCCGCGTGGCAGCGCTACGCATCGCGCGCGCCGGATCTCTTTCGACACGCCCGTCTCGACGTCGAGCGCGCCGATCTCGGCCAGCGCGGCGTTTATTTTCGCGTCCGCGCCGGCTACTTCGCCGACCGCGCTAACGCCGCGCGTTTCTGCGAACGCATACGGCAGATGGGGCAGGACTGCATTGTCTCCGCGCGCTAGGAAGCGCAGACCATGACTTCATTGCTCTCTTGCGCATTCGGCATTCGCCAACCTCGTCTGGATAACGAAACGCGCGCGTTCTTCCGCGAGACGCGGCCTTGGGCTTTCATCCTGTTTCGTGAAGCGTGCGTATCGCGCGAGCAGGTCCGCAGATTGTGCGCTGAATTGCGCGATGTTGCGGACCGCGACGCATTGGTGTGGATCGACCAGGAGGGCGGACGCGTCGCGCGCCTTAAGGCGCCCGAATGGCCGACCTGGCCCGCATGCGCGCGCTATGGCGAACTCTTCAGCAAGAATGCGGACGTGGGCGCCGAAGCCGCCTATCTCGCCCATCGTCTCATTGCACACGAGCTGCGTGACATCGGCGTTGACGCGGATTTTGCGCCCGTGCTCGACGTGCCTGTAGCGGGCAGCGACAAAATCGTCGGCGATCGCGCGTTTTCAACGGAGCCCAAAGTCGTCGCCCTCCTGGCGCGCGCGGCGGTCCAAGGTCTTCACGATGGCGGCGTCGCCGCGTGTATCAAGCATATGCCGGGTCATGGTCGGGCAACGTCGGACAGTCATTTGGCGCTGCCGCGCGTATCTGCGAGCGAAGTGGATTTGACGGCGGATATCTTCCCCTTTGCCGCGCTCCATGATGCCGAGGCGGCGATGACCGCCCACATTGTCTACGAAGCATGGGACGCAGAACGCCCGGCCACCTGTTCGCCGAGCGTGATCGAGCGGATCATCCGCGGCCGCGTCGGCTTTGAAGGGCTGCTGATGAGCGATGATCTCGACATGAAAGCCCTGCACTTCGCGCTGAAGGGCGGGCTGACGCGGCGCGCCCAAGCGGCGCTCGAAGCGGGATGCGACATCGTGCTTCAGTGTTCGGGCGTGCTGGGGGATATGCAACAGACGGCGAAGGGCTGTCGCACGCTGGAGGGTATGGCGCTGGTGCGGGCGCGTGCTGTCGAAAGCTTCGCCAAGCGCTCTCCAGCCCCCTTCGATGCAGAAACCGGTTGGAAGCGCTTCCGGGAGCTTCTAGGCGAAACAGCGTGAAGGACGCAGACCAGACAGAACTCGATCTTGCCGCCGCCGAGGAGGCGGAGGGCGGTGAGGCGCTGCTCGTCGCCCTCGATGCTTTCGAAGGTCCGCTCCACCTGCTTCTGGAACTCACGCGGGCTCGCAAAGTCGATGCAGCAAAACTCTCGATAGGCGATCTCGCCGACCAGTATCTTGCCTTCATCGCGGAAGCGCGCGCCGCGAACATGGAGCTGGCCGGTGATTATCTGGTCATGGCCGCCTGGCTGGCTTTGCTGAAGTCGCGGCTGCTGATCCCGAAGCCGGAACTGGATGAAGATGAGCCTGATCCGCAGCAGCTGGAAGCCGCGCTCCGGAAAAAGTTGATGAATCTCGCGCTCGCCCGCGCGGCGGCGAAGCGACTGGATGAAATGCCTCAGCTGGGACGCGACGTGTTTTTGAACGGCCAGCCTCAGCCGACGGTGCTGACCAAGAATGTCGTGTGGCGGGCCGATCTGTATGAACTCCTCAATGCGTATTGCGCCGAACGCGCCAAGAGTGTGCGCAAGCGTGCGTACACAACGACCGTGCGACGCGCCTATCCGCTCGAAGCCGCGAGGAAGCGGCTCGAACAAGCGTTGACCAAGTTGGAGGAATGGCGCGCGATCGACGTTGTGACGCCCCCCGCGGAAGCGGGCCCTGAAGCGCCGCCGCGCGAGAGCTATCTGGCCTCTACGTTCGGCGCATCCCTGGAATTGGCGCGCGAAGGCAAGTTGGAGCTGCGTCAGGCGGACGCGTTCGCCCCGCTGTTCGTGCGCGCCCGGCCAGTTCAGAATGAGGCCAATGACATCTGACGGCCGCCCTCCGCTGGAAGACGCGATGCGTCGGATCGAAGACGCCTTCGACGCGGAACGGTCGCGTCCTGTACCGTCGGAAGACGCCGTCCGCGCCGCCGAGGCGCTGTTGTTCGCAGGAGGGGAGCCCATCACGGCGAAAGAACTGAACGACAAGCTGGGCCCGGCGGTGGACGTCGCCGCCGTCCTGATGCGTCTGCAAGCCGACTATGCCGGTCGTGGCGTGCAGCTCGTCGAGACGGGCGCAGGATGGCGCTTTCAATCGGCCCCAGACCTGGCGGGCCTGTTTGCTGAGACGCGCGAGGCGCCGCGCCGCTTGCCCAAGGCCGCGATGGAAACCTTAGCGGTGATTGCATACCACCAACCGGTAACGCGTGCTGAAATCGAGGAAATCAGGGGCGTCAGTCTTTCGCGCGGTGCGATGGAACTTCTGCTCGAAATTGGTTGGATCCGGCCCCGCGGGCGCCGTCGCACGCCCGGCCGGCCCCTCACATTCGGAACGACCGACGCATTTCTCAGCCACTTTGGCCTCGCTTCGCTTGACGCTCTGCCGGGTAAGGATGATCTCAAGGGGCTAGGGCTCCTCGATCCGCGCGCCGCCGGTCAGCTCGACGTGCCGCGCCCGAGCGAGGAGCTGAGCCCGGATGAGGAGCCGCTGTCTGAAGGTGACGACGCGGCAAGCTTTTTCGTGGATCATATGGAAAAGGACGAGTA
>CAZIOD010000002.1:0-54483 GCA_964540785.1 uncultured Terricaulis sp.
GGTGGATTCCGCGGCCCGCGCGAAGGTGGCGGCGGCTATGGCGGCGGCGGCGGCGGCGGGGGCTATCGTTCCCGCGAAGGCGGCGGCGGGTTTGGCGGCGGGGGCGGAGGCTATCGCGGTCCACGCGACGGCGGCGGCTTCGGCGGCGATCGTCCGCCGCGTCAACCCCTTGGCGATCCTCAAGACGGCACCGTGAAGTTCTTTAACGGCGCGCGCGGCTTTGGGTTTATCACTCCGGACGGTGGCGGCGCGGACGTGTTCGTGCATGTGAGCGCAGTCGAACGTGCGGGGCTTACCTCGTTGACTGAAGGCCAGCGGATCAACTTCCAGACCTTGCCCGACACCAAGGGCAAGGGCCCGAAGGCGGTCAATCTGAAGATCGTCGAGTAACACGCAAATAGATGCGCCGGACGCGAGTCGAGGCGCGCAAGAACGACTCCCCGGACCCTGTCCGGGGAGTTTTTTGCGCGCTACTGCCCGCTGCCGCGCGCCGCTACGGTCTGCGCAGCGCGGGTCATATCGAGGCGGCCGCGTCCCGCCGGGCGCGCGCATGTGCTCGAGCCGGCGGCGATCGGTGTCGCATTTTGCGAACGGGCGCACTCGATCTGCCCGAAGCCGTCCGCCAACGGGGCGACCGCGCGTGCGAACAGCGCCTCCTCAAGCTGACGTCCGCGCAATCCGGTCTCCGCCGCAAGCAGCGCCAGCGCCGCCGAGACATGCGGCGCCGCCATCGACGTGCCTTGCAGAAACGAATAATAGCAGCGCTCAGTCGAATTCTGATTCACCGGATCGTAACAGCCGGCGGTGGTGGCGCGCGTCGAGAGGATGCCGTCTGGGCGCCCGTCCCCGTCACTGTCGGAGAAGACATCGCCGCCCGGCGCGATGAGATCGAGCTGGGGGCCGAAATTGGAATAGAAGGACAACCCGCCACGCGCATCGCCGGCGCCGACGACGATAACGTTGGCGCAATTTGCCGGCGCGAAAAGCGAGGCCTGGTTTGCCTTGTTGCCGGCCGCAGCGACGATAACCGCGCCGTTGGCGACTGCGGCATCGATTGCAGCCTGCATTGACGCCGGGCACGGCGCCTGGATCGTAAAGCTGAGATTGATGATGTCGGCCGGCGTCTGGTTGTTGAGCTGCAGCCCTTGGGCGGTGAGCGCCGGCGAAACCCCCGCGGCCCAGCGTATGCCGGACACGATATCCGCGAGCACGCCGCCGCAGCGGCCGAGGACGCGCACGGGCACGATCGTGACGTTCCAGGCGCCGCTGGCGACGCCAACGCGGTCATTGGTGTTGGCCGCGCCAATCGTGCCAGCGACGTGCGTGCCATGATACGACGCTTCGGCCGTCGCGCCGCATTGGTCGCCGGCGTCCTGCGCATCGGCGTCAACGCCGTCGCCGTCGCCGCTGCGAAATGTGTCGGCGATCATATCTGCGCCGGCGACGATATTTGCAGACGCCTTGACCTCGGGATGGGTCAGATCGAGCCCGGTATCGAGTACGGCGACACGCACATCGCGCGACCCGATCTGCGCCGCTTCCCAGAATGAAACAAAGCCCGCGCCGCCCGGCGACTGGCCTTCGCCCGCGCCGGGCGGGCGGTAATGCCATTGCAGAGCGTAGAGCGGATCGTTCGGCGCGCCGCCCACGCGAGCGGGCGCATCCGGCGCCGGCGGCGGCTGTCCAGCTTGCTGCTCATCCTGCCTGGGACGCGGCAAACGATCGAAGCCGGCCTCGGCGACATAGTTCGGCTCGACATAGGCAAACGCGCCTGCGGCCTGCAGGCGCTGGATCGTACAACGCGTAGCCAGCGCGATGTCTTCTTCAAGTTGGCTCTGCGTGACGATACGCGGACAACGATCGGTCTCGTTCCATTCGATCGCATCCGGCGTTGCCGGTCCCTCAGGCTGCTGCGCATAAGCAGTCGATGTCGGGCTCGCGCGGCGCGCGAGGTTCACCGTAACCACGCCGCCGGGGCGCACATCGATCTCGCCCTGCACGCCGAGCCGGGCGAGCACGTCACGCGCACGCGTACGCGCCCGGGCGGAGGCCTCACCCTCGGCGCGCATGCGCACCTCGGCTTCCAGTTCGTCCGGCAGCTCCGCCAGCGCGCGTTCGCCGTTCGCGCGCAGCGAGCGCACGAGCGTGTTGGCGAGCCCCATTTCTCGCGCGGTCTCTGCGAGTTGCACATCCGTTCGCGGCCCAATCAGAATCTGGCCCGGCGCAATGAGCACTGGCTCCGCCGCCAACAGGGCCGCGATTTGATCTTGCGGCTGCACCGACCCGGAAAGCGCGCGCGCCGCCAGCGGCACGTCGCTGAGCGCGGCTGGTCCGAATTGGATCTCGCCGCCGCGCATGCGTTCCCAGACGTCGCCGAGCTGATCGCACGCGCCAAGCGCCAGCAGCGGCGCCAAGGCCAGCGCGGACAGAGTCCAGCGACGATGCGACATGCTTGGCTCCCCACCTGTTTTCGCCGATGCTCGAAGCCTAGCTTGGGCTCGTTGCGTGACAAGGCAATGGCGCGGCGAGCCGGTGGAGAAGGCGTCCCGCGAGGCCCATGAGCAGTTTCCCTCTGGCGGCGAACCTCACCTCGGCGCGCGATCCGGCGGCGCCGCGCGCGCGAACTGAGGATGAGGCCACGAGTCTGGCTGGCGGGCCGGTATTCCTGGCCGTCGAGGAACTGCCGGACCGTTTTGAGACGCCGCAAGCGGCCGAGACGGCTGTGCCGGAATTGTACGGCTCAGGTTTGTACGAGCTGATCTGGCGCGATGACGCATGGCGCGTGGCGATGCGCTATTGGCGCCCGGCGCCGCCGGCGCCCGTCGCCCGCACTGGTGAGGCCGCCGCCAAGAGGCCGCTCGGTCATGCGCGCACGCCTGATGAAGCGCGCGCTTTGCTCGGGACGCCGGCCGAGCTCGCGCAAGAAATGGCGCCGAACCGCTACGTCAATCACCGCCAGTTGATGAAACGCTGGGGCGAGTGGGTGAAAACCGGTCTCGGCGAGATCGTCGAAACCGAAGGCAAGTTCGCCGTGCGCATCACCTATTGGCGCCCCATGCACGCGCCTGGGGTGGCCGCCCCGCTCGCCCCGGTCGAACGCGTGGAATTGGCTGAACGCGTTGCGGCCCCACTTCGCAGCGATGCGCCACAGGCCGAGCTCGATATCGGCCTGTTCGAAGACACCGCGCCGGAAAATCCTAACGTGGTGCTTGTCACAGAGGAGGGCGACGGGCGGTTCCGGGGAAGCGAATAGATCCCTTGCCCTCATGCGCCGCGCATGAGGAAGATGACCGAAGAAGGCGACGGTCGCTTTCAGGGGCAGCGACTTAGGGGGCTGCCGCCCTCTTCGGTCAGTCCGGCTCGAAGCTCCACGACAGCCGCACTTGCGCGCCCCAGGACGCAAAGTCGTCCTGGCCGAGGCCGTCATAGAAACCCAAACCGGACATTCGCATGCCGCTGGGCCGCACGAAGTCGAAGCCGGCCTCGATGCGGCCGCGCACGCCGTTCTCGATGAACGCGTCGCTGCCGAGCGCGAAAGCGGCGGTGTCTTCGTGCTCGAATGTCCAGATGCCTTCGAGCGAGGCGAACGGCGTGAATACGGACTCGTTGGCCAATTCGTAGCGATAACGGACCGTTGGCGAGAACTCGAACGACCCGGTCTTCACCTCGATCGAGGGAATCGTCACACCGATACTGTCGACATAGGAATCGGTTTCTTCGCGGAAGTAGGTCACACGTCCTTCAGGTCGGAAAGTCCACGCTCCGTTGCGAATGTCTCCGATCAGCGCAGCGCTGAGATACGTGCGCTCAGCGTCGACTTCATCTTCGTAGACGCCGAATGGCGAGACATCGTTGATCGAGCGGCCGATGGCGATATGGCTGTCGAAATAAAGGCCTTCGCGCAGTTTTGCGGTCATGTAGGGGCCGACCAGATAGCCTTGGCCGGAAATCGCGCTGCCCGGCGTTGCGCCTTCCATGTCGGTCCAGTCCATCTGCGCGCCGAAGCCGAACAGCAGGAAGTCCTGCGTCAGCCAATCGACGCCGGCTGACAACATGTAGAAGTCGCCGTCGCCGATATTGGTGTCGAACTGGGCGTATGTTCCCTCGACCCAGAAATCGACGCGTTGCGCGCCAACGTCCGGGAGCTCGCCGGCGGCCGAAGCCGTAGGCGCGGCGCCGACGTAAGTCCCCTCTTCGCCGCGTCGATTGGCTGCGTGCGGCGCTCGCGCTTGTCCGGCGCCGAAGCTCGCGGCGAGCGCAGCGGGATCTTCGCTCGGTCCGATCGCGCCGAAGCTGGAGAAGTCATGGCCGCGCGATTGGGTCCACTCCGGATCAAAGCGTCCGTCGCCCCAGCGGGCGCGGGCGTCGCCTTGCTCACGCCGTGTCTGGGCGCGCTGGGCACGCATGCCGGCGAGACTGAATGAGAAGTTTGCTCGGTTCTCACCGATCGAAAGATCGAACGGCGCATCGCCCTGCATGATGCTGAGGCCAAAAGCGGACACCCCGCCGGGGGCCGACGCGCGTCCATTCAGGCGATCGATGCGACGATCTGAATCCGGCATGTTTTGCGTGATCAGATTGGCGCGCGCCCCCATGAAGGCGCCGATGAGACGGCTGGTCTCGGTCACAGAGTCCACGGTGACGATCGTGCATGTGACGTGTTCGTTCGACGAAATGTCGATCGTTCCGCCGCCGTCGCTCAGAGCAGAATTGGAGTCATCGCAGCCGGCGCTGAGGATGCCGAAGCCTGCAGGCAGCGCAAACGCCAGGTCGAACACGCCCGGGCGGAGCGTCACCGTCTCGTCGCCGTTACCGCCGACAGTGGCGATGGTGAAATTGAGATCCGGCTCGGGGCTGGTGAACGCGAACGAGCCGTCTTCCGCCGATTGAATGACCAACCGCACGCTGCCCGGGGCCGTCTGCGTCACGCGGACGATAAAGCTCTGATCGACCACGTTTCCGGAATTGTCTTCGGCGCGATATGTGATCGTGGTCTCGCCCAGCGGGAAACTGGAGCCCGGCGCGGGACCCGCAATCTGGGTGACGCTCGATCCCGGCGCGTTGTCGTCGACCGTCGGCGGCGTCCAATTTGCGACGGCGCTGGTGGCCGGGTAATCGACGACAAGAACGATGTCGCCCGGGAAGCCGACAAAAACGGGCGGCTCGGCGTCCTGCACCGTGACCGTGAAGCTTTCGCTGACGCTATTGCCCGCAATGTCTTGCGCTTGATACGTGATCGTCGTTACGCCAAGCGGGAATGCCGAGCCGGGCGCCGGCCCTGCGGTTTGCGCAATGGTAGCGCCGGCCGCGTTGTCGCTGACAGTCGGCGGCGTCCAGCTCACAACAGCGGTAGGCAAGCCGGCGTCAGTATTGACGCTGATGTTCGCAGGCAAACCGACAATTGCCGGCGCTTCGGCGTCCGCCACCGATACGGTGAAGCTCGCGGCCGTGGTGTTGCCCGCGGCGTCCTGCGCTTGATAGGTGATCGTGGTGTCGCCGATGGGGAATGCTGACCCCGGCGCAAGGCCCGCCGTCTGGGTAATGGTTGCGCCCGGCGCATTGTCGTCGACGGTGGGCGGCGTCCAGGTCACGACAGCGGTGGATGCGCCTGGATCAGTATTGGTCGCGATATCGGCGGGCAGCCCCACGATAGCCGGCGCTTCGCCGTCTTCGATTGTGACGGAGAAGCTTGCTGTGACGGTGTTGCCTGAAGCGTCTTGCGCTTCGTAGGTGACCGTCGTGACGCCGATCGGGAAAGACGATCCAGGCGCAGGCCCGGCGGTGCGCGTGATCGTAGCGCCCGTCGCGTTATCCGCGACGGTCGGCTCGGTCCAGGTTACAACGGCCGTCGAAAGCCCCGCGTCCGTCGGTTGCACGATATCGGCCGGCATGCCGACGATGCTCGGCGCCTCGGCGTCCTGCACTGTGACGCTGAAACTCGCCGTGACGGTCGTTCCCGCCGCGTCTTCGGCTTCGTAGCTGATGGTCGTCGTACCGACCGGGAACGCAGAGCCAGGCGCCGGTCCAGCGGTTTGCGTGATGGTGGCGCCCGGCGCGTTGTCGGTGACCGTTGGAACCGGCCAGCTGACTACTGCCGTGGGCGAACCAGGATCGGTGTCAGTGACAATGTCGGCAGGCAGGCCGACTATCGCCGGCGGTTCGCTGTCCTGCACCGTAACGGTGAAGCTTGCCGTGACGGAATTGCCGGAAGCATCTTGTGCTTCATAGGTGATGGCGGTCGCGCCCACCGGGAACGCAGATCCAGGCGCCGGTCCGGCAGTTTGGGTAATAGTGGCGCCGGGCGCGTTGTCCGAGACGGTCGGGGCCGTCCAGTTGACGACCGCAGTCGCTGCGCCCGGATCGGTGCCCGTGACGATATCGGCGGGGAGGCCGACAATCGCCGGCGGCTCGCCGTCAGAAACCGTGACGTTGAAGCTTGCCGTCGTCGTATTGCCGGATGCGTCTTCTGCTTCGTAGGTGATGGTCGTGACGCCGACGGGAAACGCCGATCCCGGCGCAAGTCCAGCCGTGCGCGTTATGGTGGCGCCCGGCGCGTTGTCGGATACGGTCGGCTCCGTCCACGTTACGACCGCCGTAGCGACGCCCGCATCTGTCGGCTGCGCGATATCGACGGGCAAGCCGACGATGACCGGCCCTTCGTTATCCGCGACCGTGACCGTAAAGCTGGCGGTCGTCACATTCCCCGACGCGTCTTCTGCTTCGTAGGTGATCGTCGTCGCGCCGACAGGAAACGCCGAGCCGGGCGCCGGCCCTGCCGTTTGCGTGATCGTCGCGCCGGGCGCGTTGTCGCTCACCGTGGGCGCGGTCCAACTGACAACCGCGGTCGGCTGACCGGCGTCGGTGTCCACGCTGATGTCCGCGGGCAGACCGACAATCGCCGGCCCTTCGTTATCCGCGACGGTGACGATGAAGCTCGCGGACGTCACATTGCCAGAAGCGTCCTCTGCTTGATACGTGATCGTCGTGGCGCCGACCGGAAACGCCGATCCGGGCGCGGGGCCTGCAGTCTGCGTGATCGTTGCGCCCGGCGCATTGTCGCTCACGGTCGGCGGCGTCCAACTTACGACCGCCGTCGGCAGCCCTGGATCGGTATCGACACCGATATCGGCGGGCAGTCCGGCGATGACCGGCAATTCGGCGTCCTGCACCGTAACCGTAAAGCTAGCGGTGGCGGTGTTCCCTGCTGCGTCTTCAGCTTCATACGTGATTGTGGTGGCGCCCAACGGAAACGCCGATCCGGGCGCGAGCCCTGCAGTCTGCGTGATCGTTGCGCCAGGTGCGTTGTCGCTCACGGTCGGCGGGGTCCAGCTCACCAGCGCAGTGGCCTGGCCCGGATCGGTGCTCACATTGATGTCGCCGGAAATGCCGACAATCGCCGGGCCTTCATCGTCCGTAACGGTGATCGTGAAGCTGGCGCTTGCTGTGTTGCCGGACGCGTCCTGGGCTTCGTAGGCGATCGTTGTGACGCCAAGCGGGATTGCAGCGCCCGGCGCCGGACCGGCCGTCTGCACGATGGTTGCGCCTGGAGCGTTGTCGCTCACGGTCGGCGCGGTCCAATTGACAATCGCCGTTGCGACGCCGGGATCAGCGCTGACGCTCATGTCCGCGGGCAGGCCGACGATCGAGGGGCCCTCATTGTCCGCAACCGTTACGGAGAAGCTCGCGGTCGCCACATTGCCGGAGGCGTCCTGCGCCTCGTACGTGATCGTCGTCACGCCAAGCGGGAACGCCGAGCCCGGCGCCAGACCGGCGGTTTGCGTGAGCGAGGCGCCCGGTGCGTTGTCGCTCACCGTCGGCGCGGTCCAGCTGACGATTGCGGTGGGCTGGCCGGAATCTGTGTCCACGCTGATGTCGGCAGGCAAGCCGACAATCGAGGGGCCTTCATTGTCGGCGACCGTGACCGTAAAGCTGGCGGTCGTCACATTCCCCGACGCGTCTTCTGCTTCGTAGGTGATCGTCGTCGCGCCGACAGGAAACGCCGAGCCGGGCGCCGGCCCTGCCGTTTGCGTGATCGTCGCGCCGGGCGCGTTGTCGCTCACCGTGGGCGCGGTCCAACTGACAACCGCGGTCGGCTGACCGGCGTCGGTGTCCACGCTGATGTCCGCGGGCAGACCGACAATCGCAGGCCCTTCATTGTCCGCGACCGTGACGGTGAAGCTCGCGGTCGCAGTGTTTCCCGAAGCATCTTCTGCGTCGTACGTGATGGTGGTCACGCCGACCGGAAACGCCGTGCCCGGCGCGGGACCGGCGGTTTGCGTAATGGTCGCGCCGGGCGCGTTGTCGTTCACCGTGGGCGGCGTCCAGCTGACAAGCGCCGTCGGTTGGCCGGCATCGGTGTCCACGCTGATGTCCGCAGGCAGCCCGACAATGACGGGGCCTTCGTTATCGGCCACCGTGACAGTGAAACTGGCGGTGGCGATGTTGCCCGCGGCGTCCGCGGCTTCGTACGTGATCGTCGTCAGGCCGACCGGAAATGCCGAACCGGGCGCCGGTCCCGCCGTTTGGGCGATGCTCGCGCCGGGTGCGTTATCGCTCACCGTGGGCGGCGTCCAGCTGACGACCGCCGTCGGCTGACCGGCATCGGTGTCCACGCTGATGTCAGCGGGCAGGCCGACGATCGCAGGGCCTTCATTGTCAGCAACCGTGACATCGAAGCTGGCGGTGACGATGTTGCCCGAAGCGTCTTCTGCTGCGTATGCGATCGTCGTCACGCCGAGCGGAAACGCCGAGCCAGACGCCGGCCCTGCAGTTTGCATAATCGTCGCGCCGGGCGCGTTGTCGCTCACTGTGGGCGCCGTCCAACTCACCACCGCAGTGGCCTGACCTGGATCGGTGTCCACGCTGACGTCGGCAGGCAAACCGACGATGACGGGATCCTCGTCGTCGCCGACGACGATATCGAAGCTCGCGGTCGTGACATTGCCGGCAGCGTCGGTGGCGCTATAGCTAATTGTCGTCGTCCCGATCGGGAACGCCGAGCCCGACGCCAGACCGCTGACCAGCGTCGGCGTCAACGCGCCGTTGCCGGGATCCTCGGCCGTGACGGTGTAACTGACGACAGCGGTATCCAGGCCGGGATCGGTAGCGACATTCATCGTCCCCGGCGTGGTGATGATGGGCGCGGTAAGGTCGGCTGTCAGGCTGAACGTGTTGGAGGCTTGATTGCCGTTGCTGGCGGCGTCAGACGCGACGCCGGCGGCGAGACTGATTTCGACGAGACCATCTGCGTTCGGCGTGATAGTGGCGCTATAGGACGCGTCGGCGCCGGTAAATCCGGACGCAGCGCCATTGACGATCGTGATGTCGCCTAACGTGAAATCGCCCACGTTCTCAGAGAAGTCAAAGTCGACCACGAACGGCGCGTTCACCGGGCCCGTCGGACCGGAGACAACCACCGTCGGCGCACTGATGTCGGCTTGCACGGAGAAGGACGACGCCGCTGTGTTGTCGTTGCCGGCCAAATCCTCGTACGCGCCTGCTGCAACGTTGAGGCTGACCAGGCCATCGGCCGAAGGCGTGACGGTTGCGCTGTAGCTGGCGCCGGAGCCGCTGAATCCGGAGAGCGAGGCATTGGTGAGCGAGATGTCGCTCACATCGAACCCGGACACGTCCTCGGAGAACGCGAAATTGACCAGGAATGGCCCTGTCTGCGTGCCGGTCGGGCCATTGATGGTAAGACCGGGCGGGTCGCCGTCGAAGACGCCGAACGTGACATCGAGCGAAACATTGTCGAGGCCCGCGCCGGCCGGTCCGGTTTCGGTTTCCGGTATCGTCAGCAGAAATTCGAGCTGAATGTTCTGGCCGACGAAATTGTTCAGCACCGATGTGATGTCGATCGAGTGGGCCGTCCAGGATGTCGCGCTGGGCAGGTCGAACGGCAGCGTATACGTGTAAACCGTCTCGGTCGTGGCGCCGATGATATTGATCGTCATCGTGCGCGGTTCGCCGCTGTAATTGGCGCCGAACGAATCTGACCAGCTGAGCGTCGCGGATGACATCGAGCCGGTGATGTCGATGCCCTGGCTCAGCGAGAACGTCTGAGGTCCATTGCCGTCGAATGAGGAATAGACCGCAAAGACGCCGATCGGATTTGCCGGGTTGCGGTTGTTGAAGCTGCAGCCTGTCGCCGTGAAGCTTGCGCCAATGGTCCACCGCGTATCGCAACCGCCGGTCGGGCCGTTGCTCTCGACCGAGGTCCAGCCTTGCAGGGTGCCGACTTCAAAGTCGCCGTTGTGAACAAGCTCCACCGCTTGCGCAGAGGGCGCCGCGGCGGCCAGCGCCGCCGCCGAACAACCGACAAAGAGAGCGTAGCGCTTGCGCGCCATGATCAGCTGTTCTTTGAGACGTTTCATTGCCCCCTCCCCCGCAGGCGGGGCGGTGCGCGAAGCGCGCACCTTCGGGAGCGGTCCCCGGCGAGCCCCCACCCACCAGCGTGCGGTGAGGGGATAATGGTCCGCGAATGAACGCAGTTGAACGATGCATTCTGATCAGGGGAAAACTTCTCCTGCGCGGTTTATCCACAGCATCAGCTTAATCGTTACCGTGATGCGGAAGTAATTACGGCTACGCGATTTCCGTGAACACCTACCCGGCGTCAGGCAAGGTCACCCGAAGCAACGCGCCTTGCGCGGTATCCAGGATCGCAATGTCGCCGCCATGGGCGCGCGCGATGGATCGCGCGGCGGCGAGCCCTAAACCGGCGCCGCGCGTACCCTCTTCATTGAGGCGGACGAAAGGTTCGAACACAGTTTCACGCTGCTCGGCCGGAATACCCGGGCCATCATCCTCGATATCGATAATTACTGCGCCGTCCTGGCGCGCAAGCTTGATACGCGCGCCCGACCCGTACTTCAGCGCGTTGTCGACAAGATTGGAGAACAGCCGCTTCAGACCGAGCGATTGACCGGTGACAATCACACGCGCCTGTTCGGCGAAGCTGACGGCGCGGCCGGCTTCGGCGTGATCGTCGGCAATGCTTTGCAGGAGCGCCGCGAGATCGAGCCGCACGCGCGCTTCTTCGGCCGGGTCGTCGCGCGCAAATGCAATGAAGCTGGCGACGAGAGCTTCCACTTCATCGATCTCTTTGGCCATCTTCTCGCGTTGCTCGGGGGCGGCGTTCTCGGCGACAAGCCGAAGCCGCATCAAGGGCGTGCGCATATCATGCGCGACCGCGGCGAGAGTCTTGGTGCGATCGGCAATCAGCGCGCGCAGGCGCGCTTGCATCGTATTCACCGCCCGCGCCGCGCTGCGGAGCTCTCGCGGGCCTTCCTCGCGCACAGGTTCGCTCTGAGGATCGACGCCTACGGCTTGCACCGTATCGGCGAAACTGCGGATCGGCTGCGTCAGCCGGCGCGCGAACAGAACCGCAAGCACCGATAGAACCAACAGCGTGCCGCCGATAACCAGCGCGGCCCGCGCAATCCAGCCGAGTTCGGCCCAGTTCCGTCCCTGGCTCATCACCAGCCAGCGGCCATCGGGCAGCTGCGCGCCGAACTCGAAACCGGAAATCAGCACCACGCCCGCCGGCGCCGGCGCAAACACAGGCGGCATGGCTGCTGCGGCATCCGCTGCGGGTGCGGGGGGCGCAACCGGTGCGGGGGCAGGCGCCGGCGACGCGGAGGTTACGGGAGCTGGGGGCGGCGGCGGCATGACACGCACACCTTCCACCGGGTCGACCTCAACCGCCGGCGCATCGACATCGACGTTGACGCGAACATCCGGCGCACCGGCCTCGCCGCGGATGATCACTTGCCCGTTCTCGATCCTTATGCGCTGTTCGATGCGCGCCGCCATGCGCAGTGCGGCGCGCGCTTGCCGCTCGGCCATCAGCTCGGCTTGCGCTTCCGCGCGCGCTGCAGCCGCTTCGAGACGCGCCTGCTCAATCTCAGCGGCATGCTCCTGACGGGCATGATCGCGTTCTGCAGCCAACTCTCGCGCGCGTTCGCGCGCCACTTCGAGCCGGTCTGCCGCCTCACGCGCTCGCTCCCTCGCCGCATCGAGCCGATCGGCTGCTTCCTCGTGGGCACGCTGAACTTCCTCAGCTATGCGCTCGGCTTCCTCTGCCGAAAGCTCCGCTCCGCGGGTCATCGCCTCGACATCCGCGACGCGGAAAACGAACACGTCGTTGGTCGCCACACGGTCTGCGAACACGCGCACTTGGCTGTGCTGCAAGTCCAGCACCTGCGCCAGTTCGCGATGCGTCGGCAACAAGTGGGGCGAGTCGCTCTTGTCCGGCGGCGCCGACTGCACTTGCCAAATGACGCCGTCTTCACTGGGTGTGCGGCCCAGCGTCGTCATGTGGTCGTAGCCTTCTTGGAAGTGCTCGGCCACTTTATCTGCGCGCATGACGTCCGGCGGCCGCGGCGGCAAAAAGATGACGATCGCCAGCGTCGCCACGAATGCCGCCGCCAGCGCCAGCGCCACTAGCAAGCCGAGATACGCTGCGATCGGGAGGCCGGTGCGTTCGCGCATCACGCTGTCGGCTTGACCGCAAACAGATAACCCTCGCCGCGAACGGTCCGGATGATCTCAATGCCGCCGGGCCGCTCGAGTTTCTTGCGCAGGCGGCTGACCTGCACGTCGACGGCGCGGTCGAACACATCAGCGTCATTGTCGAAGGCGTAATCCAGAAGCTGTTCGCGCGAGAGCACGCGCTGCGGCCGCTCGGCGAAGGCGCGGAGCAGGCGAAACTCGCCGGCGGACAACGGGATCACGACATCATCGGGATCGATCAGTTCGCGCCGCGGGATATCAAGGCGAAAGCCGGCGAAGCGCATACTCTCGCCGGGCGGCGCGGTATCGGCGTCGCGACCCCGCCGCAGCACCGCGCGAGCGCGGGCGACCAGTTCGCGCGGATTACAGGGCTTGGGCACGTAATCGTCTGCCCCGATTTCGAGCCCGACGATGCGATCGGCGTCGTCGCCGAGCGCCGAGAGCATGATGATCGGCGGCCGACCTTTGCCAGACAGGCGTTTGCAGGCGGAAAGCCCGTCTTCGCCCGGCATCATCAGGTCCAGGATGATGAGGTCGGCGCCTCTGGCGGCAAGCGCCTTCTCCATGCCCGCGACATCCGGCGCGGAGACGGCCAGGAAACCGGCGCGCTCGAACACCTGGACCAAGCCGTCGCGTATGGCGGCGTCGTCATCCACGATCAGGACGCGCGGAGGGGCGGCGGCATCGGTCATCAGAGCCATTGTAGGATTGGCGGGGGTCTCGCGGTAGCGTTTGCCTGCGACAGGTAACGGGGCCGTATTGCATCATTGTTTCAGGGCAGACGTACGCCGGCAATGAAGCCTCGCCATGGTCTTGCCCAGCCCGCTCCTGGGTCCAAAGAAGGTGATTCATGAAACTCGCACTAGCCTTGGGCGCAGCGGTCGTCGCCACGACCGTGCTGGCCTATGCGCATACTGACGGAATCCGCCATGTCGTGGTCGAGCGCGGCGATCATCGGAGCGCCGATACGAATGGGGATGGCTGGCTAAGTCGCGAAGAAGCGGCTGCCCACGCCGATCGCCAATTCGAAAAGCTCGACCGCGACAACAATGGCCGCCTCGACGACGCCGACCGCGAGGCCCTGCGCCAGGAGATCGAAGTGGAGGTCAGCCGCAGCTTGGAGAATGTGCAAGTCGATCTCGATCGCATCCACGAAGAGGTCGAAGCGCGCATCGCTCATCTCGGTGACGAAAACTGCACGCGCGAGACCGCCACGGCGGACGGCCAGCGGCGCACTACCATCGTCTGCCGCACAGAGGCCGGCGAAGAAAGCGAGGTAGGGCGGCGCGCCGACAGGCGGGCGCGGGTGCTGCGGCATGGGCCGGGCCATGCTGGGCCGATCGCGCCGGTTCCGCCCGTCCCGGCGGTCCACCACCTGCCGATGGTCACCGTCTGGGATGGGGGCGAGGAATCCGATCTGAACGGCGACGGCTGGCTTTCCCGTGAGGAATTCCGCGCCCAACAGCTCCGTTATTTTGACGCCCGCGACGCCAATGGCGACGGCCGCGTGCGCCACCTCCGGCCCCAACCGCCGGCGGCGCCTGAAGCGCCACAGCCGCCGGACTCACCTTGAGGGGCGGGATCCGTGCCCCAGGTCACAGCCGGGCCTGCATCCAAACGCTACCTTGGCTGCATCAAGAGATCAGACAGACACGAAACACCGATTGGGAGCCCGCAATGACCAAGTTTATCAGCCTCGCCGCCGCCCTCGCGCTGATCGCGCCCGTCGCGCTGGCGACCTTGAACCAAGCTGCCCTGATCGTCGCCTGATCCCCCAAACCCGCCAGCGACGGTCAAATAGGAAGCCGCGGACTGCAAAGGTCCGCGGCTTTTCTTATGCGTGGCAGGTCGCCTGCGGTTTTGCATGAAGATGTTGCGCACGACGCGGAAAAAAGCTCCTGCGCGCGCATCCATTCGCCGCGGCGCCGGCATCTCAAATACGAACGCAACGAAACACCTGAGGGAAATGAAATGACCAAGATCGTAAGCTTCGCCGCCGCACTTGTTCTGTTCGCGCCGGTCGCCGCCGTCACGCTGCTGCAAGCGGCCCAAATCGTCGCCTGATCCAACGCGCTGACGCTGCACGAAGACGCGGGCCGCCGGCCCGCGTTTTTGTTTGTCCGGATCGCTGCGCTGTACGCGAAAAAGATTCACCAAACTGCATCCGCCCGACGCGCAAGCGGCATCTCAAGATCGAACGCAACGAAACGCATCGAGGAAAGCAAATGACCAGGCTTATTTCCACCGCCGCCGCGATCGCGCTGCTCGCGCCTGTCGCTGCCGTGATTCTCATGCAGGCGGCGCAGATCGTCGCCTGATCCCCGCTCCCATTCTACGGAGGTTCCCGTGAGAAAGGTTTTGGTCATTGTGGTCGCACTCGTGCTGTGCGCGCCGATGGCGTACGCCAGTCTCTATCAGGCAGCTCTGATCGTCGCTTAGCCTCCCCCCAGCTCGCGACGAACAGTCAGGCGCGGATGCTTCCTCCCAGCATCCGCGCCTTCTCTCTTACGCCCGCTTCATTGAGCTCGGTTCGCGGGCGCTTCTAGTCCGCCTTCTCGCCTTGGAGCCTGTTCAGAAGGTCGATGGGGATCGGGAACACGATCGTGGATGTCCGATTGCCTGCGACGTCGTGCAGCGCCGCGAAGTACCGAAGCTGCATGGCGTTTGGAGATGACGCGAGAATCTCGCCCGCTTCCACCAGCTTGCGCGCCGCCTGTTCTTCGCCCTCGGCGTTGATGATCTTGGCGCGCCGGAAGCGCTCAGCTTCGGCCTGCTGGGCGATTGCGCGCACCATGCTTTCATCAATATCGACGTGCTTGATCTCGACATTGGAGACCTTGATGCCCCAGGCGTCGGTCTGCGCGTCGAGGATTTCCTGGATGTCGTGATTGAGCTTGTCGCGCTCGGCCAGCATTTCGTCGAGCTCGTGTTTGCCCAGAACGGAGCGAAGCGTGGTCTGCGCCAATTGGCTGGTGGCGGCGGAGTAATTCTCGACGTTCAGGATCGCCTTGTCGGCGTCGACGATGCGATAATAGATGACGGCATTGACTTTCACAGACACGTTGTCACGGCTGATAACGTCCTGGCTTGGCACATCCACCACCACCGTGCGCAGCTGCACCGTCGAGACCTGCTGTATGATCGGTATGACAAAGACGATGCCGGGTCCGACCACCTTCGTGTACCGGCCAAGCGTGAACAGCACGCCGCGCTCGTACTCCTTCAGGATGCGAATGGCGCTGGCCAGCAGCATCACGAGGATGACGGCGATTGAGATGAGCGTGATCAAGTTCATGAATGGTCTCCTTGCGGCGCCTCGGCAGGCGTCACCTGCAATATGAGCGAATCGACTGCGGTGACCCGCACCCAGCTGCCGGGCGCGACGCCAACCGGCCCTTCAGCGTTCCAGCGCTCGCTCGCCACCCACACGTGTCCGGCCGAACCGGACCAATCGAGGACTTTAGCGTGCGCGCCGATCAGGGCTTCGCGTCCCGTCACGGCGCGACGCCGGTGCGTCTTCAGCGTGAATCCCATCGCCAGCGCGACAAAGCCTCCGGTCAATGCAGCGGCGGCGATAATGACGAACCACGACAGCCGATACGCCGGTAAATCGGTGTCGATCAGCATGGCCGCGCCGATCAGGAACGCTATGGCGCCGCCAACGCCCAGAACGCCGAAGGTCGGCGTGAAGGCCTCCGCCACCATGAACGCGATGCCGAGCACGATCAGCGCAAGCCCGGCATAATTCAACGGCAGCTGGTTCAGCGCGTAGAGACCGAGCACAAGGCAGACCGCGCCCAACACGCCAGGTCCGATCGAGCCCGGCGAGGCAAATTCGTAGATGAGGCCATAGATGCCGATCAGCATCAGGAGGAACGCGACATTCGGGTTAGCGAGAATGCCGAGCATCTGAGTCACGACGCTAGGTTCGACCCGTTCAACCAGGCGCCCCTGCGTCGACAAAGTGCGTTCTCCGCCGGCGGCCGCCACCGTGCGGCCGTCGAGCTGTCCGAGCAAGTCGTCGATGTCGTCGGCGATGATTTCAATTGCCCCGAGTTCCAGCGCTTCGCTCGCGGAGATAGCTTCACCATAGCGCACCGCACGCTCGGCCCACTCGGCGTTGCGATCGCGCAACCCGGCCAGACTCCGGATGAAGGCTGCGGCATCGTTGACTGCTTTTCGACTGAGCGCATCGGTATTGGTCGGGGCGGTCTCGGCGTCTGGGGTTTCTCTCTCCTTGGTCTCACCGTTCTCGTCGATGGGCTCGGGAGCGCCGCCGCCTAGTTCTACAGGCGTCGCCGCCCCGACATTCGTACCGGGCGCCATCGCGGCTACGTGCGTGGCGTAAAGTATGAATGTGCCCGCGCTTGCGGCTCTCCCGCCGGATGGCGCGACATAGCCGATCACCGGAACACTTGAATCGAGGATGTCCTCGATGATGTCGCGCATCGATGTTTCGAGGCCGCCCGGCGTGTTGATCTGCAAAATGAGCAGCTCGGCGTTCTTCTGTTCGGCCTCGGCGATCGCATTTTCAACATGGTGCGAAGCCGGCGGGCCGATGACGCCTGTGACGTCGGCCAACAGGATCGGCGCACCGGATTGCTGCGCGAGGACGCGTGGCGCCGTCGCAAGCAAAATCGCCAGAATGGCGAATATGAGCAGGCGTTGGGGGCTCATGCACAGAACGTAGCGCGAAATCGCGCCATGTCTGCCCCGATCGCGAATTCAACCCGAACTGCGGATGCGCACGCGGACGCTGGCGCGCTGGCCGTCTGCGTCGATCACAGTGACGCTGTAAAAGCCCGGCGCCGAAGGACGCCAGATCGCGCGCCCGCTCGTCGTCTCGTTCTCCACGCGCGCGCCTTCGGCGTACCATGTGAGCGGCGCGCGCCCACCGCGTGCAGAAAGCGACAGCCCGCGCGCTTGCGGCCCGTAGTCGAGCACAAGCACTTCAGCGCCCGATGGCGGAAAGAGGATAGACACGCCGTCCTGTTCCGGCGCGTCCAGGCGCACCAGCGCAGGCGCAACCGGCGGTTCTTCCTCGCGTGCGCGATAGGGCTGGCTCGGCGCCTCGATCAAGTCGAAAGCGTCAAACAGAATCGGGAGCGCCTCGCTGCGCCCTGTGGCGCCGGGTCTCGGTGCGCCGTCGGGACGTCCGACCCAGACACCGATCGCATACCCGTTCGAAACACCGAACGACCACGCGTCACGGAATCCGTAGGAAGTGCCGGTCTTGAACGCCACGCGCGGCGCGCCCCGGGCCACCTGCGCGGGAATGCGCCCGGCCGGATGCGGCGATGTCGCGAGAATCTCCAGCACGCGCTCGGCCGTATGGGGCCGCACGAAGCGGCGCGAGAACGCAAACCCACTCTCTGTGTCGGTGACCAGCGGGCGCGCCCGGCCGTCGTCGCCGAGCGCAGCGTAGAGCTGCACCATATCCTCGAGCGTCACGCCCACCCCGCCGAGCGCCAGCGCCAAGCCGGGCTCGGAAACGGCGCGGCGCGGCAGGCGGATGTCGGCGCCGGCGCGGCGGAGGGCGGCGTGAAAACGATTGGCGCCAATGCGTTCGAGCGTAGCGACGGCCGGCAGATTGAGCGAATGCCGGAGCGCGTCTTCGAGCGAAACGTCGCCATGAAAACGCCGATCGAAATTCTCCGGCAGGTAGCCGCCGAAGCGCCGCGGGGCGTCGTGCACCAGCGTCTCCGGCGCGGCGATGTTTTCGTCGAAAGCGATGGCGTAGAGAAACGGCTTCAGCGCCGATCCCGGTGAGCGGATGACGCGCGTCATGTCGATGTAGCCGCCGGCGCGATCGCGCCCTGCGCCGCCGACCCGGGCGCGGACTTCGCGGGTGCGCACGTCGACTGCCAGGACGGCGATCTGCGCCTCGCGCTCCAGCGGCGCCGCGCGGCGGCGCACGAGAGCTTCCAGCGCACCCTGCAAGCGCGCGTCAAGCGCGGAGCGAACGATGCTCTCGTTGGGATGACCGGCGACAAGCGCGTGCGCCGCGTGCGGCGCCGAGTACGGGAACGGCGCGCGCGAGGGGATCGCGTCCTGTTTGGCTTCCCGCGCCTGGCGCGCGGAGATCAACCGTGCGCTGACGAACATGTCGAGCACGCGGTCGCGCGCGGCGCGGGCTGCGACCGGATGGCGATCGGGGCGGCGGGCCTCCGGCGCCTGCGGCAGGGCCACCAGCAGCGCCATTTCGGCATCGTCGAGCCATTGCGGATCGCGTTGGAAATACGCGCGGCTCGCCGCGCGCACGCCCTCGAGATTGCCGCCATAGGGCGCAAGCGTGAGATAGGCGGCGAGGATCTCGCGTTTCGACAAGCGCCGCTCGATCTGCACAGCGCGCACGATTTCGATCAGTTTGGAGCCGATCGTTCGCGGCCGCGGCTCGAGCAAACGCGCGAGCTGCATAGTGATGGTAGAGCCCCCTTGCGTTACGCGTCCCGCGCGCAGGTAAGCGGCGCTCGCGCGCATGAGCGCCAAGGGATCGACGCCAGGATGAAACCAGAAACGCTCATCCTCAATCGCGATTAGACGGCGCTGAAATTCGGGATCGATCTCCTCTAGGCGCGCCTCCAGACGCCATGCGCCCTGGCGGGTCGTAAACGCCATCAGCCACTCGCCATTGCGATCGACCACTACCGGTGAAACGTCGCGCACGCGCGCCAGAGGCGGCGGGAACACTTGATCCAGCGAGAACAGCGTTAGCAGCGCGATCAGCAGAGCGATGGCCCAGGGCCTTTGCTTTGCCGTCAGCGGCAGCGCCGCGCGCGGCCCGCGCTTCATCTCACCGCCTCCCTTGCCCCTCCTCCTTTGCGGAGGAGAGGGCGATTTGGGCTTGGGGAGGAGCGCAAGGTCATCCGCCTCTCGGCGCAATGCGGATGGAGCCTGTTTCCGTGCGCGCCATCACGCCTGGGCGGTACATATCTTCCACTTGCGCGGCCGGCATGGCGTAGCGGCCCGGCGAAACCGCGCGCGCGATGTAGGCGAAGCGGAACGGGCCGGTGAGATTGGCCGACGCGACATAGCGATCGTCGCGCGCCTCGGTAACCTGCGCGTCGGTGATCTCGCCGATCCAGGAGAACGGTCCATTGCGCGACGCGCCGTCCCAGTTCGTCCCCGCGCCGTCAGCAGGGCCAAGCGACGTTTCGATTTCGAGCCCTGCCGGCAACAGGTCGACCAGCACCGTCGGATAATTGCGCGCCCCTTCGGGTTGACCGGAGAGAACGACGATCACGCGATCGCCCTGACGCACGCTATCGAGATCGGCCATCGTGCCGTTCATGCGGAACACGCGCTTGTCGATGGCATAGCCCGATTGCATGGCCGGCGGCGCCTCGCGCGGAGCGCCGGTGAGCGAGAACGAGCGCCACACCACGCCGCGCGCAGCATTGCGGAAAACGAGCCCACTCGCGAGGCGTTGCGCATCGGCGATCATGCGGCGTTCGGCCATTTGCTCACCATTGAGGGAAACGTTCACCGGGCCGGCGTTCTCTAGAAGCGCATTGGCTGCAAGCAGCAATTGCGCCTGCTCCTGCGTCATCAGCCGATCCGCATCCGGCGCATCGCGTTCCAGACGTTGGCGCAGGCGGTTCACCAGCTCCGTTTCGCCCGCTTCAGCCGCCAGCGCCAGAACGCCGGCGAGATCGCGCAACGGGGTCTGGTACCAATCGCCTGTATTGCGATAACCCAGCGCGCGCTCGGCCTGCCGGAAAGCATTGCGCGCACGCGCACGGTCGCCCATGTGCGCCAATGCAGCTGCGATCTGCGCCCGCGCCAGCGGCGAGGGTTCGTTGCGCAGATGTGTGTCGTGGTAATAGCGCAGCTGCCCGATGTCGGCTTCGCCGGCTTTCGCCAGCACATAAAGCGCATAGGCGGCCGAGCGCGAACGCAACAATTGTTCGGTGTCGTTGGAGCCCGGCCAGCGATAGACCTCGAAATTGTAGCCGACGCTGCCGAAATCGTTCAGCCGCGCCACGCGACGCAGCGCGGCGTAGGCCTGCTGCATGGGCTGGCGCGGCACTGCATAACCGGCGCGTTGCGCGCGCAACAGGAAGTCGGTCACGTAGGCGCCCAGCCAGGGCGTGGCGTAGCCGTCGCCGGCGCGCCATGAACCGAAGGCGCCGTCAGGGCCTTGCCGATCGAGCAATTGCGTCACCGCATCCTGCAAGCGCTGAGCAATGCGCGGATCGCGCGCCCGGTTCGCCTCACCCGCCAGCGTGTTGTAGTACAAAAGCGGCATGGCCACGCTGACGAGCTGTTCGGTGCAGCCGTACGGGTAGCGCCATAGCTCATCCAGCAGCGGCGCAGGATCGAGCCCGGCAAGATTGGAGAACGAGATGAGCGCATGCGCGCTGGGCTGAAACGCCGCGAGCGCATCGCCCGGCGCGCGCCACGAGGCGCCAGCTGCGAGCGGTTCTGTCGTTGTGATGGTGATTGGCAGGAAGGGGGCGCGCGACTGGATGTCATAGCTTCGTTCGACCGGCGTAAAGCCTTGCGGCCCTTCCAGCCGCAGCGTGATCGAGCCCACGCCCAGCGGACCGCCCGTGATCGGAATGAGCGCTGTCTGGCGCTGGCCGCGATTCAGCGTGAAGCGCCGCGGCGCCGCCTGAATCTGTGCCGTCGACGCGCCCGAAACGATGACGGTATAGGCGCCGTTGGGGCCCTCGACATTATCGATATTGAGCGTGCCCTGAGCTTCGTCGCCGGGCGCCAGGAAGCGCGGCAAGATGAGTTCGGCGACGACCGGATCGCGCACGACGATCTGTTCGGCATCCTGACCGATCGCGCTATCGCTCCAGGCGACAGCCATCAATCTCAGCGTGCCGTTGAAGTCCGGAATGGACACTTCGATGTTCGCGCGACCGCCGCGCACTTCAACGATGTCCGACACGATCGCAACCGTGCGCGTCGGCACCACGGTGAGACCCTCCCCGCCCAGCGAGTCGCCGCCCTGCCGCGCCGTTGCGGGCGCGCCGAGGTTCGGGTTGAGCAGCCGGCCGTAATCGTCGCGCACGTCGACGCCCAGCGCGCGCCGGCCGAAGAAGTAATCGACTGGGTTCGGGCTTCGGTACCGCGTGATGTTGAGGATGCCCTCGTCCACCATGGCGATGGCCACGCGCACGCGCTCGCCGCCCGGTGCGTTGCGCACCTGCACGGGCACCGTAATGGTGGTGCGCGGGCGCACGTTCTGAAGGCCGGCGCCAGCTTCGACTTGCAGCGTGCGCTGACCCATGTCGACCGGAACGTGCGCGACGCCGATGGCGCGGCGCGGCACCGGCAGGTTCACCGGATCGCGCGGCGTCATCACAGTCACGAGTACGTAAGCGCCGGACCCCCATTCCGCCGTCACCGGCAGATCGACGGTCGCGCCATCGCTGTCGATATGCATGGTGCGCGTCTCAATTACGCGATCGGTCGCAACCACGATCTGGGCTTCGCCGGGATAGGGCGGCCGGATCTGCACGCGCGCCCGCGCGCCGGGACGCACAGGATCGGTCGGCGCAACGACGCTCACCATGTCGGGCGTGGCGTCGTCGTCGGCCGGGCCGCCCCAACCGACGCCGAAACGGTGCGAACTCTCAGCTCCCGAGGCGGTGTCGCGAACGATCAGGCGATAGGAGCCTTCGCGAAGGCCGTCTTTGGCGATACGCAACGGCTCTCCGGCGCCGATGTTCACTGTGGCGCCGTCGACAGGGATGTCGCGCCCGGTGCGACGCCAGCGCCACGTGCCATCGTCGAGATACCAATCGTAGCTCCAATCCTCGCGCACGAGTTGCCATTGCACGCCGCGCACCGCGACACGGCGGCCGTCAGCATTGAGTGCGATAACATCATAGGCGACGCGTTCGCCGGCGCCGGCGCGGCGGTTCTCGAATGTCGGCGCAAGGCCGATATAAATGTCGCGCAACCGTACGGGCACGACGAAGTCTTCACGCACCATGCGTCCGCCGGGATCGGCGACGGAGGCAATCATGCGTGCGCGCAACGGCAAAGTCGTTTCCGGCTCGCTCGGCAGCTGCAACACGAGTTGCGCGCGGCCCTGACCATCGGTGACGGTCGGCGAGAGTTCGAAGAATTGCTCGCTGAAGGTCTCGTCGGCGCGGCCGAAGGTGTATTCTGCAAAATCCGGGAACGGATTGGGGTCGACAGCCAATCGCCCCTCGCCTTCGACGGCGAGGCCGGCGCCGGGCGCCCCGTAGAGGAAGTCGGCTTGCACGTCGACCGGACGCGTTTGCCCGCCGCGCAGCACGCTTTCGCTCGCTTGCACCTGCACCCGCAAACGCTGCGGCACGAAGTCCTCGACCGACCAGCTGACGGAACCGGCAACGGCTTCCTGGCCATCGACCAGCAATTCCGCGCGCCAGACGCCGCGCGGGGCGGCGCGATCGATCTCGATGTTTTTGGCGATTGCGCCGGCATCGACCGCTTCGGTCATGCGGATGCGCCGCGACTCGGTGCCGTTCGGGCGATAGACGACGAGCGTGGACGGGCGATCCGAGATCGCACGGCCGATTTCGTCGCGAATAAGGCCGATCAGACGCACGCGCTCGCCCGGGCGATAGATGCCGCGCTCGGTGTAGAGGTATGCGTCGATGTCGCCGGGCGCGCGACGTCCGTCGACGCCGCGATCGGAAAGATCGAGCGCGGGACGCTGCAGGTCGAGCGCGGTGAAATCGCCTTCGGCGCCGTACGCCATCACATAGCGCGCGCGCGCAGGACCTTCGCCGTTCACGAGCGCGTCGGCGAAATGCACCCGGCCGTCGCGATCGGTGCGCGCACGGGCGAGTTCTTCGTTGTTGTGCGCGATTAAAGTGACCGTCGTGCTCGCCAGCGGCCGCGCCGTGCGCAACGAGCGCACGATAACATCAAGACCCGTGGCGCCTGAAAAGCTCTGCAGCGCCATATCGGTGTAGAGTATCCAGCGATACGCGGAGGCCGGGGCATCCCTGGCGCCGTCGCCGCCGCCGCGCTGGCCGGCGCCGGGCGACTCGTCCTTGACCTTCACGACATAGGCGCCGGGCCGCAATTCGCGCAGCGCCGCGCCCAGCGCGAACACGGTGGTGACCGGCGTGTTGCGAAGTCCTGTCGTGTTGATGTCGATGCGGCCTTCATAGACCTGCACGCCGACGTCTTCGCCGGCGTTGTTGAAACTCCAATAGCCCCATCCGCCCTCATCGTTGCTTTCGCCTTGCGAAAGATAATGTTGGGAGAGGATGCGGTCTGGGATGCGCAGCACCTCCACGTGGAGGCGCGTGACGTTCACGGTCTCGATGGCGATGCCGTCAGCTTCCGAGCGCGGCAGGATTACGCCAGATCCCGCGAACCCGACATAAGCCGGCCGATCGCCGAAGGTGAGCGTGAACGTCTCCTCGTACTCCGTGCGCTCGCCGGAGGCTGACGGCAGTCCTTCGCGGATGGTGACCTGACGCTCAGGCTCGAACGGCAGCCCGCTCAGGCACAGGAGATTGGCGGAGACGTCGGTCTGGTACGAGGCTGCCGGCTCCATCATCAGATAATCGGCGTAATGCACCGACGGGTCGGTCGAGAGATTCTGCGAAAATTCGAGACAAGCGCGCGGCTCGGCCTGGTGCATCTCCGTGCGCAGGCGCACGAACGCCATGCCCTCGACTTGCGGCAGCCCTGCGCGCGGCGCGTTGGCGCTGCGCGGCGCACCCGCCGCACCGATCGAACCCAGCGCTGCGAAATCGAACGCAGGCGCACCCGTCGAAACGCGTCCGAGCACGGCGCCGCCCCATAGGCCGGCGAGCAAAGCCACCGATGTCGAGAGCACCAGCGTGCGGTTGGCGACCGCCCAGTCGCGCGCGGGCCTGGTCCACGACCATTCGAGCTTGCGGGGGTCCAGGCGCTCTACGAGCGCTTTCCAATTGAAGGCCATGCGGCGCGTCTCCCATCCCGCCCGGGACTGCACATGCTTGCCCGAGGCTCGCGCGCTGAACAAGCACCATTAAATTTCGGCAAAGTTCTGTCAGCGGCACGGTTGCGACCGCTGCACCGGCGTGTTTCAACAGCCTTTCAACAAAAATGACGCGCGCGGCGCCTTTACCCCCGCGCGCGGGAGGACCCTTGATGAGCGAAGCCGCTGCCGAGCCCGGCTTTCCGGCCATGTCCATCGAGCAAGCGCATGCTCTGATGACCCAGCCGGGAACGCTGCTTGAGCTCGGCGAGGCCGAGGTGCGCGGCGTCAAACTGAAGGTCTGGAAAGCGGCCCCGCCGACGCTGAACGCCATCTTTGCGCTCTCTGCGCTCTTCTCTGCGCGCGATCATTTGGTGTTCGAGAATGAGCGGGCGACTATCGGCGCAACCCGCTCTGCCGCAGCGAAGCTCGCGCGTCAGCTGATCGCGGACGGCCTCAAACCCGGCGACCGCATCGCCATCGTTGCGCGCAACCTGCCCGAGTGGCCAGTCGCATTCTGGGCAGGCGTTCTGGCGGGCGCGATCGTCACGCCGCTCAACGCCTGGTGGACCGGACCCGAACTCGAATACGGACTGGCCGACTCCGGCGCCTCCATCCTGATCGTAGATGCGGAGCGCTATGAGCGTGTGCGCGAACACTTGCCGAAGTGCTCGGACATCAAGAAGGTCTATGTCTCTCGCTTACCTGAAGAGAACGCCGATCCCCAAGTTGAGCGGCTCGAAGGCGTGATCGGCGGCGTGAATGACTGGGCAAGCCTACCGGCTGTGACAAGCCTAGAAGAATTCCCGAGCCGGGGGCCCGACGACGATGTGACGATTTTCTATACATCCGGCACGACGGGAAAGCCCAAGGGCGCGGTCACCTCGCACCGTAACATCATCTCCAATATCTGGAACGGCGCGGCGGCGCAGGCGCGCGCGTTTCTGCGTCGCGGCGAGGCGCCGCCGCAGCCCGATCCGTCGCTGCCGCAAAAGTCCTTCCTCATTTCCGTACCGTTTTTCCACGCTACGGGGTGCTTTGCGATCATGATTCCGGCGCTTATGCGCGGGGATAAACTTGTTATGCAGCGCAGGTTCGACGCCGACGTGGCGCTGCCGCTGATCGAGAGGGAGCGCATCACCCATTTCGGCGGCGTGCCGACCATCGCCTGGCAGATCATCGAACATCCGCGTGTCGATGAGTACGATCTCTCCTCGATCGAGGGCGTCGCCTATGGCGGCGCACCGGCGGCGCCTGAATTGGTAAAACGGATCAAGGCGCGTTTTCCGAAGTCCACGCCAAGCCAAGGCTGGGGCATGACCGAAACCTCCGCCACCGCGGTTTCCAACGTCGCCGAGGACTACGAACGCAAGCCCTCCTCCACCGGCGTTCCCGCGCCGACCGGTGAAGCGAAGATCGTGGGTGAAAACAACAAGGAGCTGCCGCGCGGCGAAGTCGGCGAACTGTGGTACAAAGGTCCGATCGTCGTGCGCGGCTACTGGAATAAGCCGGAAGCGACAGCCGAGACGTTCATCGACGGTTGGATCAAGACCGGCGATCTCGCCAAGATCGACGAAGAAGGATTCATCTATATCGTCGACCGCGCCAAGGACATGCTGATCCGCGGCGGCGAGAACATCTACTGCGTCGAGGTCGAGAACGCCCTCTACGATCACCCCGCCGTCATGGACGCCGCCGTCATCGGCAAGCCGCACCCGACATTGGGTGAAGAGCCGATCGCCGTTGTGCACCTCAAGCCCGGCTTGAGCGCGACCAGCGAAGACCTCCGACACCACGTCGCGCAGAAGCTTGCTGCCTTTAAAGTGCCGGTCGAAGTCATCTTCTGGCCCGAGACGCTGCCCCGCAACGCTAACGGCAAGATCGTCAAGAAGGAGCTGAAGAAGCAGATCGAGCAGTCGGCGTTCTAGGCGGCCGCGCCGAACAATGGCCCCGGAGCGCCTGTGATCGCGATTGAGCCTAGCCGTCCCAATTGTAGTGTTCACCTGCCTGTGGCGCCGCCGTGGTCAGCCAAACCAAGGTCGCCGTTGTCGCAACACCGAGCGCCACCGCCATGAGGAGTGCGGCGGAGGTGGCGCGCTTGGCATCTTTTGCCGGCTCTTCCGCCCCACGCAGCTTCCAGCCTCTGATCATCGCCGGCGCCAGGGAATCTCGCGACTTCCAGGTTTCTACGATCACGCCAACAATGTGGATGACAACCAGCGCCTGGAGCACGCGGAACGCCGCCTCATGGACCTCGCTCAAGTCGGGGCCATAGCCCGAGAGCGGTCCGCGCATTCCCTCTTCGCCGCTGAATAGGCCGGTGACAACGATGAATCCGGTCGTCAGCAGCAACAAGAATACGGCAAGGCCGCCGAGCGGATTGTGGCCGAGATGACGTTTCGGCTCGGGCGAGAAAAGGTCGCGGATATGCCCGATGATCGCAGTGGGCCCGGCGGCGAAGTCGGCGAAACGCGCGTGTTCGCCGCCGACGAAACCCCACACAAGTCGGAACACCAACATGCCGGCGATGATTTCGCCGGCCAGCATGTGGACTTGCGCGGCAATGCCTTCTTCCTCCCCCGTGAACCAGGCCACGAGGATGAGCAGCAGCAGAGTCCAGTGAAACAGTCGCGTGGGGACGTCCCACACTTCAACACGCCGTTGCGAAACACTTGCAGAAACCATGAAGCGCCTCCTCGCCAGCCTAAGCACAGAGACCGCATCGCTTGTTTGAGCTTAGTCAAGGCGCGCGCGCAAATCTAGCCGATGGCCCGTCCATTGCGACACTTGCCGCTTGAAACCTAGCCAGCTTGAGTCAGTTTATGGAGAGGAGGCGAGAAACGCGCGATGACCAAGATCACCTACGAAATCATCGAGCATGACGGGGGCTGGGCATTCCGGCTGGGTGATACGATCTCGCAATCGTTCCTGACGCACGAGTCCGCTTACAACGCCGCCCGTCGCGCTGCGCTGGAGCAAATGCGGCCGGGCGAGACGGTCGGCATCTCGTGGGAAGACGCGCGCGGGCGCTGGCACGACGAGATTTCTCCAGGCGACGATCGCCCGGACGTCGAAGTGCAGGATAATCCGTAGGCACCGACGACAGTCGCATGCAGCGCTTTGAAAATGGATGCCGGCGGGACGCCGGGGGTCCATAAGAACGAGCATGACGGATTGGCGCGCATGGGCCGTGAAGGCCGCTGAATGGGGCATGGATTATCGGGCGCGGCTGCGTGAGCTGCCGGTGCGGCCGCCGGTGAAGCCGGGCGAGATCGCCGCGCAGCTCAAGCCTTCGCCGCCGGAGACGGCCGACGCGTTCGCCGAAATCTTCGCCGACTTCGAACGGCTTATCGCGCCGGGCATGACGCACTGGCAGCATCCCCGTTTCTTCGCCTACTTCCCTGGAAACTCCGCACCGGCGTCCGTCATCGCCGAGCATCTGGCGAACGCGCTCGCCGCGCAGTGCATGCTCTGGCAAACCTCGCCCGCCGCCACTGAACTTGAGACCGTCGTCTGCGATTGGATGCGCCAGGCGCTGGGCTTGCCCGAGACATTCTCTGGCGCAATTCACGACACCGCGTCCATCGCCACGCTCTGCGCCGTGCTGGTGATGCGCGAGCGCGCCCTCGGCTGGCGCGGCAACACGGAAGGCCTTTCCGGCGCCCCGCGCCTGCGCGTCTATTGCTCTGCCGAAGCACATTCCTCAATCAATCGCGCTTTATGGTTCTCCGGCATCGGCGGCGACAATCTCGTCGCCATCCCAACCAAAGGCGCGGCGCGCGGCGCCGATGCAGCCGCCCTGCGCGCCCTGATCGCAGCCGATCTCGACGCTGGGATGAAGCCGGCCGGAATCATCGCCAATGTCGGCGCCACCGGCGTCGGCGCCATCGATCCTGTCGCCGAGCTGGCGAACGTGGCGCGCGAGCTTGGCTTATTCCTGCACGTTGACGCCGCGTGGGCCGGGGCGGCCATGATCTGCCCTGAATTGCGCAGCGCCTGGGCCGGCGTCGAGCAGGCCGACAGCGTCGTCATCAACCCGCACAAATGGCTCGGCGCGCAGTTCGATTGCAGCCTGCTCTACGTTCGCGATCCCGCTGCGCTGGTGCGCACGCTGGCGGCGCGGCCGGACTATCTGCACACGCCCGGTCAAGAGCATGTAATCAATTACAGCGAATGGAGCTTGACGCTGGGGCGCCGCTTCCGCGCGCTGAAGCTCTGGTTTGTGCTCCGCGCTTATGGCCTCGATGGCCTGCGTGCGATGATTCGCGACCATATCGCCTGGTCGCGCGCGTTGTGCGAGAAGCTGCGTGTGACGCCAGGCTTCGAGATCGCGTCAGAGCCCTCGCTCTCGCTTTTTTCATTTCGTTATGCGCCGCATGGCGCCGCGGAGATCGATGCGCTGAACCTCAGACTGCTGGAAGCGATAAATGCGGACGGACGCATTTATCTCACACATACCCGCCTCGACGGGGCGGTCGTCATCCGCTTTCAGGCGGGCCAGTTCGAGACCACGGAAGCTGACGTGATGGGCGCTTACGACGTCATCACCGAGATCGCGCGCGCGCTCTAGCGCCGGCAGGCCTCGGCGAACGCGCGCGCCTGATCCGGCGACGGCGGGATATGCGGCCCGAGATTTTGTGCTCCATAATTGGCGTGGACCTCAGTGGCGCGCGGAAGATGATCCAGGAAATAATCCGCCGGTTGGCCTTCGGCGCGCACGCCATCCGCCTGACCAAGCTGCGCGACCAGGATGAACACCTGGTCGTCCGCGCCGAGCGAGAAGCGCTCTTCGCTGGCGATCTCCTCAAAGCTCGGCGCGACCGCCGTCATGGTTCGGTTCGCGCACGAAAGTGCGAGCAACGGGCTGCCATCGGCGTCCCGCAATGTGAGCTCCGCGCCGTCGGCCGACCCTTGCCAGGAAAGACCGAGTTGCGTGGCGACGTCCGGCGTAGCGCCCGGCGCCGCTTGGCCAGCCGGCGTTTGCGGCTCGGCTGGCGGCGGCGCGTCGGGCGCGCACGCGGCGAGCGCAACTGCTGCGATGAGGCAAGCCAAGCGCATCAGTGCAGATGCGCCTCGAGGAACCACAGATCCATGTCCAGCTGTTTAGAAACGCCGGTGAACAGGTCGGCGGTATCCTTGTCGCCGGCTTCGTCCGCCGCGTCGATCGCTTGGCGCGTCAGCTTCGCCAATGTCGCAAAACGCTCAGCCAAGGCTTCGATATGGGCGCGTTCGTCGACGATCTCCGGCGGATAGGCCGCAAGCTTCGAGCCCTGCGCGACGTTTTGGGTCGTGCCCAGCGCCTGCCCGCCCAAGCTGACGGCGCGCTCGGCGATTTCATCGACGAACGTGATCATCCTCCCATGCATTTCGTCGAACATTTCGTGCAGGGAAATGAAATTCGGACCTTTCACGTTCCAGTGCGCTTGTTTCAGCGCCAGACGCAAATCGATCGTGTCTGCAAGGCGCGCATTCAAAAGCGCCACCATGGATTTTCGCGTATTGTCGGGCAAATCGAGGCGCGTCGTCGGCATGGCTGGGCTCCTTCCAAACAAGAGAAATTCCTGCCTAATATGTGGCAATCCAACGCCGACAAGGCAACGGACGGGCTATCCGAGAAATCCGGAAAGACTGTTCGGTTCCGCTATATAGTGGCCAGCCAGTCGATCAGCAGACCCGTCGTCTGATCCGGCGCTTCTTGCTGCGTCCAGTGACCGATCCCTGGAATCACGTGAGCGCCACGGAAATCGCTGGTGTTCTCCCGCATGCGCTCCACCGCCGCGGTGGCGTCGCCGCCGAACATGCGCAACACCAGATCGCGTTCGCCAACGATGAACACGGTCGGTTGATGGATGACGCGGTCCGCTATCGTGTTCATGTACGCCCAGTCGCGCTCGAAATTGCGATAGCGGTTGAGCGGGCCGCGAAAGCCGGATTGCTCGAATTCGCCCACGAAATAGTCAATGTCCCTTTCCGTGAGCCACGCCGGAAAAGGATCGGGATCGGGCAAGCCGTCCAGTAGCGGATCGCCGTGCTTTTTGTCGGCCGCTCCCCAGTAGGCTTCGGAATCGCCGCTTCCGGCGTAATAAAGCTTGCGCAGTCCGCCGCGCACGTCGGCCTCGAACGCCGCCTCCGCGACGCCTTCGTCCTGGAAGTAGGCCTGATAGAAGAACTTTCCCTGGTCGGTGTACATCGCCTTGATGATCTGCGTGACGGGCGCCGGCGGTTGGCCGAAATACGGCACCGAAAGGCCGGCGACCGCACGAACCTTGTCCGGATGCAGCACGGCCGTGTGCCAGACGATCGGCGCGCCCCAATCGTGGCCCATCAGCACAGCTGGCGCGTCCGGCGACAGCGCATCGATCACGCCCGCCACGTCGGCGCACATTTCCTTCATGGCGTAGGCTTCGACGGCGTGCGGCTTGTCCGAGCCGCCATAGCCGCGCACGTCGATCGCACATGCCGTAAAGCCGGCCGCAGCGAGCGGCGCCAGCTGATGACGCCATGAATACCAGCTCTCGGGAAAGCCGTGCACCATAACGATGAGCGGCCCCTCTCCCTCAACAGCGGCCCGCAAACTCACGCCATTGGTTTCGATCATGCGGAAATTCGGCGTCATGGGCTGAGATCCAGAGGCAAGGTCGGTTGGGTCATCAGGCGTTCGAAGGCGGCCCAGCGCTCGGCTGGCGTTTCGCCCTCGCGCTCTACGTAATTCCGCACCAGGGCTTCGCCCAGATCGTAATTGATGACATAGGCGCGGTAATGCTCGACGAAGCGAAGGCTCTGTTCGGCGGCTTGCGGCGACATGAGTTGATAGCGCTGTTTCAGCTCCAGCGCCCGATCGCGCCCGATTTCACCATCAAGATAGAGCGCGGCGATAGTCACGCCGATGCCGGACAGGCTGTCGATCGCCTCGCGCATGGCGGCCGTCTCGACCGCGATCTGGGGATCGAGACCGGCGAGCGGATAAAGCACGTCGCGTTCGAACGCGAGGCGCTGCGGCCCAGGAAAAGCAAGCGCTACGCCGTAATTGCCGGCGCCTTCATTCAGCGGGCTGACCGGCGCGTAGAGCGGCATGACTGAATATTCGACCCAGCCGCGCTCTTCGTAATTGCGCTCGTTATAGATGCCCTGCAGATGATGGCCCGGATAACCCTCATGACAGCCGAACCCAAGCGCGCTGCCGATCTGCAACGGGCGATCCATGTTCACCTGGATGAGGCTTTGATTGCCGCCCTGATACCAATTGTACGCGCCCCAGCTTTCGCCGCTAACGAACTCAATGCGAAAACTTTCGTTCGCCGGGAGATCGAGATGAGCGGCGGTGCGCGCGCGGCACTCAGCTATGGCGCGCTCCACCACCGCGCTGACGCGATCCGCGGGGATTTCCGAGCGCGCACGAAAGGCCGTCATGCGTTCGGCGAGCGAGCCCTCGCCCGGCAATAGCGCCTCGATGCGCGCGAGCGCCGCATCATAACTTTCCAGCGGCTGAACCAGGATCGGCATCGCGAACAAAGCCTCTGCTTCTTCGCGGAATGGCGCTCGCATCCCCTCGATCATGCCAAGGCGAAAAACGGCGCTTTCGACCTGTTCGTGCAAATAGCGCGCGCGGCGCGCCGATTCCGGATCAGCATCGCTGGTGATGACGGCGCGCAGATCCGCCGCCAGCTCGTGGGCGGCGGCCGCCAGCTCGGCAACCGAGCGGGGATTCTGTCCCGCCTCGTCGCGCCAGGATTCCGGGCCGAAATAGGCGTCGACATAGCCTTCCTCGTGCGTGTCAATCTCCAGCGCCATGCGCACCCAGCGCTCGGCGGCGACATCAATGGCCGGCCGAGCGCCCTGAGGCGAGGCGGTGGCGCAGGCTGCGCACAGCAAGAGCAAAAAAGATGCAACGGTGCGCATGCGTCCTCCCTACCGCAACTTAGCAGGCTTTTCGGAGCTGTCGCACAGGCGCCGCCGCGTCAAGCCTGTTCCGCTTCTTCTTCGATAATGCCGGCTGCTTCTTCGTTGAGCGCCTTCGCTTCGCGGCGGGGCGAAGTGAGCGGCGTCGGTTGCGGAGTCACCGTGTTATTGCGGATCAGAGCTTTGCCCGCTTCCAAACCTCCGGTCAGCTGTATGTCGAAGCGCGCTGCATCGCGCGCGCGCACGTCTTCCAACGTTTCGGCGATCTCGATGTCGGAAAAATCAAGCTGGCGCAGTACGGCGCCGCTGAACGCAAGCGCCGATTCGAACACTTCGCGGATCTGATAATCCGCGCCCGCTTTCACCAGGCGGAGCGAATGACCGCGGTCGAAAGCGCGCACGAACACTTTGGCGTGCGGAAATTCGGCTTTCACTAGCGCGACGATGCGATCGGCGGCCTCGGGCTTGTCGACGCAGACCAGTATCGCTTCGGCGCTTTCCGCACCCGATGCGCGCAACACGTCGAGGCGTGTGCCGTCGCCATAATAGACCTTGAAGCCGAAATTGGCGGCGGCCTGGATCATCTCGACGTCGGTTTCGATCAGTGCGACGTCGACGCCGCGGGCGAGCAAGGACTGGCTGACCACCTGCCCGAACCGGCCAAACCCGATGAACAGCACCCGGCCCTGCAGGTCTCGCGCATCCTCCACGCCGTCGCGCGGGACTTCGCGTCCGGGCAAGAGACGGTTAATCCCCAGCACAACGAGCGGCGTCAGCGCCATCGAAATGATGACGATGGCGGTCGCCGCCGCGGCGTAGCGCGGATCGAAGACGCCAACCGCCACGGCTGCGCCGAACAGCACGAAAGCGAATTCTCCGCCTTGGGCGAACAGCGCCGCGCGTTGCATCGCTTCGCGGCGATCCGCCTTGAACAGCCGGGCCACGCCGTAAATGCCGATCGCTTTCACGATCATGTACGCCGCGACGCCGGCGGTTATGAGCCGCCAGTCGGAAACGATCGTTCCTAGATCCAGCGACATGCCGACGCTGATAAAGAAAAGCGCCAGGAGAATGCCGCGGAAGGGTTCGATGTCGGCTTCGAGTTGATGGCGGAAGGTGGATTCAGAAAGCAGCACGCCGGCCAGAAAGGCGCCCATCGCCATCGAAAGCCCGCCCCAATCCATGAAGAGGGCCGCGCCGAGAACCACCAGCAGAGCCGCCGCCGTCATCACTTCGCGCGCGCCGAACCGCGCCAGGAGCGCAAACATGGGATTGAGCAGCCAGCGCCCGGCCGCGAATACTGCGGCGACAGACACGATCGCGATCGCCACGCTTTGCCAGGCCGGCCGGGCGCTTTCGACCACCTCCCCGCTCATCGCCGCAAGCACAGCGACGAAGGCCAGCAACGGCACGATCATGATGTCTTCGAGCAGCAGGATGGAGATGGCGCGCTGTCCGGAGGGGGCCGCCGTCTCGCCGGCATCGTCGAGCGTTTTCATGATCACCGCCGTGGAGGAAAGCACGAAGCCGGACGCGGCGATGACGGCCGCCGTCCAGGGCAGACCCGCAGCGATGCCGATCAGCGAGAGCAGCGCGCTGCAGACCAGCACTTGCGTCAGCCCGAGCCCGAAGATTTCGCGCCGTAGCGCCCAAAGCTTCGCCGGGCGCATTTCCAGGCCGATAATGAAGAGGAACATGACGACGCCGAATTCGGCGACGTGCAGGATGCTTTCCGGGTCGGTGAATAAGCCCCAGCCGAGCTGACCGATGCCCCAAGGGCCGATAATGACGCCGGCGGCGAGGTAGCCGAGGACCGAACCGAGCCCGAGCCGGCGAAACAGCGGCGCGGCGATCACGGCGGCGCCAAGCAGCGCCACGGCATGCCCGAGCCCTAGCCCGCCGTCGGATTCCAATGCCATCTCAACGCCCTCGGCTCGCGCTCATCCGTCGCAGATGGACCTTTTCTGCGCCGCTTTGAACCCCCTGTGGCGCGCGAATCATCTATGCTCATCGCTTCCCCGACACCGGAGCGCGCGATGATCGAGAACACGAAGCTGACGGCGCTTGTCGCCTCGCGCATCTGCCACGATATGGTCGAGCCGATGAGTGCGATCATCCAGGGCCTGGAGATGATCAAGACCGGCGAGGGCAAGCTCGATCCCGATGCGCTCTCGTTGCTCGATCACGGCGTCGGCAAGGCTTGGGCCAAGCTGGAATTCTTCCGCTTTGCGATGGCGGGCGCGACAGCGCAGGGCGAGTCCACACTGGAGGAAGGCCATGCCGTGGCCGACAAGCTTTATTCGGTGCTCAAGCCGGACCTCATCTGGAACGCGCCAGCCGTCGCCATGCCGCGCCCGGCGGTGCGGGTGATCGTCAACTTGTTGCTGATCGCCAACGAATGTTTGCCGCGCGGCGGCACTGTGGAGGTGACAGCTGAGAAGCATGGCGAGGGCGGCGAGGTCATTGTGATTGCGAAAGGTCCGCGCGCGAAGCTGCGCGAAGCGACAGGCGCCGCGCTTGCGGGGGCGGCGACGGACGAAGCGCTTTCCGGTCATACGATCCAGCCCACGCTGACGGCGCTGCTCGCGCGCCAAGGCGGGGTGGAATTGTCGGCGCGCGAGGGCGAGGAGAAGGTCGAGCTGATTGCCCGGTCGGACGCATTCAAGCTCTAAACCGGCGCCGCGTCGGCCTTCGGCCGGCTCAGGCTGACGCAGTTTCCTTATTTCCGGCGTCTGAATTCGCGCCACTTCGAGCGTGTCGAAGAGCGATGAAGGCGCACGGGCGTAAACAGCGCATTAACCGCCGTTCCGCACTGTCGTATCGATTCCGACGGAGTTCGCCCATGAGACGCTGTCTCGTCGTCGACGACAGCCGCGTGATCCGCAAGGTCGCGCGCCGCATTCTTGAAGACATTCGCTTCGAGATCGAGGAGGCGGCCGACGGCCTGGAGGCGCTGCAAGCCTGCCGCCGCCAGATGCCGGACGCGATCCTGCTCGACTGGACCATGCCGGTGATGAGCGGCATCGATTTCCTGAAACAATTGCGCCAGGAGCCCGGAGGCGACAAGCCGGTTGTCGTCTTCTGCACCACCGAAAACGACGTTGAGAAAATCGCCGAGGCGCTGAAGGCCGGCGCCGACGAATACATGATGAAGCCGTTCGACGGCGACATCCTGCAATCCAAGTTCGCCGAGGCGGGCCTGCTTTGATGCTGAACGAGGCCGAAGTTGCGCTGATCGCCCGCGAAGTGAAGACCCGCTCGGGCGCGGTGCTGACGCGCGAGATGGGCGGCGCTATCGCGATGCGGCTGGCGCCGCTGGCGCGGCGCGAAGGTTTCGCCAGCGTGCACGAACTGGTCGCGGCCGCGCGCATCCGCGCCGATGGCGCGATGTGGAATGCGGTCACGGATTTTCTCGCACAAAGTGAGACGCGCTTTTTTCGCGACCGCGCGGTGTTTCAGAAGCTCCGCGCCGATCTTATCCCGGCGGCGCTGCAGCGGCGCGGGCACGAGCGCATTCGCATCTGGTCGGCGGCGTGCTCGACCGGACAAGAGGCCTACTCGATCGCGATGCTGATCGAGGAATTGCGCGGACAGGGCCTCAATCCGGCGTGCGAGATCGTCGCTACGGATTTTTCCGAGCGGCTGATCGAGAAGGCGCGCGCGGGCTTGTACACGCAGTTCGAAGTGCAGCGCGGCCTGCCCATCCGCAAGCTCATCGCACACTTCGAGAGAGCCGGCGATCTCTGGCGCATCTGCGATCGCATGCGCGCCGCGGTCGCGTTCAGCACGCATAATCTGCTGCAGCATCCGGGCGCGCTCGGACAATTCGATCTGATCCTGCTCTGTCACGTCCTGGGCAGCTTCGATTCCGAAACCCGACGCGCCATCGTGCTGCGCGTCGCCGACGCGCTCGCACCGGGCGGCGCCATCGTGCTCGGCGAGGGCGAGGCCGCGCCGGAAGAGTGCGAGGGGCTCGCGTTCGAAAACGGGCTTATCACTAAGACGAAAGCTGCGCGCGCAGCCGCCTGATACGTCATCTCGCGCTTGACTGCGCCCGCCAACGGCCGCCTGTTGGACGCGCACACGCACGATGGGACAGAGGCGCGCTTGACTTTCGACACAGCTCCACACGTGCGTGCGCCGGTCGCGCCAGCTGCCGAATGGCGCGGGGGCTGGCCGGTGGTGGCGGGCGCGGCGACCGGCATGGGCACCGGCGTTGCGCTCTACATCTATGTGTCGTCCATCTTCATCGCGCCGGTGACCGAAGCGTTCGGCTGGACGCGCGGCGATCTCGCGCTCGGCGGCATGGTCTCTTTCGTCACCGGCGCCATAGCGCTGCCGCTGATCGGGCGCTTCACCGACCGCTTCGGCTTTCGCCGCGTCGCCATCGTCTGCGCACTCGGTTTGGCGTCCGCTTATGTGGCGGTCGGGTTCATGCCCAACGCCTATTGGTACTACCTCGCGCTGATGGTGGTCGGCGGCATATTCGGCGGCGGCACCGCCGCCATCGTCTGGACCCGGCCAGTGATCGCCACCTTCGCGCGCCAGCGCGGCTTGGCGCTCGGCCTTGCCACCGCCGGCACCTCCATCGCGGCCATGCTGGCGCCGCCGCTGCTGGCGCACGTGATCGGCGAAGGCGGCTGGCGCGCCGGCTTTTTCGCCATGGCTGTGCTGACGGGCCTTGTCGGCATGCCGCTGGCGCTGGTGCTGATCGGCCGCGCGCGCGAGCGCATTCTCGACGCCGCCGACGAGATCGACGTCCCGGCGCTGCGCGTGCCGGACGTGACGCTGCGCGACGCGCTGCGCCAGGCGCGCTTCTGGCTGCTGGTGGCGGCGATCGCCTGCATCAACATTCCAGGCTCGGGCGTGCTCGGACAATTGGCCCCGCTGGTGGGCGACCTTGGCCTTGGCGACGGCGAAGTCGCCGCGGTGATGTCGATCTACGCCGCCGGGCTGCTGATCGGACGCGTCATCACCGGCATCGCGCTCGACCGCCTGCCCGCGCCGCTGGTGGGCGCGGCGACCACGCTCGTGCCCGCGCTCGGCATCGCCATCCTGATGAGCCCTGCGCCCTCGTTTGCGCTGGCCGCGCTCGCGGTGGGCCTCATCGGCATGCAGCAAGGCGCCGAAGTCGACCTCTTCGCGTATTTCATCTCACGCAATTTCGGCCTCAAGCATTACGGCGCGATCTATGGCGTGATCGCCATGGCTGGCGCGCTCTCCACCGCGATCGCGCTCATCCTGTTCGGCGAAGTGCACGACGCGACCGGCTCCTACGACGCAGCGCTTATCGCCGGCGCTATCTTGTTTTGCCTGGGCGCGGTGGCTTTCGCGTTCATGGGCCGGCTGAAGCCGCCAGGCGCCGCGCTTTCCCCCCTCCCCTTGAGGGGAGGGGATTAAGGGGTGGGGCGAAGCTCGCTCTTGTACAAGACGCACCTTCCCCAGCGCAGCGATGGAGGCATAGGGCCCGCAGGATCGATGCGCCTCGTGCGCGCCAAGCGCCAAATGCTCTTGAGCCCTACTTGACGGTGAGAAAACGAATCACCATTCTTCCGGCGGGCGTCCGGAGGACGCCTTTTAAGAGTCGAGGATCGGCTCTGGTTGAGGCTTCCCCGGATGGGTGAGCGGCGTTTTCAGAGTCCGAAAGGACAGCGATTTCGTGGCGGGTCACGGACCCGATAAAACCAGATCCGTTCCTTCAACCTGAGAAGGAACGATTATGGAATCTCAAAACATCATTATCCGCTTCGCCGACGGCGCCGTTCAACCGGCCAATGTCGGAGAAGACGAGGTTATCCAGCGTGTGGTCGGCTTTGTCGAAGCGCGCAACCTGCTTCCCCTTTTCGACCAAGTAGGCCTGGACGCCAATCCCCGGTCAGCCAAGTACAACGCCGTTGTCGCCGACATTCTAGGCAGCCTCGAAGAGAACCCTGAGCTTTTTCACTACAAATCCAAAGGCATATTGCTCGGAACGTCGAGCTACGAGGCGCTTCAACGCAACCGCTACTCGTTGACGTTCGGCGATCGCTCCATCGAGGGAATTCTCGATGGTGGACACAACATGCTCGCCATCGGCCTCCACATCCTGAGCCAAGTAATGGATGAGGCGGAATGGAAGAAGATCAAATTCTGGGACCAGATGAAGGCGGCGTGGGAGGAACACCGCGAAGCCATCTCAGCCATCCGCGACGAGCTGAATTTCCGCGTACCTGTCGAGTTGCTTGTCCCGACGAACGACGACGAAGAGACCGTGGAAGGTTTTGTACTGTCGCTTTTAGACATCTGCGCCGCACGGAATAACAACGCGCAGCTCACGCAAGAAGCGAAGGCAAACAAGCGCGGCTTTTACGACGCTATTCGCGCACATGTGCCCGAGACTTTTGCGCATCGCGTCGAGTGGCGACCAAACACATGGGAAGATGACACTGAGAAGCGTCCGATCAAAATTCGCGATCTGATCTCGCTGGCTTGGATTCCCTTGAATTTGCTCAACGAAGAGGATCAGCTTCCGTTAGATATCAGCGTAACACCTCAGAACATCTATCGGAACAAGGGCGAGTGTTCGGCGAAATTTGATGAGCTCATGGAGGATGACGAGGTCACGGAGTTGCAGGACAATTCCCGTCACCTGCTCCAACATCGTGGCGTGGAAAGTGCCTTCAAAATCCTCGCGGATCTCCCGGATCTTTACGATCTTATCTACAAGGAGTTCCCAGATGCCTTTAATCAAAACGGCTGGCGCTTCGGTTCGAAACCCATTGTCAAACTGTACGAGCCTGAGCGCCGCAAGGCGGCGAAAGCGGCGGGCAAAGATGTGTCGGGCTATACCACTACGCAACCTCGCACGCCATTCATGCGTCAGCCGGTCAACTACAACTACCCCGAAGGGTTGATCATGCCGCTGATCTACGGCCTGAAAGGAATAATGGAAGTCAAGAATGGGCGTGTTGTTTGGGCCGTGGATGATCCAGCAAAGTTCGTCAAACGCAATTTGAAGACGATAGCCGGCACCTACGCTCTCGTGCTGGATATGGGAAAATGGGACCCGCAAAAGATATCGAAGAATCCATCTTCGCATGAGTTCGCGGTGAATGAATTTCGGCGCGCGCTTTCCGAAGAGCGTAACCGGAGGTCATAGCGGAGAAGCGAGGTCCCTTTAGGGGCCTCGCGCCTCCTCTCCTGCCCCTAGCCCCCCGCCAAATCCTCCGTCGCCTCGCGCTCCACGCGCAGCGCGGTCAGCTGGTTGCGTTGGCGGCGAAGCACCTGGAAGCGATAGCCGTGAAAGGCGAAGCGCTGGCCGGGCTCGGGGATGGCTTGGGCTTCGTGGATCACCAGACCGGCGACGGTGACGGCTTCTTCGTCGGGCAGGTCCCAGTTCATCACCCGGTTCAAGTCGCGGATCGGCACGGCGCCATCGACATTGACGCTGCCATCGGGCTGCGGGCGCACGCCGGTGACGGCGATGTCGTACTCGTCTTTGATGTCGCCGACGATCTCTTCGAGAATGTCCTCCAGCGTGACGAGGCCCATCAGCGCGCCGTATTCGTCCACCACCAGCGCGAAATGCTCGCGCCGGCGCAGGAATTCGGCGAGCTGATCTTCGGCGCTCGTCGTCATCGGCGTGAACCAGGGATTGCGCATCACGTCGCGGATGTTGAAGCCGTCGCGGCCGTGCTCGGAGACCGCGCGCAAGAGATCGCGCGCGTGCAGGAAGCCGACGATGTTGTCGGGATCGTTCTGCCAGAGCGGCAGGCGCGTGTGCGACGAGGCCATCGCCTGGGCGAGGATTTCGCGCGGCGGCAGGTCGATATCGAGCGACTTGATGTTCTTCCTGTGGATCATCACGTCGGCGACTTCGAGTTCGGAAAGATCGAGCGCGCCGATCAAGCGGTGACGCGTCTCGGCTTCCACGCCCCCCTCCTCGGCGTGCATCTCGATGGCGCCGGAGATTTCCGCGCGCGCGGCCGTGAGCACGTCGATGCTTTCATCGACGCGCACGCCGAAGAGCTTCAAACCGTTGTTGACGATCCACTGCACGGCGGCGACCACCGGCGAGAGGATGCGCACCATCCATTGCACCGGAATGGCGACCCAGCGCGCGATCTTGTCGGCGCTGGTGATGGCGTAGGTCTTCGGGCCCACCTCGCCGAAGATGAGCAAGAGCGGGGTCAGCACCAGCGTGGTGATGAGCGGGGCGTACTCGCCATAGAGCGTGCCGAAAATCGAGGTGGAGATGGCCGAGGCGGCGATCTGCACCAGGTTTGCGCCCAGCAGCACCGCGCCGATCATGCGCTCGCGGTTTTCGTTGAGCTTGTTGACCTTGGCGGCGAGCCGGTCGCCCTCGCGCTCCAGCGTCGCCATGCGCCCGCGCGAGGCGCCGGTGAGCGCGGTCTCCGCGGCGGAGAAGAAGGCGTTGAGCAAGATGAGCACGCCGATGACGGCGATGGCGACGAAAAGGGCTGTGGTCATTGGGTTTCTGTTTGCAGGAGTTCGCGCACGACGTCTGCGGGCGCTTCGCGTTCGACGAAGGCGCGGCCGGGGGCGCGGGCGAGGATGAGGGTGAGCTGGCCGGCGTCCGCCTTTTTGTCGGACGCCATGAGGCTCATGAGCTTGTCTGCGTCGTAGGGCCCGCCGGCAAGCTGGCGCAGATCGGTGACGAAGCCGCAGGCTTTCAGATGCGCGCGCACGCGGCGCGCGTCAGCCTCGCTGCAATAGCCGAGCGCGGCGGACAGCTGGAACGCGAGCGCGATGCCGGCGGCGACGGCCTCGCCGTGCTTCAGCTCGCCCGAATAGCCGGCATGCGCCTCCAGCGCGTGCGCGAAAGTGTGGCCGAGATTCAAGAGCGCGCGGATGTCCTTCTCCTCGCGCTCGTCCTGTTCGACCACGCGCGCTTTGAAGGCGATGGCGTGGGAGATGGCGTGCTTCAACGGCTCGGTTTCGCCGGCAAGCAGCGCGCGCGCGTTCTGTTCGCACCAGGCGAAGAAGCTGGCCTCGCAGATGAGGCCGATCTTCACGATCTCGGCGTAGCCGGCGCAGAGTTCGCGCTTTGGCAGGGTTGTCAGCACGTCCGTATCGGCGAGCACGAGGCGCGGCTGGTTGATAAGGCCGACCAGGTTCTTGCCTTCGGGCGTGTCGATCGCGGTCTTGCCGCCGACGCTGGAATCCACTTGCGCCAGCAGCGTCGTCGGAATCTGCACGAAATCGACGCCGCGCTTGACGATGCCGGCGGCAAAGCCGGCGAGATCGCCGATCACGCCGCCGCCAAAGGCGATGACGAGATCGCGCCGGCCGATGCCGGCGCCGAGCAGCTTGCCGAGAACCTCCTGCAGACCCTTGTAGCTCTTCGCATCTTCGCCGGGCTTCAGCTTGACCAGCTTCACCAGTTCGAGGCCGGCGCTTTGCAGCGCCGCTTCAAGCGCTGCGCCGTGATGCTTGGCGACCGTCTTGTCGGTGACGACGAACACGCGCCGCGACGGCGCGAACGGCGCGATCAGGTCGCCCGCGCGCGCCAAGAGCCCCGCCCCGACATGGATGTTGTACGAGCGCTCGGCGAGATCGATGTGGATGGTGGATGTCATGTGACTCCCCCTCTCCCCTGCGGGGCGGGGGCAGGGGGTGGGGGGCGATGGATAGCGCGCGATGTTGGAAAGTTGGAGCGCGGGCCTCCTGGCCCGCATCTTTTCACTGCGATGAGAAAAGGCGCGGCAGGAGCCGCGCGCTCCAACCTGCTAGCGTCGCGCCCGGTCGTTCGCCCCCCCTCCCCTGCCCCTCCCCCGCAAGGGGGGAGGGGTGCGTTTGTTCTCGCCACGCTCATGCTTGCTTGCCCAAATACTCCCGCAGCGCGTCGAGGATCGCGGCGACGGCGGTGTTGTGCGGGCCGTGCGCGGTGTCGACGGTGAGATCGGCTTCGGCGTAGATCGGATAGCGTTCGTCCATCAGCCGCTGCATCACCGCTTCGGGATCGTCTTCCTTCAACAGCGGGCGGTGATCGCGCTTGGCCACGCGCTTCATCAGCACGTCGAGCGGCGCGCGCAGCCAGATCGTAATCGCCTGCTCCTTCATCAGCGCGCGCGTGTTCGGGTTGATGAAGGCGCCCCCGCCGGTGGCGAGCACGTGCGCAGGACCTGCGAGCAAACGGGCGATCACCTGGCGCTCGCCGCGGCGAAACTCGCACTCGCCGCGTTCGGCGAAAATATCCTCGATGCTGCGGCCCGCGGCCGTCGAGATGGCTTCGTCTGCATCGACGAAGGGCAGCGCCAGCGCCTGCGCGAGGCGGCGTCCGACGGTGGTTTTGCCCGCGCCCATCAGCCCGACCAGCGCCACCGTGCGCGGCGGGGCAAGGCCCTCGGCCATCCGGCGCAGCTCGGCGGCGGCGTCCTGACGCTCGCCGAGATCGCTGCTGTCCGCGCGGGCCACGAATCACCTCAAAAGGTCCTGCAGAGTTAACCGCAGGACAGACCTGGAAACTCGCCACATTTTGGGGGCAATCTCGCCCGCTCGCAACGGCAGGGGCCTTACGAGGCGATGTACAGACGTAGACGACGCCGCAGCGCCTTCGCCCGGCGCACGCCGCCGCAGGTGCGGCTTGCGCTGATTGGGCTGGGCGCCGTCGCGGCGATCGCGCTTTTCATCTTCTTTATCCGTCAAGCCGACGTGCTCGCGCCGGATCCGCAGGAGATCCGCATCGAGCTGCCGGACGCCTTCAAGGAATGACACGCATGGTTACCCGCATTCTGGCGATCGCTGCCGCGTTCACCATGTTCACGCCGCTGGCGCTGGCGCAAGGCAACCTGCCCGCGCCGGTGGAACAGGAGCAATTGCGCGAACTCGACGGCTGGACCGTCAGCGCACTCTCGCGCGCCGATGGCGCACTCGCACCTGACTTGTGGGCGCGCAGCGACCCGGCCTTTGTCGCCGCGGTGTTCGCGCGTCTGCCGTCTGCGTACAATTCGCCGGCGATGCAGGCGCTGGCGCGGCGTGTTCTCTCGTCCGGCGGCGATGCGCCTCGCGGCGCTACCGTCGAGCACGTGCGCGGACGTTTCGAAGCGCTCGGCAAGATGGGCGCAGCAGACGCTCTGGCGACTCTCGCCGCCGGCTCCGGCTCCACCTTGAGCGACCCGGGAGTGGCAATGTTTGCGGCGCAGGCTGAACTCGCGCGCGGCCAGCGCGCCGAAGCCTGCCAACGCGGGCGCAACGCCAATGCCGGCGAAACACCGCCGGCTTTCCTGCTGCGCCTGCGCGCGTATTGCGCGGCAGTGACCGGCGATCGCGCAGCAGCGGACTTAGCGCTCGAACTGGCGCGTGCGCAGGACGCCGCCGACGCCTGGTACACCGGCGCCGTGGCGGCCGCGGCCGGTGCGCCGGGCGCGCGTCCGCCGGCCGCCAATTACGACAACGCGCTCTCGGCGCAGCTCTCGCTCGCCGGCCAGCTGCGTGTCGGCCCCAATGCTTTGAACGAGTCTTCGACGCTCGCGCTGGTGGCGCTCGCGCGCAATGAAAACACGCCGCAGCCACAACGCGCACAGGCGGCGGCGCTGGCTTTTCAGCGCGGCGTTTTGGGCGTGCAGGAAGCGCGGACCATTCTTGCGGCAACGCCGGCGGAAGTGACCTCGGCGCTGCCGCCGATCGTGACGGCGCTGCGCCGCGTTGCGGAAGCGCGCGCGGCGCCCCCGCCGGCCCCGCCGGCGCCGGACGACCCGGCCGCCGCGCCAACGCCGCCGCCCGATCCTTCCCTGCCAGTTGCGGTCGCGATCGCCGAGGTGCTGCGCCAAGCAGGCACGCCAGCGGACTTTCACGCCGCTGCACGCTTCTTTCGCGACGACATTGTCCAGCTCAACACCGCGCCCGACTCGGCTGCAGCCGTGCTGTTCGCGCGCGCCGCGATCACGGCGGGCGATGTCAGCAACGGACAGCGCCTGGTGGCCAGCGCACGCCAGGCCGGCGCCGATGAAACCATGCTGGCGCCGCTCGACGCCGCGCTGGTGGCGCTCACCGGCCCGCGCGGCGAGCAAGCGGCGATGGCGGTGCAGCGGCGCATCGACCGCGGCGCGAGCCAGCCGCGCGCGGCCGCACGGGACGCCGCCATCCTCGCTGCGCTAGGCGCCCCGGTGAGCGGATCGGTGCAGACCTTCCTGCTGGCAAACGCGCCGCAAGGCGGCGCGCGCGCCGATACCGGCGCCATGCTGGCGCTTGCGTCCGCGGCTGAACGCGGCGCTATCGGCGAAGGCGCGCTGCTTGCGGCGGTCGCCGCCGGCGAAGGCGGGCCCGGTTCGCTCGATGCAGAATCGGTTGAGCGCATCATTCGCGCGCTGCGCGGTTTGCGGCTGGAAGACGACGCGCGCCGGTTCGCGGCGGAAGCGATCCTCGCCGGCGCGCCGGCGCGCTGAGGCGCGGCGCGATGCTAGACGATCAGGCGGACGCTGCGCTGGAATGTGACGTAGTCCCAAAGCCAGTTGAATGCGACGGCGAGGCGATTGCGCGCGCCGATCAAGAATAAAATGTGCACCACGCTCCAGAACGCCCAGGCGACAAATCCCTTGAGGCGGACGGCGCCGATACGCACGACGGCGTCGTTACGCCCGATGGTCGCGAGATCGCCGGCGTGGCGGTAGCGGAAAGGCGGCGGCGCGGGCGTCTCGGCAAGGCGCGCGCGCAAGAGCTTGGCGACATAGCGGCCCATCTGCTTGGCGGCGGGAGCGATGCCAGGGATCGGGCGGCCCTCCGATGCCGGCGGGGCGGCGGTGTCGCCGATTGCAAAGATGTTCGGCGCATCCGCGAGCGATAAGTCTGCGCCGACATAAATCCTCCCGCTTCTGTCGTGCGGCGCCTCAAGCCATTGCGCGGCGGGCGACGCCGCAACGCCAGCGGCCCAGATTAGGTTGGCCGCAGGAATTGCGCCTTGCTTCGTTTCAACGCCGGCCTCCGTGCACGCGGTGACAGCGCAATTGACACGCACCTCGACGCCCTTCTTGGCGAGCGCGCGCGCAGCGTAGGCGGAAAGTTCTTCGGGATAGGCACCAAGTATGCGCGGACCGGCCTCGAGCAACAGAATGCGCGCATTGCGCGGATCGATGTTGCGGAATTCGCGCTTCAGCGTCTGGCGGGCGACCTCGCTGATGGCGCCCGCCAATTCCACGCCGGTAGGCCCTCCTCCAATCACGACGAACGTCAGCAGCGCGCACTGGCGCTCGGGGTCCGTTTCAAGCTCGGCGCGCTCGAACGACAACAGCAGGCGGCGGCGAATGGCGGTGGCGTCGGCGATGTGTTTGAGGCCGGGCGCATGCTTGGCCCATTCGTCGCGCCCGAAATAGGAGTGCGTCGCCCCGGTCGCTATGACGAGGTAGTCGTATTGGATTGCGCCCGAATCGGTCAGCACAAGCTGGCGGCGGCGATCGACGCCCGAAACAGCGGCCAACAGCGTGGTCACATTATCGTAGTCGCGCAGCATCGAGCGGATGGGCCAGGCAATATCGTTTGGCGCCAGCGCTGCCGTGGCGACCTGATACAGCAGTGGCTGAAAGCAGTGGTGGTTGCGGCGATCGATGAGGACGATGTCTGCATCCACGCGCCTCAGCGCCTTGGCGCACTCAAGCCCGCCGAACCCCGCGCCGACAATGACGATACGCGGTCGCGGCGCCGCGCCGCGTACGGATGCAGCCTCGCCCGCCGCGGGTGCGGTGACGGTGTGAACGCTCATGTAGGCGCATCCTGCATTTGCCGCTCACACCACATATAGGCCGGCAAATGACGCCCCCTAGGCCCACCAGGCTGCGCTAACTCGGCCGCTGATCTTGCGACAGATCGGTGTGCGCGACTTTATCCTGGTAGTCCTGCTTCGGATCTGAGCCGAGCAGCATCTTCACGCCGGCGAACAGGCTGTTCTCGTTCAGCCAAATTTGCGCTTCGTCGGGATCGAAGCGCAGTAATTGCAGCTTGGGGTCGTCCTTGCCGCCCTCGTATCAGGCGGAGGGATTCAACAGCCGCTCGATCGTTGCGCGGTCGTTCACGTCAGCTCGCCTTCGAACGTGGCGAAAAGGTCGTGACCCTTGGCGACGAATTGGCCCGTGGCGCGCGCGCCCGCGCCAAGATTGCGGACGAGGTCGACATCCGTGGCGCTGAAAACTCAGATCGGGGCGCCTTCATCGTCTCGATCTACGCCGTCACGACTGCGCATGACCGCTGCGGTCGTCGGACGAGGTCAACTGGTGTTTCCGATCTGGAACCGGGTATTGGTTCCATCACGGCGCGCACCATGACTGAAGCTTAAGACGCGTGCGCGATATGCGCCGCTTCCGAGCCGCATTTCTGCCCTGTGGAAAAGTACAAACGCCCCCGTGTCCGCGCGCGCTGCGGAGCGGACGCGCCAGCTTTGTCTGTTCCACGCTGCCGGCGCGCCTAGCGCGCGGGCGCCGAGATTGAGGACCGCTATGGCCGCTCGATGGGTGGGGCTCTCGCGCCCACACAACACAAAAACTGCCGCGCGCGTGGCCGCCCGTCGCGGCGTTAGCCACGCAATTGGAGAATGTTCGAGCGCGGTCGGCGCGTTCGGCGTTCTCGTCATGGCTGCCGCCATGAACTTCGCCCTGTTCCCCGACGCGCTCGCCTCGGTGGTTGGCGACGAACTTGCGATCGTCGGATTCGTTCCGCAGGAGCCGACGACCGGCGCAGCCGCGCCCGTCCCTGTCGTGAATGAAGACGAAGTGCGCCTGCTCGCCGCCACGGTATGGGGCGAAGCGCGGTCCGAGGGCGAGCACGGCATGCGCGCGGTGGCCCATGTCATGGTCAATCGCATTGGCGACCGTTTCGGCGAGGACTTGGCCACCGTCATTCTCACCCCGAAGCAGTTCTCGGTCTGGAATCGCGGCGACCCAAATCGCCGCCTCGTCCTGAACCTTGTTCGCGACCCCGAACGCTACGTGACAGACGCGGCGCAATGGGAGGCAGCTCAGCGCATCGCCCGCGAAGTGCTCTCCGGCGAGTCGGTGGATCCCACGGATGGCGCGCTCTTCTACCATACGCGCGCCGTGCGACCGCGCTGGGCGCGCTACGGCGTAGGACGCCAAACCATCGGCGCACACATCTTCTATGCAGACGTGCCCGACAGCGGCGAACGCCGCACACCCCGCGTGACCAATGTGGCGCACATCTTCGGCCGACCGATGCTGATTGGTCCTTCGACCGCTGCAGTCGGCGTCAATGCCGCGGCCACGCCGACGCTCGACGGCGTGCCGATCACCCAGGTCCAACACGCCGCGGCCGCGCCCTGAGACCAGCGTCCGGCTGCGTCCGCCCTCCGCGTTCCGAGCGGGAGGCTCACGTCACGCGATCTGGATGTGCTAGTGGCTTTCCCCGCGCCAGACCTGCTTGTAGGCGAGGTACAGCAGCACTGAAAGCGCGAGCAGGAACGCCAGCACGACGATGCCAGTGCGCTTGCGCTGCTCCATGTGCGGATCGGCCGCCCATTGCAGGAAGGTGGCGACATCGGTCGCGTATTGCGTGACCGTCGTCGGCGTGCCGTCGGCATAGGCGACCGCGCCCTCCGCCAGCGGCGGCGGCATGGCGATCCAGCCGCCCGGGAAATACCGATTGTGGTGCAGCACACCCTGGCTCTCGCCATCGTACCCGATGAGCAACGAACGGACGTAATCGGCGCCGCCGTGACGCGCGGAGGTGATCACCGAAAGATCCACCGGGTAGGCGCCGCCGTTAGATGCGCGCGCGGCGACTTCGTTCGGGAACGGACTGCGGAAATAGTCGGAGATGCGGCCGGGGCGCTCCGTCGGCTGGCCGCTGTTCGGATCGTCATCGACGATCACCACTGCTTCGGCGATCGCGCGGACATAGGGGTTCTCAACCACATCCACGAACGAGCCGCCATGGGCAGGCTTGCCGACTTGAAGCTCCGGCTCGCCCGTCTCGTGATTGCGCACGCGATAGACGGCGAACGGCCCGCCTTCTTCGCCAAGATGGCGGTAGGCCAAGTGGTCCATGCCGTGGCACGCAGCGCAGACCTGCTGATAGACCTGAAAGCCGCGCTGCACGGCGCCCATGTCGTAAGATCCGACAGGGCTCTCAAAGCTGAAAGGATAGTTCTCAGGATGCTCCGCTTCGCCGGCGGCGAAGGCGACGCCTGCAGCGGCGACCAGCACAGCAGCAGCGGCAGTAAACGCGCGCAACATCAAGCAGCCCCCGCTTGTTCGCTTGCCGTCACCGGCTTGGCGATCGTGTCCGGCACGCGGCCCGGCGTTTCACGCAGGCCCAGCACCGGCAACAGAATGAGGAAGAACAGGAAGTAATAGGCGGTGAGAATCTGGGACAGATTGGTCACCGTGAACGTCGTCGGCAAACGTCGCTCGACGACGAAGAACGGTGCGGCTGCGCCCACCTGCGTCTTGAGTGCGTTGATTTGCGCCTCCATGTCGTCGACGGTCTCGGCGCTGACGGACTCGCTGCGCTCCGCCCCGCCGATCACGCCGCGCGCGCGGCCGGTCGTCGCTGCTTCGCGCGTCACCGCCGTCATGCTTGCGCCTTGCTCGCGCAGGCCCGCACGCGCCGCGGCATCAGCTTCATCCCAGGCATTGGCGTCGGCGGCCTCGACCGGCTGCTCGATCACCTGACCGCCTTCGACCCAGGTCAGCGTGGCGGTGAACGCATTGGTCTTGGCCAGGATGTTGCCGGGGTTCTGCCCGCCGCACCAACCGAGCAGGATACAGACGATCACGAACACCACGAAGAACTGCCGCGCAATCGGGCGATAGCGCATCGAACGGACGCGCGAGGTGTCGAGCCAGGGCAACACGAACAGCACGCCGATCGAAGCGAACATGGCCAGCACGCCGCCCAGACGCGAGTCGATCGGGCCGATGTTGAAGTCAACTGCGCGCAGGATCGCGTAGAAGGGCAACAGGTACCATTCGGGCACGATTTCCGGCGGCGTCTGCAGCGGATTGGCCGGGATGTAGTTGTCGGCGTGGCCGAGCGCGTCCGGCATATAGAAGATGAAAGTAGCGAACAGGATCAGGAAGATGGATGTCGCAAACAGGTCCTTCATGGTCGCATGCGGCGTGAACGGCACCGTGTCCTGCTTTGTCTTCACATCGACGCCGGTCGGGTTGTTCTGCCCGGCCTCGTGTAGCGCCCAGACGTGCAGCACGACGACTCCTGCGATGACGAACGGCAAGAGGTAGTGCAGCGAGAAGAAGCGATTGAGCGTCGCCTGGTCGATGGCGCCGCCGCCGCGGATCCAGACCTGTATGCTCTCGCCGACCAGAGGCAGCGCGCCGAGGATATTGGTGATAACGGTCGCGCCCCAGAAGCTCATCTGGCCCCATGGCAGCGTGTAACCGAGGAAGGCCGTCGCCACCATCAGCGCATAGATGATGCAGCCCAGGATCCAGAGCACTTCGCGCGGCGCCTTGTAGGAGCCGTAATAAAGACCGCGGAACATGTGGATGTAAACGGCGAGGAAGAACATCGATGCGCCGACCGCGTGCATGTTCTGGATCAGCCAGCCGAACGGCACGTCACGCTCGATGCGTTGCACGCTGGCGAACGCGAAATCGACGTGCGGAATATAGTGCATCGCCAGAACGACGCCGCTGACGATCTGCACGACGAGGCAGAGCGAAAGCATCGCCCCGAACGTCCACCAATAATTCAGGTTACGCGGCGTCGGGTAGGCAACGAAGCTGTCGTGCGTCATGCGCATCAGAGGCAGACGCTTATCGAGCCAGCGTGTGAAGCCCGACTTCGGCTCGTAGGTCGAGTGGCCTTGGATGGAACTCATGGAGCAGGCCCTCAGCCGATGCGAATGGAAGTGTCGTTCAGGAAGACGTACGGCGCCGGCGGCAAATTACGCGGCGCCGGTCCGCGACGGATGCGGCCCGAAGTATCGTAGTCAGAGCCGTGGCACGGGCAGAACCAGCCGCCATAGGACGAGCCTTCGACGAAGGTCGGCACGCAGCCCAAGTGGGTGCAGTTTGCTTCCAGGATCAGCCACTCGGCCTGGCCCGCCTCGCCGGTGGCTTGGCGTGTACGCTCGGCGTCAAACTCAGGATCTTTGAGGTTGGCGTAATCGTCGCGGACCGCGGCCGCGATTTCGGCGGGCGTGCGGTGGCGCACGAACACCGGCTTGCCCTGCCACATCACCTTGATCTGCTGGCCGAGCTCGACCGCGCTGAGATCGACTTCCGTCGTCGACATCGCGCGGGTGTCGGCGGCCGGATTCATCTGTGCGATGAAGGGCCAGATGGTCGCCGCAGTCCCGACCGCCGCCGCCGACCCGGCAGCGATGTAGATAAAATCGCGCCGGGTCGTTTCCGTCCCCTCGTGCGCGTCTGCTGTCGCGTCTGACACCGCCCCTGATCTCCCGGCCTTGGTTCGGCGCCGAAGCTAGGCTAGTCCGGGTTTGTGAGCGCGCGACGCGTCGCCGCATGCCCTCATAAGCACCCGATTCAGCCCAGATTCTCCGGCGCGGAGGCCATAACGTGCGGCTCGCCCTCTATCAACCTGACATCCCGCAAAATCTCGGCGCCGCCATACGGCTTTCGGCGTGCCTTGGTGTCGCACTCGATGTGATCGAGCCCTGCGGTTTTCCCCTCACCGATGCGGCGTTGAAACGCGCCGCACTCGACTATGGCGACAAAGCCCAGGTGGCCCGACATGCGAGCTTTGCGGCGTTCCGTTCGGCGCCGGAACGGGAAGGCGCCCGTTTGGTGCTCGTCGAAACAGACGGAGCCGTGAGCTTTCAGGACTTTCAGTTCTCCACAGGAGACACCCTCCTGCTTGGCCGCGAAAGCGCCGGCTCGCCCGGAGAGCTCTATGAGGCGGCGCAAGCCAGCGTTCAGATTCCGATGCGCCGGGGTTTGCGGTCGCTCAATGTGGTTGTCGCCGCCGCGATCGTATTGACCGAGGCGATGCGGCAGACCGGGGCTTGGGAGAAATTCTGACGTGATCCTCTTTGGACCGCCGGCGTCTTCGCCGGCGACTCTTGTGCACCTTCACAGCCGGTCGCCGGCGGGACGCCGGCGGTCCAAGAGGAGCGCGCCATGACAGCCGAACGAAAAGCCCGCGCCAAAGCCTGGTTTGAAGAGCTGCGCGACCAGATCTGCGCCGCGTTCGAGCGGCTCGAGGACGACGCGCCAGACGGCCTCTATCCCGGCGAACCCGGCCGCTTCGTCCGCACGCCGTGGCGGCGCGGCGATGGATCGATCGACCAGGGCGGGGGCGTCGCGGGCATGATGCGCGGACGTTTCTTCGAAAAAGTCGGCGTGCACGTGAGCACCGTCTTTGGCGAGTTCTCACCCGACTTCGCCAAGCAGATTCCGGGCGCGGCCGACGATCCGCGTTTCTGGGCCAGCGGGATTTCGCTGATCGCCCATATGCGCAATCCGCACTGCCCCGCCGCGCACATGAACACGCGCCACATAGCCACGACGCAATGGTGGTTCGGCGGCGGCGGCGATCTCAATCCAACGCAAGCCTATCAGCGCGACCAGACCAGCGAGGATGCGCAGGCGTTTCACGCGCCCTATCGCGACGCGTGCGAAAAGCATGAGCCCGGCTTGTACGCGAAGTACAAAGACTGGGCGGACGAGTACTTCTGGCTGCCGCATCGCGGCGAGCCGCGCGGCGTCGGCGGCATTTTCTACGATCACCACAATAGCGGCGACTGGGCGCGCGATTTCGCCTTCACTCAGGACGTGGGCGGCGCGTTCTTAGCGGCGTATCCGCCGCTGCTGCGCAAATACATGCACAAACCCTGGACCGAGTCTGACCGCGAAGAACAGCTCATCCAACGCGGCCGCTATGTCGAGTTCAACTTGCTCTACGACCGCGGCACCACGTTTGGGCTGAAGACGGGCGGCAATGTCGAAAGCATCCTCTCCAGCATGCCGCCTGTGGCGAAATGGCCGTGAGGCCTTTACTCTACTGTTGAACCGAGAATGCCGACCTTTGCGAACTCGCGATTGAGTGTTTCGATGATGCGGAGCGCGTCCGGGCAATAGCCCGTAAAGTAAATGCGCTCCTGTGCACGGACCTCTTCGGCGGTCGTGCCAGGGTTGTTCGCCATCGCCTGTGAGAGTACTCGCGCGTTCAGGTCGGCGAGTTGGACGCTCTCGTTGTCGACCAGGATTTCGCAGCCATTCTCATTGTGCGACGCGGTCACGACCACCGGATCGACGGGCGTTGGCGCACTGCAACCGGCAGCTGAGGCAATGGCGAGCGCGAGCAATAAAATACGCTGCATGTCCTCTCCTTTCAACGTGGCTGCGCGTTCTCGCGCAGCCACGCCGCAAACTCGGCTTCATCGATTTCGCCGGCGGCGAGTGCAAGCGTGCGAAGTGTGGCATCGACCTCATTGGCCATAAAACGATGGCCGTTGAGTTCCAAAAAAAACACGGCCGTCATGAATGCCGTCCGTTTATTGCCATCGACGAACGGATGATTTCGCACGATGCCGAACGCATATGCAGCTGCCAGAGCGGAGACGTCGCCCTCGCCATACGCGAAGAGATTCTGCGGCCGCGCCAAAGCGGAGTCCAGAAGTCCCATATCGCGGACGCCAGATGCGCCGCCATGAGCGGCGAGCGCCTCATCGTGCGCGGCAAGCACGATGCGACGCTCCACCCAGAGAGGCGCTTTCACTTAGCCAGCTCACGCAACGTGTTGCGGTAGCGCCGCATGATGTCGCGCATGATTTCCATTTGCCGCGCAAACTCAGCGTCCCCGCCCGTCAGAGCCACGCCATCCGGCGTTTCAGTGACACTGAGCTCATCGCCCTCGCCCACGCGCAGCTTCGCCAGCACGTCCTTGGGCAGCACGACGCCCAGAGAATTGCCGATGCGACGCACTTTGAGCGTGCGGCCGGCCACACCCTGCTCGAACGCGACCGCCGCTTCCGCGACGCCTTTTGCTTTCTTCTTGTCGGTCATGGCGCGCTCCTATGCCTGGGTTCGCATGTGGCAATCTAAGTTATAACGCATGTTATAACAAGGGGCGCGGCCTTTTTCTTGCGTGAGGCGAACCTCCATGAGCCCGCTCGCCTATCCCCAAGATATTAAGCCACTGACTTCATTGCGCTTTATCGCAGCGTTTTGGGTGCTCCTGTATCATTTCAAGGACCATTTAGGCCTCGATTTGGGCCGCTGGGGCCTAGTCGCGGACGGCTATCTGGGGGTCGACCTCTTCTTTACCCTATCCGGCTTCATCCTGGCGCACGTCTATTTCACCAGCCTGGAGGGCGGCCGCTTCGGCTATGGCGGTTTCCTGAAGAACCGGATCGCTCGGGTTTATCCGATGCATCTGGCCGCGCTGGCGGCGATGGTCGTGCTGTTCGTGGGTGCGACCGCTATGGGCGCCGGCGTCGGCTCGCCCGACGCGTTCAAATGGAGCGATCTGCCGGCGCACCTTTTCATGGTGCACGCCTGGGGGACGACCGAAGCTGTCGGCTGGAATTTTCCGAGCTGGTCAATCAGCGCCGAATGGGCGGCTTATCTGCTCTTTCCGCTGATCGCGGCGCTGGTGCTGAAAGCGCAGCGCTGCGCGCCATGGCTGGCGGCGGGCGCGCTCGGGCTCTGTCTTCTTTCTTTCGCCGCGCTGGACCATCTGCACGCGGTGCTGCCCTGGGTGGGCCAAGACTTTTCGCAAATGACCGCGCAGATCGGCGCGCTGCGCATTCTGCCAAGCTTCCTGTTGGGCGTAGCGCTTTACGCATTCGGCCGCGCAACACCGGCGCCGAAAAGCTGGGCTTGGCCGATTGCTCTCGTCAGCGGCGCATGGATCGTCGCCGTGACGAGCTTGGGTTGGTGGGAGGGCCTGGTGTGGTTCGGCCTCGCGGGCCTGCTCTACGGATTGGCCGAAACATCGCGCCATGGCGTTGACGCGCCGATGAGTTCGCGCGCGTTCGTGTTCCTCGGCGCATCGTCCTACGCGCTCTACATGATCCATCTGCCTGTCGACATCGTCTGGTTTCATGCGCTGGAGCGCGTGGGCGTGACGGAGACCAGTGAGCTGGCGCTGCGGGTTGCCGCGATGGTGGGCGTATTCGCCGCCTGCATCGTCGCATCGGCGTTTGCGTATCTGTGGCTGGAAGAGCCGGCGCGGACGTGGATCCGGAAGCTCGAATTCTCTCTTCCGTCATTCCGGGG
>CAZIOD010000002.1:54493-82531 GCA_964540785.1 uncultured Terricaulis sp.
GCGCGCGCAGCGCGAACCCAGAACCCAGCGAATCGTAGAGCGCCACGCTTCTAGTCCTTGGATCGAAATTAGCTCAATCCCTGCGCCACCGCCTTCAGCCGCTCGATCACGCTCAGTTTGTCGTCCGGAAAATCGGCGTCGATCCACCAGTCTTCGACTTCGCGCATGACGACGCCGACCTTGGGCCCCGCAGGCACGCCGGCGGCCATCACTTCGTCACCGCTGAGCGGCAGCTTCGGCGGCGTCCACATCTGGCCGTGCGCAACGAGCGCGCGCCATTGTTGCGCTTTCTCGCCGCCGGCGCCGGCCCAGGCCAGCATCACGCGATCGCGGAACGCCTGGTTGCCGATGCGATAAATCGCGCGCCGCATCTCGCGCAGCGACATGTACGAGGTGATCTTCTCATCGTCGCCCAGCGCGGCGACAAGGCGGTCGCGTTCTTCGTTGGAGAGCTTCAGCCGCCGCGCAAGCGTCTTTGCGCTCTCGCGATCGGTCAGCGCCGCGGCGACGCGCACCGTCGGATCGACATCGAGCATCAAATCGACTTCCAGCGATACGAGCGCGTCGAGCCGCGTCTCGTTGCTCATCTCCGGCAGCGCGCGCGCCCGCACTTCGATCGCGCTCATGCCTTCCCAGGCGGCGCGCGGATCGGGCGCGGCGAGCAGCTTCTTCGTCTCTTTCCAGATGCGCTCGACCGACAGTGAATCGAGCCCCGCGACGAGATCGGCGCAGGCTTCCAGGCCTTTGGGATCGAGTGGCGTCTTGGCGTACCAGGCGTTGAAGCGGAAGAAGCGGAGGATGCGGAGATAGTCCTCGCGAATACGCTGGCGCGCATCGCCGATAAAAATAACACGGCCGGCGCGCGCATCGTCGATGCCGCCCCCGGTCGGGTCATGGATTTGACCCTGCGCGTCGGCGTAAAGCGCGTTGATGCGGAAATCGCGGCGCTGGGCGTCCTCCTCCCAACTCTCGGTGAACGCCACCGTGGCGCGGCGTCCATCGGTCGACACATCGCGGCGCAACGTCGTCACTTCGAACGGCTTGTGATTGACGACGACGGTGATCGTGCCGTGTTCGATGCCGGTCGGATGTGCGGCGAAGCCGGCTTTGGCGCAAATCTCGGTCACTTGGTCCGGCGTCAGCTGTGTGGCGACGTCGATGTCGTCGACCTCGTGGCCCATCAGCGTATTGCGCACGCAGCCGCCGACGAAACGCGAAGCGTCGGCGCGCGCGGCTTCAAGCGCGGCAATGAGCTTTTGCGTTTCGGCGGCTTTGAGCCAGGCGGCCTGCGTGATGGAGGTGATCATGAGAAGGAGCACGCCATGCTTGGCGACTCCCTCCCCCCTTGCGGGGGAGGGTTGGGGAGGGGGGTGCGGGCGGCAGCTTCTCCGGAAAGAACACCGCCGTTACCCCCACCCCCGGCCCCGCCCCGCAAGCGGGCGGGGAGTTGGTGCGCGACTCTCTGCATCGCGCCTTACTACGCGCGCTTGGCTTTTTTCGCAGCCGCTTTCTTCGCCGGCTTCTTCGCGCCGTCCGCAGCGACGGCGGCGCGGATCAGGGCTTTGAAGGCGCGCTCGTTCAGCGGCTCGCCTTCGCGGATGTCGATGGCGCGGCGCGTGCCGGCGTCGAGACTGGCGTTGAAGAGGCCTGCCGGATCGGGCAACGAGGCGCCCTTGGCGAAGGTCAGCTTCACTTTGTCCTTGTAGGTCTCGAAGGTGCAGATAAGCCCGTCGTGCGACCAGGTCGGCACGCCGGCGGGATTGTTCGCTTTTTTCCACTTGGCTTCTTCGCTGACCCCGGGCGCTGCTTCGTTGATGAGCGTGCGCACGTGCGCGAGCGTGTCGCGGCGCCAATCGGCTGGAGCGGCGGTTTTCTTGACGGCCTTCTTCATGGCTCACATCTTTTCGCCAGGCAGTTTGGCAGCTTGTTTGATCCAGGCGGCGAACTGCTTTTCGTCGAGTTCACCTTCGTGGATGTCGTAGTAGCGCACTTTCGGATATTTCGACTTGCCTTCCGGCGGCGGCTTCAACGACGCGCCCTGAAAGAACGTCACCTTCACGTAGCGCGCGAACACGTGGAACGAGGCGAACCAGAGATCGTCCGCCACGCCGTAGAATGGCGAATTCCATTTCACCGCTTTCTTCACGCCAGGCACGGTCTTGCTGATGATGGCGTCGAGCCGCTTGCAGACATCGCCCCGCCAATCGGGAACGGCGGCGATGTAGGCTTTCACAGGCGCTTCGCCGTAGCCTTTGGCGATCTGCGGATTGCCGCCGGAGAGCAGCTTGGGCTTCTTCGCCGGCGCTTTCTTGGCGGGCGTCTTCTTCTTCGCGGTTTTGTTCGTCTTTGTCGCCATCGCTCGTTCCTAAGTTGGGCGCCGCGCTTTGGCGACGTAGGGCAGGAAGAACATGTAGAGCCCGGTGATCAACATGAGGAAGAGCGGCGGCAGCGGCGCGTAGGTGATCCACGCGGGCGGCTGGCCCCAGATCATGGCGACGAAGTTCGCGATCACCGTCGCGGTGAAGATGATGGCGAGCCAACGATGGCTTTGCCGGATGAACTTGCTCATGCGGGCTTCCCTCGCCGTTCGTTGCAGGTATTGCGCGTACATCTAGCGCGTCTCGACCATTTTCCAGGCATTGCCGGAAGGATCGCGCAGATTGGCGTCGACGCTGCCGAAGCGCGCGATCGGTTCCTGCGTGAACTCGACGCCTTTGGCTTTGAGCGCTTCATACGTGGTGCGGCAATCGTCGACGACGAGCACAAGCGGCGGCATCGCGCCTTTGGCCACCATCGCGCGCATGGTTTCGGCGGTGGCCGCGTCGAGCACCGGTTCTTGCGGCAGGAAGAGGCCGAGTTCGAAGCCGGGCTGGTTCGGGTGCTTGACCGTGAGCCAGCGGAATGGGCCATTCTTGACGTCGGCGTGGACTTCGAAGCCGAGCTTGCCGACGTAAAACTCGAGCGCCTCATCCTGATCGAGCACGTAGAGCCCGATGACGTTGATGCCTTTGATCATTGCGCACTCCGTGTGAGCGAATAGCGAATAGCGAATAACGAGTAGCCGCTCCTGAGCCGCCCTATTCGCTACTCTCCTTCTTCGCCCGGCGCTTCTCCGAAACTGCTGACTTCAAATTCGGCCGATAGGCGGCGCTGATGAAACAGTGCGGAACCTGGTCGAGCCCTTGGGCGCTCGCCTGCTCGGCGGCGCGGAGTTCGCTTGGGGTTTGCCCGGTGACGTCCTTGAACACGCGGCCGAACGTGCCGAGGCTTTGCCAGCCTGTTTCGAGCGCGATGTCGAGGATCGGCATGTCGGTATCGCGCAGCATGGCTTTGGCGCGCTCGATGCGGCGCGTGAGCAGATAACGATGCGGCGGCACGCCGAAGGCGTCTTTGAAACTGCGCGCGAAGTGCGCTTCGGACACGCCGCTGACGGAGGCGAGGCGCTCGACCGGCCAATCCTCGTGCGAGGCGGCGTCCATGCGATCTTTGGCGCGGAGCAAGCGGCGGAGGAGCGCTGGGTCTTGGCTCATTCTCCCCCACCCCCTCGCGGAGTGGGGGTTAGGGGGTGGGGGGCGAAAACACGCGCGCGGTGAAATGAAAGCTCGCGTCGTGCGTTTGCTTGAGCGCAACGCGCGTCGGCGCGCCCCCCTCCCCGATCGCTGCGCGATCGACCCTCCCCGCAAGGGGGAGGGTTGCAGAGCGCGTCACCCATAGAGCCGCTCCCATAGCGCGCGGATCATGCCCGCTGTTGCGCCCCAGATGAAGTGATCTCGGTACGGCATGGCGTAATAATAGCGCGTGCGGCCTTGCCACTGGGCTTCGCGCTTTTCGTGATTGGCGGGATTCATCAGGAAATCGAGCGGCGCTTCGAACACGCTCGCCACTTCGCGCGGATCGAGCTTAAGCTCAAAGCCCGGCTCGACCAGCCCGACAATCGGCGTGACGCGAAAGCCGGTGATGGTGTCGTAGCGATCCCAGGCGCCGATGGGCTCTATGAAACGCGGCTCGATGCCGACTTCCTCGAACGTCTCGCGCAGCGCGGTTTCCAGCGCGCTTTCATCGCCCGCGACGCGCCCGCCGGGAAATGAGATTTGCCCCGGATGCGCCGGCGTTTCGACCGAGCGCTCGGTGAACAACATGGTCCAGCCCTCGGGACGCTTGATGATCGGCGCCAACACCGCGGCGGCGCGGCGCGCGTCGATCTTGTCCGGCCAGTCGGGATTAAGATCGTTGTCGCTGCGCGTGTGCGCGGTTTCGAGCGCGACGGCGCCAAGCGGATCGAGGCGCTGGCGCAGGAGGGATTCGAAGGCGTCGCTCACGTTCCCCTTCCTTGCGGAGAAGGGGTTAGGGGATGAGGGGCGAACACACGCGTGCGATGCCCGCAGAACAAGCAATGAGGCTGGACTTGCAGGAAGCGCAGCAGCTTAACGCCCCTCACCCCCTGCCCCCTCTCCGCAAGGGAGAGGGGGTGCGTTTTGCGGGTTTCGATTCTCAATTTAGGTCACCCAGCTCAAACCACACACCCCCACTCCAAACTCCCGGCCCGTCCTCCCGCGCTTCGCTCCATTCCACCAGCTCGCACCACGGCGCGCGGAGAATGCGCGCTTCCAGCCGTCCGCGCACCAGCACGTACGGCCGCGGCTCTCCGCGGTCGTAGCTCACGCGGATTGGGTGATCCGGCCCGGCGGTGATCACGTCGCCGACATTCGTTGTAAACACCAAACTCTGCGCTTCGCCTTCCCCGTGCCGGTCGACGCGGATCGCGACAAAGGGCGCGTCTTCGACGCGCACGACGATCTTCTCCCCAGGCGTGACGAGATAGGTCTGCCCGTCTTCGTCCTTGCGCAGGATGGTGGAGAAGAGCCGCACCAGCGCTTCGCGCGTGATGCGCGTCCCTTCGTGCTTCCATGTGCCGTCGGCGAGGATCTCCATACCGATGTCGCCGCAATGGGCGGGGTTCCATTTGTCGACGGGCGGCAGGCGTTTGTCGCCTGCGCCCGCCTCCCTCTTGAGGGTTGCAAGCAATTGCTCCAGGGACGGCGGGGCGTCAGAACCGGTCATAATTCGGCCCCCATACAATAGAGCTTCCGTTCCATGAGCAATTCGGACGATCCCAACGCCCTTGTGGCCGAAGCCGAGCAGGCCGGCGAAACCCTCGCGAGAGTCCGCGCGGAAATCGGCAAAGCCGTGTTCGGCCAGGAGCGCGTGATCGAGCTCACGCTGGCCGCGATCCTCGGCGGCGGACACGTGCTGCTGGTCGGTGCGCCGGGCTTGGCGAAGACGCGGCTGGTGGAAGCGATGGCGCGCGTGCTGGGCCTCGACTGGGCGCGCGTGCAATTCACGCCGGACCTGATGCCAGCGGACATTTTGGGCTCGGAGGTTCTGGATCAGGACGAGCAGGGGCGGCGCCACTTCCGCTTCGTGAAGGGGCCGATCTTCACGCAGCTCTTGATGGCGGACGAAATCAACCGCGCTTCGCCGCGCACGCAATCGGCGCTGCTGCAGGCGATGCAGGAGCATCACGTGACAGTCGCGGGCGCGGCGTACGATGTGCCGACGCCGTTCCACGTGCTGGCGACGCAAAACCCGATCGAGCACGAGGGCGCCTATCCGTTGCCGGAAGCGCAGCTCGACCGCTTCTTGCTGCAAGTCGACGTGCCCTATCCGGATGCCGAGATCGAACGGAAGATTCTGATCGAGACGACCGGCCTCGCTGATGTCCAGCCGCAAGCCGTGCTCAACGCAGACGCGCTGCTGCGTTTGCAACAACTGGTGCGGCGCATGCCGGTCGGCGAGAAAGTGCTGGCGGCGATCTTGGAACTGGTGCGCTCGGCGCGGCCGGGCTCGAGCACGGATGCGCGCGTCAACCAGCACGTGGCGTGGGGCCCCGGCCCGCGCGCCGGGCAAGCCTTGATGCTGGCGGTGCGCGCGCGGGCGCTGCTGCGCGGACGCTTGGCGCCGGCGGTGGACGATGTCGCGGCGCTGGCGCGCCCGGCCCTGGTGCATCGCATGCAACTTTCTTTCGGCGCGCGTGCGGAAGGCTTGGATATCGACACGCTGGTGGACGATCTCGCGGAGCGCGCGGCGTGATTGCTTTCTTGGACCGCCGACGTCCCCGCCGGCGAGGACGCCGGCGGTCCAAGATATGACCGAGCCTGCGCGCCTCGACGCTCTCGCACTCGCCGGCGATCTGCCGGGCGTACTGCTCGACGCGCAACGGCTGGCGGCGAGCGCGCCGGGCTTTCACGGCCGGCGCCGCGCCGGACAAGGCGAGGCGTTTTGGCAGTACCGCGATCACCGCGCAGAGGATGGCGCGCGGCTGGTGGACTGGCGCCGTTCGGCGCGCGGCGACCGCTTCTATGTGCGCGAGCGCGAACGCGAAGCGGCGCAGACGGCGTGGTTCTGGATCGATCCGTACGCCGGCTTCAATTGGTCGAGCGATCCTGCGCGGCCGACGAAGGTCTACCGCGCGCTCACCCTCACGCTCGCCCTGGCTATCCTGCTTGCGCGCGGCGGCGAGCGCGTCGGTGCGCTTGGCCATGCGTCCAGGGCAGGCGCACGCGCCGTCGAACGGCTCGCGCTCGATCTTATGCAGCCGGCCGCAAACGCCGCCGCCCCGGCGAAGAGCTGCGTGATTTTTCTCAGCGACTTCTATTCGCCGGTCGAGAACTGGCGCGCGCGGCTCACTGAGGCTGCAGGCGCCGGCGCGAGTGGCGCGCTGGTGATGGTCGCCGATCCGGCCGAGGAAGATTTCCCGTTCCGCGGCCGCACCCTGTTTCAAGAACCCGGTTCGCGTCGCGAGGCCTTGCTCGGCCGTGCGGAATCCGTGCGCGATGTGTATGCGGAGCGGCTCGACGCGCATCGGCGCGCGATCCGCCAGCTGGGCGCAGAGTTCGGCTTTCCTGCGCTTCTGCATCGCACCGATCATAGCGCCGCGCCCGCGTTGGCGTTGCTCATCGCCCTCGTATCGGAGCGGTTCGGTTGAGCTTAGGCCCGCTCCTGTTCGGCGCGCCAGCCGCGCTCCTGGCGCTGCTTGCGCTGCCGGCGCTCTGGTGGCTGATGCGCGCGACGCCGCCGGCGCCGCAGCGTGCGCAGTTCCCGCCTACCCGCTTTCTGCTCTGGCTCAAGACCGAAGAGACGAGCCGCGAACGTGCGCCTCTGTGGCTGGTGCTTTTCCGCATGCTTGCCGCGGCCTTGCTCATTCTCGCGTTCGCGCGCCCGAGCTTGGCGCCGAGCGCCGCAGAAAGCGCGAGCGGGGGGCGCACGCTGATCGTGATCGACGACGGCTGGACCTCGGCGCCGTTCTGGAGCGAGGTGCGCAACGCCGCCAACGCCGCCATTGCTGACGCCGAGCGCGCAGGCGCGCCGGTTTTTCTGTTGCTGACGGCGCCCAGCACGCCGGCGCGCGATCCGGGCGAAGCGCTCACTGCGGCAGACGCCAAAACCCGCATCGGCCGGCTGGAGCCGCGGCCCTGGCGACCCGACCGCGCCGATGCAGCCCAGCGGCTCGCGCAAACCCGCGGCGCATTCGCGCGCATTGTCTGGATTACGGACGGATTGGAGGACGCCGGGGCCGAGGCGTTAGCCGCCGAATTGCAGCGGCGGGGGCCGGTGACAGCGCGCATGCCGGCGCAGACGGCGCGCGCCATCGTTGCAGGCTCGGTGACGCCGCAGGGCGTCAGCGCCGACGTTGAGCGCGGGGCCAACGGTTCGAGCGCCGGCGCCATCGCGGCGGAAACCGCGGAGGGCCGCTCACTCGGCGCTGCCGAACTCCACTTCGCCGGCGCGCAATCAGCTTCCGCCCAAGTCGAGCTGCCGCCGGAAATCGCTGCGCGCACCGCCCGCGTGCGCATCGTCGGCGAGCAAAGCGCGGGCGCGACGCGCTTGTTGCCAGCGGGCGCCGCGCGACCGTTCGTGGGTCTGGTCGATCCGGGCGGCGCCGGCCAGCCGCTCTTGTCGGAATTGTTCTACGCCGAGCGCGCATTGCAGCCGTATGCGAGTCTGCGGCGCGGCGGCGTCAGCGAACTGATCGACGCGCGCGCGCAGGCGCTCATTCTGCCGGACGCCGGGCGCATTGCGCCGACGGATGCCGTCGCGCTGGAGCGTTGGATCAACAATGGCGGGCTGCTCGTGCGCTTTGCCGGGCCGCGGCTTGCGAACGACGCCGACGAGTTCGTGCCCGTGCGTCTACGGCCGGGCTCGCGCACGCTCGGTGGCGCGCTCGCCTGGGAAACGCCGCTCGGCATCGCGCCATTCCCCAACAATTCTCCCTTCGCCGGCGTCTCGATTCCGGAGGACGTGAACGTGCGCCGGCAAGTCCTGGCCGAGCCGGCTTCGCTGGAAGAGGCGCGCGTGTGGGCGACGCTAACCGACAACTCGCCGCTGGTTACGGCGCAGCCGCGCGGGCGCGGACTCATCGTATTGTTTCATATCAGCGCTGGCCCGGACTGGTCGGACGTGCCGCTTTCGGGCCTGTTCGTGGAGATGCTGCGCCGAACGCTCTCGTTCGCGGCGCGGCCGGACGGCGCCGGCGAGCGCGAGATCACCGGCGGGCCGTTCGTCGCCACCCGCCTGCTCGACGGCTTGGGCGCGCTCGCGCCGCCGCCGCCCGATGCGCCGCCGATTTCGGCGGAGGCATTCGCAACTGCGCGGCCGTCGCCGGCGACGCCGCCGGGTCTCTACGAGCGCGCCGGCGTTTCCGCTGCGATCGATGCCGCGGCGCCCGATGAATCGCTGCGCCCGCTGGACTTGCCCGGCGGCATTGCACGCGCGGGATTGGCGGCGAGCGTTCAGCGACCGCTGTCGGGCTGGTTATTCGGCCTTGCAGGGCTGTTGCTCGCGATCGATCTGTTTGTCGCCCTTTTTCTTATGGGACGCCTGCCGCGCTTTGCGCGTTCGGCCGCGGCCGCTGCGCTGGCGCTCGCAGCCTTCGGCGGCGAGAGCGCCCAGGCGCAGAACGCCGACCCCACCCAGGTGCTGCGGCTGGCTTATGTGCGCACGGGCGATGCGCGTATCGACCGTACGTCGGAAGCTGGCTTGCAGGCGCTATCGGATGTGCTCACGGCGCGCACGTCGGTCGAACCTGGTGCGCCGATTGCAATCGATCTCGCGCGCGACAATCTTGCGGCCTTTCCGTTCCTATATTGGCCGGCGACGGCGAGCCCGCAGCGACTTTCCGACGCTGCGCTCGCCAATGTCGATCGCTATTTGGCGATCGGCGGGCTGCTTCTCGTCGATACACGCGATGCGGGCGGCGGACCGAACCGTCCGGCGGCGGCAATGCTTTCCGGGATCGACGTGCCGCCGCTCGAACTCGTCACCACCGATCACGTGCTGACGCGGGCGTTTTATCTTATGCGCAGCTTTCCAGGCCGCACACAGGCGACCCAGCTCTGGGCCGAAAGCGCCTCGGCGGCGTCGTCCCGTGACGGCGTGGCGGCCATCTTCATCGGCAATGGCGATTGGGCGTCGGCCTGGGCGGGCAATGTTGCGAGCGATCGCCAGCGTGAGCTTGCGCTGCGGTTCGGCGTGAATCTGGTGATGGTGGCGCTCACCGGAAACTACAAGGCCGACCAGGTGCACGTGCCGGCGCTGCTCGAACGCATGGGCCGCGACTAATGGTGCGCAGGCCGTTCTCGGATGCGCGGCGCGCCAAGCGGGCAAAGCCATGATCGCGGGTTCACGCATCGGCCTCGATCCGGCCTTGCCGCTCGCCGCAGTGATCGCTCTAGGGGTGATCGCGCTCGTTGCATGGGGCGTCTATCTGTGGCGCGGCGGCGGGGCGCCTTGGCTTCGCGGGGCGGGCCTCGTGTTTCTCTTTGTTGCGCTGATGCAGCCGCAATGGGTGCGCGAAGCGCGCGAACCGGCCGACGATGTCGCTCTTATTGTTGTCGACCAGAGCGAGAGCCTGTTGCTTGCAGGACGACGCGATGCGGCGCGGGCGGCCGGCGATGAGATGGCCGAACGGCTTGCGCGCGCAGAAGGGGTCGACGTGCGCGTGCGGGAAGCGCGAGGCGGACCGGACGGAACGTTGATCACCTCGGTGATCGAGGATGCGCTGAGCGATGTGGCACGTGAGCGCATCGGCGCCGTGGTGGTGGTGACGGACGGTCAGGCAGCCGATCCGCCGGCCGAACCGCGGCGGCTCGCTCATCTCGGCCCGGCGCATCTGCTGATCGTCGGCGATCCCGATCGCGGCGATCGCCGGCTCGAACTCATCTCAGCGCCGACCTTTGGCATCGTCGATGAACCCATGCGCATCACCGCGCGGGTCAACGATGGGGGCAACGCGTCAGTGCGCATCAGCGTCAGCATCGACGGGCGTCCTGTGGCCCACACGACGGCGCGTACGAACCAAAATTTCTCGATCGACGTGCGCCTGCCCAAGCGCGGGCGCAACATGGTCATTATCGAGGCCGAAGCTGGTCCGCAGGAAATTACCCTCGCCAACAACCGTGCGGCTTTTGCGGCTAACGGCGTTCGCGACCGGTTGCGCGTGCTCCTCATCACCGGCGAACCGCATCAGGGCGCGCGCGTGTGGCGCAACCTGTTGAAGTCCGATCCGGCCGTAGACCTCGTGCACTTTTCCATTTTGCGGCCGCCCGACAAGCAGGATTTTACCCCCCTGCACGAACTGGCTCTCATTCCCTTCCCAACCGAAGAATTGTTCGAGCGCCGGCTAGGCGAGTTTGATCTCATTATCTTCGACCGCGCCCCTCGGCGCGGCATTCTGCAGGCCTATTACTTTTCTCAGATCGCGCGCCGTGTGGAGCGGGGCGGCGCACTGCTGATCACAGCAGGTGAGGCCGAAGCGGGATTGGATGCGCTTTATCGCACCCCGCTCGCCGGCATCCTGCCCTCGCAGCCAACCGGCGCCATCACCAATCGCCCCTATCGGCCCGCACCGACGGCGCTTGGATTGCGCCATCCCGTGGTGCGCGGACTGCCGGCGCCTGAGCGCTGGGGACGATGGACGCGTCAGATCGACGCCCGTGCGAGCGGCGGCCAGACGGTGCTGCAAGGCGCAGACGCACGCCCGCTGCTTGTGCTCGACCGCGCCGGAGAGGGCCGCGTCGCACAATTCTGGTCGGACCAGCCCTGGTTGTGGGCGCGCGGATATGATGGCGGCGGGCCGCACGGCGAATTGTTGCGCCGGCTTGCGCACTGGCTGATGCAGGAGCCCGAATTGGAAGATGAGCGGCTCACCATCGATCCGGGTCCGCGCGGCTTGGAAATCGAGCGCTCCACGCTCGGCAATTCGCCGGGTTCGGTCGACATCATCTCGCCATCCGGCCAACGCACTACAGTAGAACTCGGCCAAACCTCGCCGGGATTTTATCGCGGCGAAACGCCCGCGGAAGAGCAAGGCCTCTACGAAGCGCGCAGCGGCAATTTGCGCGCATTCGCCGCAGTGGGCCCGCTAAACCCACGCGAAGCGGCGGCGCTCGCCGCCACGCCCGAAATCCTGCGTCCGTTCGCAGAGGCGTCGGGCGGAAGCGTGTTTATGACGGGTGAAGACGGGCGCCGCTTGCCCGCAGTCCGGCGTATCGACCGCGGCTCGCGCACTAACGGCGGCGACTGGATCGGCGTCGAACGCAACGGCGCCTATGTCGTGCGCGCCGCACAAGCGAGCCCGCTCGGCCCGGGCTGGGCGTGGGCGGCCTTTGGCCTGGCGCTGTTGATGTTAGCATGGCGACGAGAGAGCGTTTAACGCCGCCGTGGAGAAATACTTGAGCAGCCGCCGTCGCTCGGTATGGTGGAGCGAACAAAGCAAGAAGAATGCAACGTAAACTGACTGTGATTCTGTCTGCCGATGTCGTCGGCTACAGCGCATTGATGGAGCGCGATGAGGCGCGCACGCTGACGCGGCTCAAAGAGAACCGCAAGTCGGTGTTCGACCCTCGCGTTGCGGCGCAGGGCGGCCGCATCTTCAAGCTGATGGGCGACGGGGCCTTGATCGAATTTCCGAGCGCGACTGCCGCCGTGGTGTGTGCGCTGGAAATCCAAGAAGCGATGGACATCGCCGAAGCACACCGTCCGGAGGAAGACCGGCTGCGGTACAGAATGGGCATCAATCTAGGCGATGTGATCATTGAGGACGATGACATCTACGGCGACGGGGTCAATGTCGCCGCTCGGTTGCAGACGCTTGCGCCCCCGGGCGGCGTCGCGCTGTCCCGAACCGTTCGCGACCAGGTAGCCGGTAAGGTCGCGGCCGAATTCGACGATCTCGGCCCGCATAATGTGAAAAACATCGAGGCTCCGGTGCACGTTTTTACGGTGCGCGCTCCATGTGAGGACGCCGCGTCGTGGGGTGCGAGCCGACACCAGAAAAAAATTTCCATCTGCGTCCTGCCATTCGCCAACATGAGCGGCGACAGCGAGCAGGAATATTTCTCCGACGGCATCACCGAAGACATTATAACGGATCTGTCGAAGGTCTCCGCCCTCTCTGTGATCGCCCGCAACAGCGCCTTCCGCTTCAAGGGCAAATCCGTCGATGTCGCGCACGTCGCGCGACAGCTCGGCGTGACGCACGTGCTCGAGGGCAGCGTGCGTAAGGCCGGCGGGCGTGTGCGCATTACCGCCCAGCTGATAGACGGCGCGCGAAACGATCACATCTGGGCGGAGCGCTACGATCGCGAGCTGGACGACATATTCGCGATGCAGGACGAGATTTCGCAAGCCATCGTCGCCGCGCTCAAGCTCAAGCTGCTGCCCGACGAAAAGAAGGCCATCGAACTACGCGGCACCAATAGCGTGGAAGCTTACAATCTCTTTCTCATGGCGCGCCAGGAGTTCGCCAGCGGTTTTGAGGGAGATCCAAGGCGCAACGGCACCATTGTCCGGCTGTGCACGCGCGCGACCGAAATCGATCCCCGCTATGCGCGCGCTTGGGCGCTGCTGGCGATGGCCCACACCGGAACGCGCGACATGTACGGCGTAGACGACGGGCGCGCGCGCGAGGCGGTGGACCGCGCGCTCGAACTCGATCCCGAGTTGGCGGAGGCGCACTCCGTCAAGTCGAGGATATTGGCCGAAGACGGCCGCATCGAGGAAGCGCTCGATGAGATGCGCACTGCGTTGCGCCTGGATCCCGAATCGCACGAGGTGAACAGAAACGCGGGCCGGCTTTCTTTCACACAACGAGACCTCGAAGCAGCAACAAGGTATTACCAAAAAGCCGTCGATCTCTTCGAACTGGATTTTGCATCCGCAGGGATGTTGGTGAGCTGCAATACGGCGTTGGGCAATCACGAAGCGGCGCGCCGCGCCGCCGAAGTCACGCTTGAGCGCGTCGAAAAGGTGCTCGCGCGGGACCGCAACAACGGCAACGCCGTAGGCCATGGCAGCGACGCCCTGGCCGTTCTCGGTCAGAGCGAGCGAGCCAAAGAGTGGATGAGCAGAGCCCTGCTCATCGAGCCGGACAATCACAGCATGCGCTATAATTTCGCTTGCGCTCTCGCCGCCCATCTGAAGGACAAAGACGCTGCGATAGACATGCTGAAGTCGGTCTTTGCTGAAGCGGGACGCGGCCTGATCAATCACGCCAAGATGGACCCCGACTTCGACTCACTGCGCGACGACCCGCGGTTTTGGGCGATGATCGACCAAGCTGAAATAAGAATCGCCGGCAAGCAGACCTAACCCGGTGCGACGTGCTGGAGAGAACAGCTTACTGGGCAATAGGCCCTTGGGCCAGGTCCAGGCCGCCGGGACGCAATTCGAGCCACAGCAGGCGTTGAGGATCGACCGGCCCGGGCAATGTCAGCCGGTTTTGCGGCACGACACTGAAGCCTAACGGGCGAAAAAAGCGTTCGGCGCCGACCAGCACGACGGCATTGCCGTCGTCGATGCGGCAGGCGTTCACAGCCTCGCGCGTGAGAGCGAGCCCGAGCCCGACAGCTTGCGCGGCCGGATCGACCGCGAGCGGGCCCAGAAAAAACAATTCTACCCCGGCGCGCACGCGCCAGATGCGACACACGCCGATGACGTCGCCGGCCTCGTTCAAGCCGACCCGCGAGAGCTCCGGCGCCAGCCGCCCGCGTTCGCGCACGCGCTCGCTTGTTTTGGCGAAGCGGCCAGGCCCGAAGGCGCGGTCGAGCACCCGCTCGACGCCCGCGGCGTGCTCCGGCTTTTCGGCGACGATGGTGTGGGCCAACCCAATCCCCAGTTGCGGCGCGAGCGCTTAAGGCGCAGCATGAAGCGCGTCAACGCGCCATCCGTTCGATTCGGCTTGCGTTAGCCAGCGGAGAAGCGAAGCTTGCCGCAGCGGAGGTCTCCATGGTCGACGCCACTATGCCGAGGGCGCGTGCGCAAGGCCGCCGCTTCTATGTGATTATGGCCTTCATTTGCGCCGCGATCGCCTTCGGCCTGTTCTCTCTGACGTATTGGGGGCCCTTGCTGGCGGGCCGATTCAGGGCCGCGCCGGTTGTGCACGTGCACGCCCTCGTCTTTTCCGCCTGGGTTGTGATGCTGGTCTTGCAGAGTTGGCTTGCGGCTACCGGACGGCTGGCGCATCACCGCGCCTGGGGCCTTGCCGGGGTTTCGCTGGCCACGGCGATGGTTTTCGTCGGGCTTTGGACCGCGCTGCAACGCGTCATCACCGACATCGAGCGCGGCTTCGCCGAAGCCTCCTACGCCTTCGCCATCATTCCAGTCGCCGGCATTGCCTTGTTTGCGGTGCTCATGGCGTTTGCGTTCGCCAACGTGCACCGCCCGGAGATTCATAAGCGCCTGGTGCTGGTGGCCACGCTCGGCATCTTGCAGGCCGCGATCGGACGGTTGTTCTTCGTGCTGTTGCGTCCATCGTCCGCTATCATCCACCCCGGTGAAGGCCCGCCGATGCCGCCGGCGTTCACTTTGTCTTCGGCGGTGGTGGTCGACCTGCTGATCCTCGCCGCGATCGTCTACGATTGGCGCACGCGCGGCCGGCCGCACCCGGCCTACCTCATCGCCGGGGCCGCGACGGTGGCGGTGCAAGTGCTGTCGGTGCAGCTCAGCGGAACAGCGGCGTGGCGCGCCACAATAGTATGGCTCGTGCACCTAGCGACAGGCGCCTAAACGTTCGAGCCAGTTGCGACTCACGACCCGGCGCTGCATGGTCCGCGCCGCCTTGGCCGCCCTGCGCATCCCTTCCCTCGAAATTTTCCGCCATCGCGCCTACGCCCAGTACTGGGTGGCGCGCTGGTTCGGCACGTTCGCGGTGCAGATGCAGCTCACGGCGATGGGCTGGCAGGTCTATGACGAAGCGCGCGCGCATGGGCAGTCGATCGCCGAGGCGGCGTTCCTGTTGGGCCTGGTCGGTCTCGCGCAATTCCTACCGCTCCTGATCTTGTCACTGTTCGGCGGACAAGCTGCCGACCGCTACAATCGCCGGCTTATTCTGGTGGCGTGTTTCGGCTCGAAAGCGCTGATCGCGCTGGGGCTGGCTGTGGCGTCCCAGTTCGGCGCCGACATCGTCATTCCGGCAATCTTCGCCGCCGCGATCATAACCGGCGCCACCAACGCCTTTATGCCGCCGGCGGCTACAGCATTGTTGCCGATGCTGCTGCCCCGCAAAGAACTGCCGCAAGGCATCGCTTGGTCTTCGCTAGCTTTCCAGTCTTCATTGATTATCGGGCCCGCGGTCGGCGGACTTATTTATGCGTTCGGGCCCGTGGTCCCTTATTCTGCGACGTTCGCCTTTCTGATCGTGGCTGCTGCGTTGATGCTGATGTTGAAGGCGCCGCAGCAGCCGCCCGTCCGCAACGCGCGCACGATTGGCATGATCGTGGAGGGTCTGCGCTTCGTCTGGACGCACAAGATCGTGCTCGGCGCCATCTCGCTCGATCTCGTCGTTGTCTTGTTAGCCGGCGCGATCGCACTGCTGCCGGTGTTCGCTCGCGACATCCTGCATGCCGGCCCGAGCGAATTAGGAATCCTACGCTCAGCGATGGGCGTAGGCGCGGCGAGCGTCGCGCTCTGGCTAGCCGTCAAGCCGCTACGCGCACGGGTCGGCTTCTGGATGTTCGGGGCCACCATCGTCTTCGGCCTGGCCACCATCGTGTTCGGCCTCTCGCAATGGATGTGGCTGACGACGTTGGCGCTCGCCGTCGCCGGCGGCGTCGATATGATCTCGGTCTATGTGCGCCAGACGCTGATTCAGCTGAACACGCCAGACGAGATGCGCGGCCGCGTGGGGGCGGTGAGCTTCGTGTTCATCTCGGCTTCCAACGAACTCGGCGATTTCGAAGCCGGGCTGATGGCGCGCATTCTCGGCCCGGTGCTGGCGGTCGTGTTGGGCGGAGCCGCCGCAGTGGTGGCGTCGGTGGGCTGGATACGCCTCTTTCCCGAACTGGCGAAAGCCGATGGCTTCGAGCCCGCCGCCCTTCCCCCCGAAGCGCAATCCGCTGTAAGCGTCGCGCAAGAAACGGAGAAGACCTAGATGGGCGTGCTCAACGGAAAAGTTGTCATTGTCACCGGCGGCGGCAACGGCATCGGCAAGGAATGCGCGTTGCTGGCGGGCCGCGAAGGCGCGGCGGTGCTGGTGAACGACCTCGGCGGCGGCCTCAAGGGCGAAGACGCGGGCTCGGCCGGGCCAGCGGAAGCTGTGGCGCAAGAAATCCGCGCGGCGGGCGGGACAGCGATCTCCAATTCCGACAGCGTGAGCGACTACGACGCGGTTGCGGCCATGGTGGCTCAGGCCAAGAAGGAATTCGGCGGCCTGCACGCCGTGATCAATCCAGCCGGCATTCTGCGCGACGGCATGTTCCATAAAATGCCGCCCGAGGACTGGAGAGCGGTGATCGACGTGCATCTGCACGGCGCCTTCAATGTCACCCGCGCTTCGGTCGAGCATTTCCGCGAGCAACAGGACGGGTCGTACGTTCTGTTCACGTCCACCTCAGGCCTGATCGGCAATATCGGCCAAGCGAACTACGCCGCAGCCAAATTAGGGGTGATGGGATTGTCTCGAATCATCGCGATGGAAGGCGCGGCCAAGAACGTGCGCTCCAACATCATCGCCCCCTTTGCCTGGACCCGCATGATCGCCTCGATCCCCGTGAAAGACGAAGCCAGCGCGCAGCGTGTGGAACGAATGAAGCAAGGCATGCGCGCCGACCAGGTGGCGCAGCTGGCCGTGGCGCTGTGCGCCGATGGCGCGAAGGACACCACCGGGCAGATTTTCGCCGTGCGCGGCAATGAAGTGTTCCTGTTCAACCAGCCGCGACCGATCCGCGGCATGGCGCGGCTCGAAGGCTGGAGCCCGCAATCGCTCATCGAGCACGCGCTGCCGGCGATGAAGGCGAACTACACCGACGTCGGCGCGTCGGCATCCGTCTTCCCGTGGGATCCCGTGTGATGCGCGCGCTGCTCGCCGCCGTTTTTCTCACCGCTTGCGCGAGCGTCGGGCCAGCGCAGACCCCTATCCACCTCGCCGGCACAAGCTGGCTGCGCGTCGATGACGAGCAGGCCAATCCGCACGGCGCCACGCTGGTCTTTGAAGCCGCGCGCGCCAGCGGCCACACCGGCTGCAATCGCTGGTTCGCCGCCGTTACGCAGGACGGCGAGGCGCTGCGCTTCGGGGAGATCGGCACGACCCGCATGGCGTGTCAGACCGAAATGCAGGCGGCGACGGAGAGAAACCTGTTGGCGGCCTTGCGCGCCACGCGATTCGCGCACTACGACCCGGTGGCGCTGGTGTTGCTGGATGAACGGCAGCAGCCGGTCGCCGCCTTTCACCGGATGAATTGATGCGGGCCGCACTTTTCGCTTTGTTCGTTGCAGCCTGTGTCGGACCGGCGCCCTCTGAGGGAAAAGCGCCCAATCCGCGCCCGCTCGCGGGCACCGAATGGATTTTGGTGCTCGATGAGTCATCGCGCACGGCGCCGACGATTGAATTCCGCGAGGCCGGCCGCGCCAGCGGATTCACAGGCTGCAACCAATGGTTCGCCCAGGTCGACCGCAACGGCGGCGGGCTTCGCTTTGACGCCATCGGCATGACCCGACGCGCCTGCGAAACGCGGGCGATGGAGATCGAACGCAGCTTCACCGCCTACCTCGAACAAACCCATGCCGCGCAGGTGGACGACGGCACGCTCACCCTCATTGATGCCGATGGCGTGGCGATCGCGCAGTTCGAGCGCGCGCGCTAAGGCGTTGTCGGCGCCGCTTCGGCGATGGTCGGCACCTGGCGCGTACAGCGGTCCGTCCCACTGGCGTTTGCACAATTGACGACCGACACTTCGCTCGCGCCCGGTGCATACACCACTAACCAGTGCTCGCGCGGATCCATGCGCGTCATGCTGCGCAGCTCGCCGCAATTGATGGAATAGACGGCGGCGCCTTTGTACGCGGCGTAAATCGAATCCGGCGCGACATTGTCGGGGATGACGCCGCGCGATTCGGTCGCCCGCACCGCCTGGCACACCGGTTGTGAATCGGGATGAGCTTGCTGATAGGCGGCGAGGTGTTGGTAGGCGCTGACCAATTGCTGCTCCGGCGACTCGGACTGAATCCGGTCCAATAGCGATTGCGGCCCAGCAGGCGTTTCTTCTGTAGGGGTCTGGGCCTGTCCGCAGGCGGCGAGCGCCAGCGCTGCGCAGGCGGCGAGATGATGCAGCTTCATGAGATGGCCTCCCTCCTTGCTGTTCCACCCGCCTCAGGCGCCGCCGTCAAGCCCGGTGTCAAGGTTGTGCCTTGCGCGCGTGCGCCCACGCGCCACATTGGCTCGCAAGAGGCAATCATGATCGACAAACGTCCCTTCGACAGCCTGGGCAGGTTCGACGCCGATTGGCTTGCGGCGAGATACCACTTCTCGTTTGCCGGCTATCGCAATCCCGAGCGCATGCACTGGGGCGCGCTACGCGTCTGGAACGACGACACGATACAGCCGAAGACGGGATTTCCGCCACACCCGCACTCTGACATGGAGATCATCACCTACGTGCGCACCGGCGCCATTACGCATCAGGACTCAATGGGCAACCGCGGCCGCACGGAAGCCGGCGACGTGCAGGTGATGAGCGCAGGCGGCGGGGTCACTCACGCCGAATACAATCTCGAAGACGAGGCGACCACGCTCTATCAGATTTGGATTTTGCCCAAGCAGAATGGCGGCAAGCCTTACTGGGGCGCGGCGAAATTTCCGAAGGCCGATCGCGCGGGCGCGCTGGTCACGCTGGCCTCCGGATTCGACGAGGATCAACGAACCGGCGCCTTGCCAATACGGCAGGATGCGCGCGTGCTGGCCGCTACGCTGACGCCAGGCCAGAGCGTGGATTATGCGCTGGACGCAGGGCGTCATGCTTATCTCGCCCTGGCGAAGGGCGAGGCGAGCGTGAACGGCGTGCAGCTGTCGGCGCGCGACGGTGCGGCCATTCGAGATGAAACCGTCATCAGAGTCGAGGCCAGCGCCGACGCCGAAATCGTGCTGGTGGACGCTCCGTAATCGACGGCGCACGCAGGTCGATATCTGGAGCGCTCGCTACATAATGGGCTCGAGCGCTGGCTTTAGGGCTGGCGTTTACCCTCTGTTTGCGGCTGGCGCCGTTGATCTGAGCCGAGGGGCGATCATGGCGGCGCTGAACGACGTTCATGTCTTGGTGGTAGACGACAATTGCCAGATGCGCGTGCTCGTCCGCTGCCTGCTGCGAGCCGGCGGGATCGTGAATATCAGCGAAGCGGCGACGCCCGCGCAGGCTGTCGAAATCATGCGCCAGCGCGAGGTCAATCTCGTCATCGTCGACTGGATGATGCGCCCTGTCGATGGACTTGCCTTCGCACGCATGATGCGCTGGGAGAGTTCAAGCCCCAACCCATACATGCCGATCCTCATGCTGACCGCACACACGGAAGCCTCACGCGTGGCGGCGGCGCGCGACGCCGGCGTAACCGGCTTCATTAAAAAGCCGATCAGCGCGCGGCTGCTGTTCGATCGAGTCGCCAGCGCGTTGACCGACACGCGCATGTTCATACGCACCGACGACTTTTTCGGCCCGGATCGGCGTCACAGCGACATCCCCGGCTATGCGGGGCCCTTCCGGCGCGCCAGCGACCGGACCGGCGGCATGGAGACTGTGGACCTCGACGACGTGCGCGTGGCGTGACTGCTTGCGGTGCTTGCCGCCGGCAAGCTCGGAGCGCAAAGCTGACCCTCGGTACGGGGAGAATTTAGCCATGCGGAAAGCGCTCGCGGCTTTGGTGTTGATGCTGCCGCTCGCCGGCTGCCTCGTAGGCGCCGCGGTAGGCGCTGCCGGCGCCGTGGTCGGAACGACGGCGGGCGTCATCGTCGGAACCACAGGCGCTGTGATCGACGCCGCCATTCCCGATGGCGGCGACGATGATGACGATGACGACCGCCACTAGCGAACCCGCAGCCGAGTGACGACATCGTGAATGGCTTCGCAAGGCGAAGTCATGCATTTTGACGTCAACGGATCGGAGGATATCCATGCGCCTGATTCCTGCTTTTTGCAGTCTCGCGGCGCTTGCTTTTGCGCAAGGCGCGAGCGCCGTCACGGTAGCGCCGGTCTCCTTTTCGCCGGAGTTTGAAACCGAACTCAACGAACGCATTGGCGTCCGCGAAGGCGACGTGCTGCGCCGAGACGTCGAGCGCGCAGTCGCGTCTGCGCTGGCGAGCCGCGGCGTATCTGTTGACGGCAGCGGCGGCGCGATCGAAATCGAGATTGTCGATGCCGAACCCAACCGGCCAACGATGCGCCAGCTGAGCGACCAGCCTGCGCTCGACTACATCCGCTCGTTTTCCATCGGCGGCGCCGAACTGCGCGCGGTATTGCGTGACGCGGAAGGCAACGTGCTCACGGAAGTTGGGCACCGCAATTACAACCAGAGCCTGGCTGAATTCCACGGCGTGCCGCCGGCAGGCACGTGGAGCGAGGCGCGGCGCGCGATCCGCGCTTTCGCCAATAAGGTCGCCGACGCTTACGTCGCCCATTCCGGACGATAGTCGGCCGCGCTAGGGCGGGCGCAGGCCTGTGCTGGCGCACCATCGGCCCCGCTTCGGCGGGGGCCGCTTCGTTCAGCGCAAACCCAGCAGCTTGTGGGTCTGAAGACTGAGCCGCCAGCGCGGATGCGCGAGGCAATAATCGACGGCGGCGCGCGTGTTCGCATCGCGGTCGGGACTATCCATCGGCTGCAAGAAGAAAAGATCGAAGGCGCACTCGGCGTAGCGCGCCGGCTCAGCTCCGGCTTGCGGGTACACAAGTTTCAACTCGTTGCCGCGGCGTTGGACAAGATCGGCGTTGGCTTTTGGACTCACACAGATCCAGTCGATTCCGGGCGGCGCTGGGATGGTGCCGTTGGTTTCCACCGCGACCTCAAAACCCGTTGCGCGCAAAGCGGCGATGAGCGGCGCATCGAGCTGCAGCAAAGGCTCGCCCCCGGTGCAGACGACGTAGGGCGCTCCGCCTCCGGGCCACAGCGCAGCGGCGGCGTCTGCGAGCGCGCGCGGCGTTTCAAACTTTCCCCCGCCGTCGCCATCGACGCCGACAAATTGCGTATCGCAGAACTTGCAGACCGCAGCGGCGCGATCCTGCTCGCGCCCGCTCCAGAGATTGCAGCCGGCAAAGCGCACGAACACCGCAGGACGACCGGTTCGAGCGCCCTCCCCCTGTAGCGTGAAGAACATCTCTTTGACCGCGTACGTCATGGCGGACGCCGCGCATCTGCCAGGTCGCGCGCGATCCAGCTCGTCCACCCCCTGGCGCGCAGATCGCAGGCCGGACAGGCGCCGCACCCATAACCCCAGGCCTGCCGGTGCGCGCGATCGCCCTCGTAACAGGTGTGACTGTGCTCGACGATGGCGCTGACAAGCGCGGCGCCGCCGAGCGCGTGCGCAAGAGCCCAGGTCTGCGCCTTGGTCCGATGCATCAGGGGCGTTTCGATCCGCATCGGCCGCGCGAGGCCAAGCGCGAGCGCGCGTTCCTGCGCATCGATCGCGTCGCGCCGGCAATCGGGATAACCGGAAAAATCGGTCTCGCACATGCCGCCGACAAGCACGTCGATCCCGCGCCGAAACGCGTGCGCCGCCGCAATGGTGAAGAAAACCAGATTGCGCCCTGGAACGAAACTCGTTGGGAAACCGCTTTCGGTCATCTCGATGGCGCGCGCCGACGTCAGAGCGCTTTCCGCCAACGCCCCGTAACCGGAGATGTCAACGACAACATCGTCGCCCAGCCGCGTTCGCCATTCCGGATTCAAAGCGGCGACCGCCGCGCGGAGCGGGCTTCGTTGTTCCAGTTCCACGGCGTGACGCTGGCCATAGAAGAAACCGATGGTTTCGACGCGCGGATAGCGCGACAGCGCCCAAGCGAGGCATGTCGCCGAATCCTGGCCGGCGGAGAAAAGGACGAGGGCGCTCACGACAGGCGTTATAGAAAAGTCCGGAGGTGCACGCGATGGAGACCGTCACGCTTTATTCCACTTGGCCGACGCTCGAGAGCGCGGAAGCGGCGGCGCGAACGCTGCTGGAGGGGCGTCTCATCGCCTGCGCCAACATCGTGCCCGGCGTCCGCTCATTATTTCGCTGGGAGGACCAAATTTGCGTTGCGCCCGAGGCCGTGATGTTTGCCAAGACGACGGACGCGCCTAAGCGCCGCCAGCGAGCGTCTGCTTCAACTCCACCCCTATGACGTCCCCTGCCTCACGGTTCTGCCCCTGATGACGGCCGCGGGAAATCCGGCCTTCCAACAATGGGTGGCCGCTGAGACCATTGCCGTAACGTAATGATGGTTACCCGGCGGGAGTGTGGCCAACCTGCCGCAGCTCACAACCGCGTGACGCGTGCGTCAGGTATTGCTGGCCGGTGTGGTTGACAGGCCCCCCGGCCCTGCCTGCAATAGCCGCCAAGGCCGGGTGCGGGGGCAGGGACCCCCGCCAACCCATTATGCCGATTGTCTGCCGCGGCCGCCCAGAGAAGGCGGGCTGGGTACTGGGAGGACGGCGATGAAAGCTAAGTCGAATTGGACTCGGATTCTGCTCACGGGCGCTTCGCTCGCGGCCATGGGCGCCTTCAGCCCAGCATTTGCCCAGGACGATGACGTCTCGGACGAAATCGTGGTTACAGCGACGGGCCGGACGGCGGCGCTGCAAGATGTCCCCGTGGCCGTCACGGCCATCGCCGGGGACCAGATCGAAAACACCGGCGCCAACGACCTGCGCGACCTCACCCAGGTCGCGCCGTCATTCTCGATGGGGACCGGCCAGTCCAATTCATCAGGCACGACAGCCCGCATTCGCGGCATCGGCACAGGCGCCGACAACCCCGGCTTTGAGGCGGCCGTCGGCATCTTCATCGACGGTGTGTACCGCGCTCGCCCCGGCGCCGCTCTGAGCGACCTTCCAGAACTTGAACGCGTCGAGGTGCTGCGTGGTCCGCAAGGCACGCTGTTCGGCCGCAACACCTCTGCCGGCGCCATCAGCGTCGTCACCGCAGGGCCTGATTTCGCGCCGGGCATGTCGCTCGAGGGCACGTTCGGCTTCGACGACCTGGAAGAAGTTGGCACGCGGGCCATGGTGAACATGCCGGTCAGCGACACGCTTGCGCTACGCGTCGATGGATCGATCCGCGCTCGCGACGGCTATATCAACGACCTCATCAGCGGTCAGGATATCAACACTCGCGACCGGTGGACGGCGCGCGCTCAGGCCCTGTGGGACATCAGCCCGGATGCCTCACTCCGCGTCATCGTTGATGGCGGCGAGACGGACGAAGTCTGTTGCGGCATTACTCCTCTCATCTATGGAAGCACGCAGGGCGCGATCAACGCTGTTGTGACCGGCGGCGTGGTGACGAGCCCCACTGCAATCACCATCGCCACCCCAGCCATCGACCCGGAAGGCCGCGGCATGGTGGTGTCTCCGGGGCGCGGCTATGCGGAAGCTACCGAAGATTTCGGTATCTCCGGCGAGCTCAACTGGGATATCGGCGGCATCAACCTGACCTCGATCACCGCCTATCGCGATTGGTCGGCCGTGCGCGATCAGGACGTCGATTTCGGCTTCCTCGACATCGCCTATCGGGACGCGCTCGCAGTCAATCTCGAAAACTTCACCCAAGAGGTCCGTCTTCAGGGCGAGGCGGGCAGGCTTAACTGGCTTGTCGGCGCATTCTATTCCGACGAGACGCTGGATACGACGGATCGCATTCAAGTCGGGGCGCACGGCGCGTTCTATACAAACACGGCGTCGATCGGGAACACGGACGCATTCGTCCCGGGCCCGGGGACGGGTTGCGAACTCTACGACTTCGTGCCCGGTCCAACGTTCCCGTCAATCTTCCAATGCGCAGCAGGCCTAATCGGCGACCCTGCGGTGGCGCTCGCCGTCAATACCGTGAACGGCGGTTACTTGGTGCCGACCACCAGCGGCCAAGGTCAGCAAAACGACAATTGGCGCGTTGAAACTGAAAGCATTTCGGTCTTCACGCACAACGAGTTCAATATCAGTGACAATCTCGTCCTGACGCTCGGCGCGCGCTACAGCCACGAGACCAAAGACCTCGCTGCCAACCTGCTCGCGGTTAACACGTCCTGCGCCTCATTGGTCGCCATGGAAAATGCTACAGCTGGCGCGGGCGTGCTGCCTCCCGGCGTAGGCATTGTCACCTTCATTCAGACTGTCGATCCTGACGGCGCTGGTCCCGCCGGCGCAGGCGCCCTGTCGCCGCTGATGAACCTGGCCTGCAATCCTGCAGTGAACCCGGTAGCGAACGGTTCGTGGGCAGGTGACAGCGAAGAGAACGAGTGGAGCGGAACGGCATCGCTCGCCTATCACCTCTCTCCGGACGCAATGATCTATGCGGGCTATTCCCGGGGCTATAAGGCCGGCGGTTTCAATGTCGATCGCTCCGGCTTCTCGATCCTTCCGAACCTGACGAGCGGCGCTAGCCTGAACACCGGACAGCTGCGCTTCGAACCGGAGTTCACCGACAATTACGAAATCGGGCTTCGTTCGACGCTGTTCGGCAACACCACGTTCAACGCGACGGCGTTCTATCAACAGATCCACGATTATCAGTTGAACGCATTCAACGGCTTCAACTTTATCACGCGCAATATTCCGGAGGCGATCAGCCAAGGGGTTGAGCTGGAAATGGCCTCACGTGTGACGCAGAATCTCACGCTGGCGGGGGGCGTAACGTACACGGATGCCTTCTATGACAGCACCGTCGTATTCAACGCCCTCGATCCCGGCCCGAATACGATTTCAGCCGGTCAGCCGTTCGCTTTTGCGCCTGAATGGGTCGCAACCGGCAGCATCACCTACGAGATGCCGCTTGGGGGCGACATGCGCGCGCTGTTCTATCTCGACGGACGCTGGAACGACGGCTATCGCACGCAAACCCTGGCGCGCGACCCGCTCGGCCGCACGGACAACGAAGGCTACGCGATCTTCAACGGCCGCATCGGCGTCGGACCGCAGGACGAGAGATGGTCGGTGGAGTTTTGGGGCCGCAACCTCACGGATGAGTTCTACTATGTCGGCGCGTTCCAGCCGCCGCTGCAGAACTCCTACGTGATCTACCCGAACGAGCCGCTCACGTACGGCGTCACGCTGCGCGCCCGTTACTAAGCGCTCGCAAAGCAGAAACTGGCGACGGCCGGAGCGAAAGCTCCGGCCGTTTGCTTTTGCGCCGAGGGGCGCGCATCAAGCGTCATGAACCTCACGGACCTCAGCGTACTGGTCGTCGACGATCACCCCGCTATGCGCGAGCTCCTGCGCAAGGTGCTGACGCGCGCGGGCTTCGCCAGCGTGCGCGAAGCGGCGAGCGGCGCAGAAGCGTTGGCGGCGCTGGAGGAAGCGCCTGCGCACCTGATCTTGGCCGATCAGAACATGCCGGCGATGAGCGGCGCCGACTTCATCGCCCGTGTGCGCGCCGATCCGCGCTGGCGCGGGGCGCGCATCCTGCTGATCACCGGCGATGCGCGCGCGAATGTTGACGGCGCCGATGCGGTGCTGGTGAAACCCGTTTCGCCGCGCGGCCTGCTCGCGTCGATCGAGCGTGTGCTTGGCGCTTAAGTCCGCCCGCGCAGCATTTCGAGCATGAACGAAAAATCCTTCTGCCCGTAGCCGCGCTGGTTCAGTTCTTCATAAAGCGCCGCGGCCGCGCCGCCGAGCGGGGTCGGCGCGCCGCTTGAGTCGGCGGCCTCCTGCGCCAGCTTCAAATCCTTCAGCATCATCGCCGCGGCGAAGCCGCCTTCGTACTCGCGATTGGACGGCGCGGCGGGCACTGGGCCGGGCCACGGGCAATAAGAGGTGAGTGACCAGCATTGGCCCGAAGCTTTGCTGGCAATGTCGAAGAACTTCTGTGCGTCGAGCCCGAGCGATTCCGCCAGCGCGAACGCCTCGCACGTACCGATCATGGAAATGCCAAGCAGCATATTGTTGCAGATCTTTGCCGCCTGACCGGCGCCGGAATCGCCCGCGCGGATCACCGCCTTGGCCATCGGCTGCAGCACCTTCTCGATCTCGGCAAAATCCTGCTCGCGGCAGCCGACCATGAAGGTGAGCGCCCCGCCCGCCGCCGCCGCCGTGCCGCCCGAGACGGGCGCATCGGCCGCACGAAAGCCCTGCATCGCCGCGTCGCGGTTGACGGTGCGCGCGCTGTCGACGTCGATGGTGGAGCAATCGATCAGCAGCGCGTCCTTCGGCGCGTTGGGCAGGATCGAGTCCGTGTAGACTTCACGCACATGCTTGCCGGCCGGCAGCATGGTGATGACGGCGTCCGCATCCTTCACTGCATCTGCGCAAGACCCAGCCGCAATCATACCCTCATCCCGCGCGCGCTTCATGGCGTCAGCGGAGAGGTCGAACGCGACCAGCTCGTGGCCGGCCTTCTTGAGATTGGCCGACATGCCCGAGCCCATATTGCCGAGACCGATAAAGGCGATGCGCATGGCGTTGCTCCTCATATGGACCGCCGGCGCCCCCGCCGGCCGAGCGCCAAAGGCGCTTTCTTGCTGTCCACTTAACTCAACCGAACCATGCCGGCGAGGGCGCCGGCGGTCCATATTAAAGCGGCGCCCATTCCTGGCCGGGCGGCATGGGCGCGAAAATCGCGTCGAGCAGCGCGTCGGTGACGCCCTCGAGCGTGGCGGGATTCCAGGCCGGCTTGTTGTCCTTGTCGATGACGACGGCGCGGACGCCTTCCTGAAAATCGTGCATCGCGCTGACGCGGGCGGCGATGCGATATTCCTGGCGCATCTCGTCTTCGAAGCTTGTCATCTGCGCGCCTTCGCGCAGCTGGCGGAACGTGACTTTGAGCGTTTGCGGCGATTTCGTGCGCAGCGTCGCGAGTTGCGCCTTGGCCCACTCGCTCGGATCGCTTTCCAGCGCGGCGAAGATTTGCTCGACGCTGTCGAGCGCGAAGATGCGGTCGATGCGCTCGATGTTTTCCTCGGTCAGTTCGCGGGGCGGGCCTGCACTCGTTGTGAATCGCGCGATGGTTTGCACGAGTGCGTCAGGCTCCCCGCTTACGGGGGAGGCGCCGCCGAAGGCGGCGGAGGGGGGGCGAGCCGACGCGCTTGTGCCCGCAGATGTTGGCGCGTCGGCACGCCCCCCACCCCCTACCCCCGCCCCGCGAGGGGGCGGGGGTTCAAGCAGCGCCTGCTTCAGCGCTTCCAGTTTCGCCGCTTCCACGTAGTGCGAGGCGATGCCGGCGATCATGCAGTCCGCCGCTTTCAAGCGCGCGCCGGTGAGCGCGAGCCACATGCCGATCTGGCCGGGCTTGCGGGGCAAATACCATCCGCCGCCGACATCGGGGAAAAGACCGATGCCGGTTTCAGGCATGGCGTAAGTGGTGTTCTCGGTGGCGACGCGGAAACGCGCGGGCATCGAGATGCCGACCCCGCCGCCCATGGTGACGCCGTCGATCAGCGCGACGATCGGCTTGGGATAGTGAAAGAGCAGATGATTGAGCCGATATTCGGTGAAGAAGAATTCGCGCGCGGCTTTGCCGTCGCCCGCCCCGCTTTCGGCGATCATGCGGATGTCGCCGCCGGCGCAGAAGCCGCGCGTGCCGGGCGCGTGATCGAG
>CAZIOD010000003.1:0-69434 GCA_964540785.1 uncultured Terricaulis sp.
TCCGCGCTCGTCGATCTTCCATCTCGACCAGACCAAGGTGATGGACGGCAATTTCATTTCGATCCTCACCTGGTACGACAACGAATGGGGCTTCTCCAACCGCATGGCCGACGCCGCCGTGCACATGGCAAAGCTGATCTGACGCCATTGTCCCCTCTCCCCCGCCGGGGAGAGGGCCAGGGTGAGGGGGTGGTCCGCAGACCCGCGTCTTCGTGTCCTTTGTGCATCCTTTGTGTCTTCGTGTTTAACCGCAAAGGCACAAAAGGCTCACGAAGGTCAGAAAGGGAGAGTGGGTCTGAAGACCCGCGGTCCATCTTCGCATGCGCCTCCCCCACCTCTCCCCCACCGCAAAAGCGCAGCTCTGGGGCCTCATGGTCGGCGGTGCGACCGCGTTCTACGCCGTCTACAAACTCCAGCTCGGCTACGGCCTTTTTCTCGTCGGCTGGGCGGCGGCATGGGCGCTCGGCGAGGTGCTGTTCGCCAAGCGGCTGATTGGCAAGGAGGACGCTCGCGCCATTGCGCTGGGCGTCGCCACCGGTCTTGCGTTCCCATGGTTAGGCTTCGCGCTTGCGGCGCTTGCAGAGGCGCTGCGCCCGTAGCGGTTGAACCGGCGAGCGTTAATGCGTTTAGCGTGCGCACATTAGCTCCATGCCCCGGCGCCGCCGCCCCTATCCGTTTGCGCGTGCCGCAACCGAACTCGGTTTTGCGCTGACCGCATTCGCGTGCGGCCTTTACGACGCGCCGCTCTGGATGGCGGGGCTGGCGGCGCTCGGCATGCTGGCCTATTGGAGCTGGTCGCGGCGCCTGGTGCTCGACCGCCTGCGCGGCGCGACGTGGATGACCGTGTCCGGCTTGGGCGCGGTCACCATCGTCTCCATCATCGCCGGCGCCTATTGGCTCGGCCTCGCGTCCGGGGGATCGATCTAGGCAATGACTCAGCTTTCGATGCACGCCATCACTGCGCCCATCTTCATCGCTCGCCTGAAAAGCTTGTCGGCGATCCTCAGCAAGGCCGAACAGCACGCCAAGGCGAAGGGCTATGACCCGGCGGTGTTGCTGAATGCGCGCCTGGCGCCGGACATGCTTCACCTGACCCGCCAAGTGCAAATCGCCACGGATCACGTGAAGGGATGTATGGCTCGCCTCGCCGGCCACGCGCCCGAACCTATCCCGGACACAGACGCCACGTTCGCAGATTTGCAGGCGCGCATCGCCAAGGTGATCGGCATCGCGGAAGGCTACGGCGAAGCAGAGCTGGACGGCTCGGAAACGCGTGACATCACGGTGAAAATCCCGAACAGCGAGCTGAAGTTCAAAGGCCTCGACTACGTCAACCAATGGGCCATGCCGAACTTCTATTTCCACGTCACCACCGCCTACGCGATCCTCCGGCACAACGGCGTCGAACTCGGAAAGCGGGATTTCCTCGTCGGCTAGCGCAACGAGTTATTCCAGACGGCAGAGTCATTCCAGACGGCCGAAGGCCGATCTGGAATCCAGGGATCGTAGGGCTGTGCGTTGGCCCTGGATTCCAGATCGCGCTCCGCGCGTCTGGAATGACTCGGACTAAAAGTTGAGATAGGCGCCCTGGGATGCGCAAACCCAACATCCGCTCCGCCGCCGTCGATTTCGGCTTTCTGGCCGTCATGCTGATCGCCGGATTGGCGGGCGCGGCGTGGCCTGTCGCGCTCTCCCTATTCGCAGCGGCCGTCTTCGCCTGGTGGCGGACGCGCCGCACCGCGCTCGCAAAAATGGAGCTTCGCGTCCGCCTGACGCAGAGCGCCATCGCGCTCATCATGCTAGCGGCTGTCATGACCCTCTTCTATTGGATCGGCCTCACCTTCGGAGGACATACGTGAGCTTTCGCCGCATCGAAGACGCGCCAACGGGCGTCACCGCATTGGTCCGCGTGGATTTCAACGTCCCCGTAAATGACCGACAGATCACCGATGACACGCGGCTGAAGGCGGCGCTGCCCACGATAAAGGCGCTGCTCGATCGCGACTGCCTTCCAATCCTGGTTGCGCACTTCGATCGACCGAAAGGCAAGTTCGTCTCGAGCATGTCGCTCCGGTTTATCGCCGAGCCTCTCAGCAAACTCATCGGCGCCCCCGTGACGTTCGTCGAAGAGTGCGTCGGCGAGAAAGTCTGGAATGCGATCGATGCAGCGCCGCGCGGCAGCGTGATCTTGCTTGAAAACGTCCGCTTCTATCCCGGAGAAGAGAAGAACGATCCCGAGTTCGCCAAGGCGCTCGCGGGGCTGCCAGGGACGCAATACGCCGACATCTACGTCAACGATGCGTTCTCCGCCTCGCACCGCGCGCACGCGTCAACAGAAGGCGTCGCGCACGTCCTCCCGGCCTACGCCGGCAAGCAGATGGAGCGCGAGCTCGACGCGCTCGATGCAGCGCTCGGCAATCCCAAGCGCCCCGTGCTCGGCATCGTCGGCGGCGCAAAAGTTTCCACCAAGCTCGACCTCTTGCAGAACCTCATCGCCAAGCTCGACAAGCTCGCCATCGGCGGGGGCATGGCCAACACGTTCCTGTTCGCGCAAGGGCACGAAATCGGCGGCTCGCTCGCCGAGCGCGACATGGCCAATGCGGCGCGCGACATCCTCGCCGCCGCCGAGGGCAAATGCGAAATCCTGCTGCCGTTGGATGTCGTCGTCGCCAAGGAGGTGAAGCCGCACACCGAAGCGCGTATGTGCAAGCTCGACGACATCCAGGCTGACGAAAAAATCCTCGACGTGGGCGAAAAAACGGTTCGTCACCTGCGCGAGGCGATGAAGCACTCGCAGACGCTGATCTGGAACGGCCCGCTCGGCCTGTTCGAGATGCCGCCTTTCGATCAGGGCACGGTGCTGGTGGCCCAGGCCGCGGCTGAGCTCGCCAAGTCGGGCACGCTCGTCGCCGTGGCGGGCGGCGGCGACACCGTCGCCGCGCTCAATCACGCCGGCGTCGCCGGCGACTTCACCTTCGTCTCCACCGCCGGCGGCGCCTTCCTGGAATGGATGGAAGGCAAAGCCCTGCCCGGGGTCGAGGCGCTCAAGTCATGAGCGCAACATGGCCTCCGGGCAAACTCGCGCGCAACGAGCAGCGGAAGCTGACCGCCGCGAGTTGGAATGCCATCGGGCGGCCGTTGTAGCCATCGGGTTCGTGCAACCCATTGTGAATAGCGACTTATCGGTTCTCGCAGTTGTGAAATTGGCCGTTGCCGCAATGGTGGGCTTCTGCACCAGCACGCCAAGCGCCTGTTAGCGCAGCTGGATGACTAACGATGCAGGAATGGGCCGAATTCCTATTCATGATGGGTGGCCTGGGCTCTTTCGCCTTCCTGCTTTGGATCGGCGAGCAGAAGAGCAAGCGTGAATGGAAACGCGGCATGGAAGCTGATGAGGCCGCCCGGAAGGCGGCAGAGTAAGCTTCTTCCCCGTAAAGCGTCTTTTCCGCGATAGTTTTCCCCAGGCTCCCGCCTGCCGTGGCGTTTTGCGCGCGTCCGCGCTAAATCCCCCGCATCCAGTCAAAACGCCGGGGTTTTCCCGCACATCCCAAGAGGCAGAACGTGAATCTCGAAGCATTGGCGAAGGTCGCCGACGACATGGTGCAGCCGGGCAAAGGCATCCTGGCGGCAGACGAAAGCACCGGCACGATCAAGAAGCGTTTCGATGCGATCGGCGTGGAATGCACCGAAGACAACCGGCGCGACTATCGCGAGCTGATGTTCCGCGCCAAGGATGCGATGCAATACGTCTCCGGCGTCATCCTGTTCGACGAAACCATTTGGCAGAACGCCAAGGACGGCACCGCGTTGGTGAAGCTGATCACCGACGCCGGCGCTATCCCCGGCATCAAGGTGGACGAAGGCACCAGACCGCTGCACGGCGGCAAGCCCGGGGAGCTGATCACCAAAGGTCTCGACGGTCTCGATAAGCGCTTGCCGAAGTACTACGAACGCGGCGCCCGCTTCGCCAAATGGCGCGCCGTGATCGATCCGACCAATGTTTCTTACGCCGGCGTTCTCGCCAATGCGCACGCGCTCGCGCGCTACGCCAATCTCTGCCAGGAATTCGACATCGTGCCGATCGTCGAGCCGGAAGTCCTGATGGATGGAGACAACTCGATCGAGCAAACCTACGAAGTGACCGAATGGGTGCTGAAGGAGACCTTCCAGCAGCTCTACTACATGAACGTGAAGCTCGAAGGCGCCATCCTGAAGCCGAACATGATCGTGCCCGGCAAGAAGGCCGCCAGACAGGCGAGCGTTGACGAAGTCGCCGAGCAGACGATCAAGTGCCTCAAGGCTTGTGTGCCGGCCGCGGTGCCGGGCATCGCCTTCCTCTCCGGCGGTCAGAGCGATGAGCAAGCCACCGCGCACCTCTCGCGCATGAACGAAATCGGCGGTTTCCCGTGGCAGATGACGTTCAGCTATGGGCGAGCGTTGCAGGCTGCGCCTCAGAAAGCGTGGGCCGGCAAGTCCGAAAATGTCGCCGCTGCACAGGGCGCTTTCCTGCACCGCGCGCGCATGAATGGTCTGGCCAGCCAGGGCAAGTGGAACGACGTGCTGGAACGTCAGCAGGCAGCGTAACAGCTGTTTAGTGAAGGGCGCCGGTGCGCCAAGGCCACCGGCGCCCCAAACAGCATCTGACGTCTAACGCCTGGCGCTTATTGCCGCTAAGCTCGCGCCCGATGTCCGCGGCGGCCTCCATTTCCGTTATCGTCTGCAGCGACGGGCGCGCAAAGGCCCTGGCGCACTTGCACGCTGCGCTCGCCCATCAACATTACGCCCGTTTTGAACTGGTCTATGTCATCGGTCCGACCGAGGACGGGGCCTGGGAACAGGTCGAGCGCTGGGCCGGCGCCGGCGGTGTGAAACACGCACGCTGCAGCGAACGCAATCTCTCGCAGGCGCGCAATATGGGCCTCGCGCTCGCGGCGGGCGACCTCGTGGCCTTCATCGACGACGATGCGCTACCCGAACCGGAGTGGCTGACGCAGCTCGCCCGCCCGTTCGCCGATGCGCGCGTCGGCGGCGCCAGCGGGGCGGTGATCGATTTCACAGGCGTCGATTTCCAGTTCCGGTTTTCCGCCGCCGACCGCTTCGGCGCCTCGCACCACCTCGACGCGCCGTTCGAAGACGGCGCTTATCCGCTCTCGGCGCTATTTCCCCACGTCATGGGCGCCAATTGCATGTTCCGCCGAGACCTGCTGGCCGAACTCGGCGGCTTCGACGAAGAATACGAATATTATCTCGACGAAACCGATCTCTGCTGCCGTCTGATCGACGAAGGCTGGCTCATCGCCCAGGCTGGCGATGCGCCAGTGCACCACAAATTCCTGCCCAGCCGCCTGCGCGACGCCGCACGCGTGCTGGTCGCCAAGTATCCGGTGCTGAAGAACAAGCTTTATTACGCACTAATCAACAATCGCGGTCATGCATCGATGGGCGAGATTATCGCCGACGCAAGCGCCTTCTTTGCCCGCCACCGCGCCGATCTCGTGCAGTATGTCCAGCGCGGCCAGGCGCCAGCATTGGCGCTGGAGGATTTCGACGCCGATGTCGAGAAGGCCTGGCGCGTTGGTCTGGCGCGCGGGCTTTCGGGCGAACGGCGTCTGCGCGCACCGGCCGACTTTGCCGATCCGCCGTCATTCGCCGCTTTCGCAAGCCGCACCCGCGCTGCAGCCCCGCGCAGTTTTGCGCTGCTCGCCGGCGCCGACAGCCCCGCCGAAGCACACGCCTTCGCCGCCGCCCTCGCTGCGCTCGGCCACGACGTCCATCTCATCCTCGGCGGCGCCGAGTACGAAGAAGTCGAGTTCATCGACGGCGTCTGGGTGCGCCGGCGCGGTATGCGCTATACGCCGATCACCGCCCCGCCGCGCGCGGCCGGCGTCAGCGAACCGCTCTGGCGCCTTTACGCCAATGTTGACGCCGAGCTGGCCCGTGTCGCCGAATTTCGTACGCTAGACGCGGTGCTTGACATGAGCGGCCTGGGGCTTGGGGCCGGCGCGATCTGGCGCGGGGCGCGCAATCTGGTCGTACGCTTGGAGGGCGACGGCTTGCGCGCGCCGCCCGGGATAGAAGACGCCGGCCAGGCCCTTTCCGCCATCGAAGCGCTTCTCTCCGCCGGCGCTGCGCGGGTCATCGTCGACGATCTGGCTGCGCGGCAGAAGGCAGCCGCGCGCATTGGCGCCGAACTCACCGCGCGCGCAGAAACACTGCCCCTGCGGGCCGGGACTGCCTCGCGTTTTGCCGCGCAACCGTTGGCGGTTTCCGCACGAGCCAACCCCCTTTGACCCGTCGCTCTTGCCATTTGCCGTCTCACGCGCTTCCCTGCCCCTGGGCGCTACGGCGCGGGGAGGCAAATGGCTAAGGATGGCGAAGAGGCGCGCGCCGGCGGCGCGCTGGCCTTCTCGGTCGTCGTTCCGACGTTCAACGGCGGCGAATTGCTGCGCGCGTGCCTCAAAAGCATCGCCGCGCTGGACTTCCCGCGCGCGCGCTTCGAGGTGCTGGTCGTCGACAACAAATCGACCGACGCCACTCCTGCAATCATCGACAGCTTCGGCTTCACCCGCCTCGAAGAGCGCACCCATCAGAGTTCCTACGCCGCCCGCAATGTCGGCATTCGCGCCGCACGCGGAGAATTCATCGCTTTCACCGACAGCGACTGCGAGGTTGCGCCCGATTGGCTGACCGAACTCTTGGCCGCCGCACGCGACAATCCCAACGCCGGCTGCATTGCCGGCGAGATCCTGGCGTTCCCACCCTCGACGCCCGTCGAACGCTATTCGGAAAAAATCGGCTTGCTGCGCCAGCGCGGGCCCCTTTCCGGCTGGCACTTCAAGCCCTACGCGCAAACCGCCAACGCCGCCTATAGGCGCGATGTGTTTGACCGTATTGGCGTCTTCGAGCCGACCATGAAGTCAGGCGGGGACGCCGAGATCGCCTGGCGAATGCTCGACAAGACCGACTACGAGATCAAGTTCGCGCCGGACGCCAAGGTCTATCACCATCACCGCACCAGCGTGCGCGATCTGTGGGCGCAGTTTCATCGTTACGGCGGCGGCAAACTGAGCTGGGCGCGCGCGCGCACGGACTACACGCCGCCCCAATGGACCAAGATCCAAGACGAACTTGTCGATGCGCTCGACACGCACGCAGCGGCGCTGATGCAGGCGGACGCAGAAGAAGAGCGCTATCTTTTCCCGTTGTTTGGCCTCGTCTCGAAGGCGGCCCATCTTAGCGGCTATACCGAAGACATATTGCGCGCGTTAGCGCCCGGAGCGACGCCAGCCGAGTGGGCGGCGCTCGCCGCGCGCGGCGCGCCCGCCGCGTCCAGTACGAAAACTCCTAGCGCGCCCTTGCCGCCGACTTGCGTCGTCTGCGGGGCCAGCGCGTACGCGCCGGGCCCCGGCGGCCGCCTGGCGTACGGCGCACCGCCGCAATGCAAGGTCTGCGGCTCGCTGGAACGTCATCGCGCCATGCATGCGCTGCTCGCGGCCTGCAAGTCCATCGGCGCCGGCGATTGGCGCTGTCTGGCGCTCGGGGAAACCATGCGCCCGCAAAGCCGCATCTTCCGTGAAACCGTACTCGGGAGCGCCGGACATGAGATCGGCGCAGAGCACTTCGACATCGTGTCCGGTGTCGGCCATTTCGAACGCGCGACCCAGGATTCGATCAGCGCCGCCCTCCACGATCTGTCGCTGCGGCTTAAGCCCAGCGGCTTACTGGTGTTCGCCCACGCTATGGCCCCGCCGCCGCCCCGCACCTCGCGCAAGCCAAAAGGCGGCTGGTCTGTCGGCGCCGACTTCGGGTGCCTCGCTTCACGTGCTCTGCCTGAATTCTCGATCATCAGTCTTCGCGTGCGTGATGAGCCGACGGGCGTCCTCACACCGGCAACGGCGATGGCGATGCACGAAAAGCCGTTGCAGCTCCTCGCGGAGCGCGTTCAAAGCGCAGGCGGCGCCGCCGAGTTCATCTCGATCTAATTAACTATGATGCGCATTTCCGTTTCAAACGGCAGCTGAGCTTCGGCCGTGAGGATCAGCATCGGGGCGGGTGCGATACGGTTCAGACCCGGCGACCACCAGCCGGATTTGGGCGTCATTTCCCCTTCGGCCACACGCGCGCGCCACACGCTGGAATCGAACTCGATGCGCGCCCGGACGCTCTTGAAGCGCGCTTCCAGAACCCCGCCCGACAGGCGATGAGCGCACGGATGCAACTGGAGCCGGCTCTCGATCAGATGACGTTCGACGCCGGCAATCCGATCGATAATGCGCCACTCACGGCGCCCGGAGATGCAAATTATTCGCCGGCTGTGCCGCACATCGATGCGTTGTGGGCCGTAGCCTAGCCGGTATTCGCCAAACACCTCCACGCTCGCGCCGGTCCGCTCAACGAGAGCGATCGGCGTCTCTGCGCGCCACGCGCCGGGACTGGCGCGCGCGTTCTGTCCCTGGCCGTCTATGGTCACGGTGGAGTGCGCGTGCGTCGAGCGCAGATAAGCGTAGAAACTTTCTTCGCCGGGCTCGTAAAGATAGCGGCCGGGATCGACGATGATGTCGTCTTCGCCAACGCTTAACCAGAAGCCCAATTTGTCTTCGTGTTGATGGCCCGTTCCAAACGGCCCGGAGTCGAACACGAGCAAGGAGTTCGTTTGCCGGTCGCGTACGGAGACGACGCCCGCGTGCTCGAACACGCGCACATGGAAATCAGGTTCACACCACGGTGAGCGGGCGCGAGCCAGAAATGCGCCAATTCTCGGTCCGTAATCGGCGTCGGAGTCGCCGAGCGACACCAAGCGACCGCCCGGCGTCATCAGCGCATCGAGGAAATCCGCCATCGGCGCGGCCGCCTCCGCCAGCATGCCCACCTGCCGGCCGCATGCTGCCGACATTTCCACGATGGAGTGAATGAGTTCGGCGGCAACCCAGTGGTAGTGAGGTGAAAGTTCTTGTTGCACGCCGTCCGGGAGGATCTGCTGCTTTACCGCTTGCCCGGCGTAGCCTTCGCAGATGCGGAGCAACGCAGCGCGATGCGGAAACGCCCTATTTGAAAGCAGGGCGAACATCAGCGCCCGCAACGCCAGCAACGACCAATTGTCCCCAAAACCGCGCGCGCGAAGCTGGCGCAACGCCACCCGCACGTGTTCGCGCGCGCACGAGTTGAAGCGCCGCCAATTGAGTTCGTCCCATGTGAGGACGCCTCGGGTCTGACTTACGAAGCGGAGCCAGTTTTCGAGCCGAATCGTAATGTTCAGCAAATTGCCCCAGGCATAGCGCGACGGCGTTGCGCTCGTTTCGCCGTGCTTGGCGATCCAATCCTGGATCAATGCGGCGAGTTTATCGACCGAGCCCGAGCGCGCTCGATCGAGAAGGATGAGGAAGCCGAAGCGGTTGAGATCGTGGCCCCAATGCGCCGTGCCTGGATTGTGCTCCCAGTCGATGCTGCTGGGGAGTCGGAAGGTCTCGCCATAGAAACTGAAGATGTGCTCTTCGGGCGCTGTTCCGACGAAATGCTCCGCGCCGACAAGCGGCTCCGGCGGCGTACAATCGCCCCACCCCGACGTGGCCAAGTACTGCGCAAGGAGGGGCGACAACGTCATCAGGACCCTTTAGCACAGCGGCTGCCTGAGGATTGTTCGACTGTCGCTGCAGATCCACATCTACATGATCTCAAACGTTTTCTTCGCTGGGTTAGGCCGCGTCCCGCGGCGATGTGGCTTAGAGGCTTGCGGGGTCTGCAGGCTCTATGACAATCACATTTCCGGGTGAGGGCTTATGACGGCTGCCGTGACTCCGCTGGCTGAATACGGACGCGGCTTCGCGCGCGCGCAGGCCTGGCTGCTGCTTGCGTGGGATGACGTCAAGAATCGCTACCGGCGCACGACGCTGGGGCCGCTGTGGCTGACGCTGTCGCACGGAATCATGATGTGCGGCATCGCGTTTGCGTTTTCGATGCTCTTTGGCCGGCCGCTGAAAGACTTTCTGCTTTACCTGTCGGCTGGACTGACAGTGTGGGTCTTCATTGCCGGTTCGCTGAACGAAGGCCCGCATATCTACCCCCGCAGTCAAAACTTGCTCTTCAGCTATGACTTGCCCGCGTCGGTGCATATTTTTCGCTTCGTTACCGGGCAAATCATCACCTTCGCGCACCAGATGCTGGTTTACCTCGCGGTGCTGGCTGTCGACCCAAGCGTGATCAACTGGAATATGCTCTGGTTCTTTCCCGGATTTGCTCTCTTGGCCATTGCCGCAGTTGGCTGGAGCACGTTGCTTGCGTTTCTCGGGGCGCGGTATCGCGACCTTCCGCCGGCTATCGGCGCAACCACCCACCTTGCGTTCTTATTGACGCCCATCTTTTGGGAACGGACGCGTGTGCCCGAAGATGCGCTTTGGTTCGTGATGATGAACCCGTTCTATCATCTGATCGAGATGGTACGCGCACCATTGCTCGGCCGCCCGCCGGATCCAATGAACTGGATCGTGTCGGCAATTGTTGCAGCGCTGCTTGTTGGCGCGGGCGTAGCCCTCTACGCGAAAAAGCGTTCACGCCTCACCTATTGGCTCTAACGCATGGCCTCTGTCTTTCTCTCCGACGTGCACCTGAGCTACCCGATCTATCATTCGGCGCGCGCCCAGTCGCTCTTGCGTCGCGTTGCGCAAACGGCAAGCCTCGGCCTGCTCGGCGGCAACGACACCGCCCACGTGCACGCGTTGCGCGGCGTCTCGGTGTCGCTGGTAGATGGCGATCGATTGGGCCTGATCGGTCGCAATGGCGCCGGCAAATCGACTTTGCTTCGCGTAATCGCCGGCGTGAGTTGGCCGCAATCGGGCGTGCGCTTGATCGACGGGCGCCTGTCATGCCTGCTTAACGCCAATGCCGGGATCAGCCTCGACAAGACCGCCTTCGAGAACATCGACTTCGTGGGGCGCTTGATGCGCCTCAGTCGCGCGGAGCGGCAGGCAATGGCGTACGATATCGCCGAGTTTACCGAGCTCGGTCCGTTCCTCGATTACCCGGTGCGAACCTATTCGTCCGGTATGGCTGTGCGGCTTTCGTTTGCGCTTGCCACCTCGTTTCCGGGCGACATTTTCGTGGTCGATGAAGTTATCGGCGCCGGCGACGCTTTCTTCATCGAGCGGGCGCGCAAACGCGCTAAAGCAGCCTACACCGGTTCGCGGATCACGGTCATGGCTTCGCATGCCACCAGCGTGCTCAAGGATTTCTGCAACAAGGGGCTTTGGTTGGAACAAGGGCTCGTGGTCGATTACGGACCGATCGACGACGTGGTCGAACGCTACGAGAAGCAGCAGCCGCGATTCCCCGAAGGGGCGGCAGCCGACTTTACGACGCCGCCAAAAGTAGAAGCCGAATTCCCCGTTTTCTGAACGTCAGAGCGCAAATCGCGTCCATCGCTCCAGCGCTTCCTGCCGGGCGCGCGCCGCGAGCTGGCGGGTCCACGCCGGTTCGAGGAAAGCGCGGCGCATGAGCTCGGCGGCGTGATCAATATCGGCGTCGGCCCACAAATCCGACCCGGTGTCGTACTTGGATTGCGGATCGACGACAGGGATTAGGCGATAGCGTACGGGCAAAGAGTTCTCCACCGACATGAAGTCGACGTTTCCCGACCAGTGCGTCGCCAGAACGGGCACGCCAGCAAGCATCGCCTCCGCGAGCGTCAACCCGAAACCTTCCGAACGGTGTAGCGAGACATAGAGATCCGGCGCCCCAAACCAGCGCCAATAAGCGTCCCTATCCAAAGCCGCGAATGTGACCTCGATCCGGTCATCTTCGCTAATCGCCGCCATCAAAGCAGCCTTGCCGGATTCATAGTGTTCGGCGTTTGAAACCAGGAGGCGCAAGCGCCAAGCCATGTCGCCGTGAGACGCGAGCTTGAAGGCCGCGACAGCCGCCAGCGGGTTCTTCCGCTCGAAGCCCGACGCAACATTGAAGGCTGAGACAACGTCGAAGCGTCCGTCGGCGGTTTCGCGCGCCGAAACGGGCGGAGCTTCGAGTGCGACCGGGTGGGGGATTACCCGAACCGACGGAAGGTCTCCAAGGCTGCGCAACGCGCCTGCGACGAAAGTGCTCGGCACGGCAATGTCGTGCACGCGCGTCAGCCCCTCGGCCCAGGGCGCGGGGACTCGAGGCAACTCCCACGCCCAATATCCAGTCACATACTTTCGCGCCAGGAAGGCGGCGCCCAGCAGATGGAAGACGTACTTCAGATAGGGCGCGTTTATATTGATCAGGACGTGGGCGGGTCCGCGATGCGTACTCCCATCGTCGTATTGGAAGTTGACGGCATCGCCGGTCTCGAAGAAGTGACGGCTAAGATCGACGCCGAGCACGCGCCGTCCTTGTTGCTGCACGGCGGTGTAAGCAAGACGCGCCGCCTGCCCCAGCCCTGAGGCGCTGGAGAGAAAGCCAACGACGACGACGGGCGCATCCAACGGCGCGCTCTCCACCTTCGAGAGGCGCGGCGCCAGAAGGCCAAGCACGCTATGCGCGAACGCGCGCCGAAGTCCGACAGGGGCGGAGCGCCAAAGACGGCGGAGCAGCGGAGAAGGTGCGATCATGCGTCAGCGGCCACGCCAGCCCGCGCGGCAGATCTTCGAAAATGTTGGCGCACACACGAACTCACAGCCGTTCCAGCCACGCCCAATAATCGCCCTGCCACGCCGCCTGCGCCAGTTCTCTCGCCTTGCGCGCTTTGCCTGCGATCTCCTTGCGGTGGTCGAGCACCCCGCTTAGGCACTCGGCAAGAGCAATTGCATCCGGCCGCTGCGCCACCCACCCGGCCGCCCCATCGCCGATCTGCTCGCTCAAGCCGCCGACCGGGGTGACCACGCACGGTTTGCCGTGTGCGAGCGCCTGCGCAATCACGCCGGACTGCGTCGCCGAACGATACGGCGCAAGCACGATGTCGCACGCTGCAATCTCCGCCTCTAGTGCGGCCTCGGAAAGCCATTCGCGTGAGACGCGCTCAACCTGCGGCAGCTCAAGTCGTTGCACTGTCGCCGCATCGAGCGCGGGACCCGATCCCCTCACGCGAAGCCGCCAATCGTCTCGCCCGTCGAGCGTCTGCAAAGCGTCGATCAGGATGTCCAGGCCCTTGTATTTGATCATACGTCCGGCAAACAGCAGTCGCAGCGGCCCATCCTTGTGCACTTGCGCCTCACGGGGTTCGAACACGGCGCTGAGCGGCGCGACCTCGAGCTTGCCGCGGACGTTCGCAACCCTAGAGAGTTCCGCGGCGGCGTAATTCGACATCGCCAGAACGCAGGCGCTCTTGCGCAACAAGACTGACTGGGTCGTGCGCTGAAGCAGCGGCGCATAATCGCCCGGGTGAGGATGAGGATCGTGCGCCACGTAGACGAGTGGCTTCCGCAGCGTCATCGCCAGCGGCGCGGCCGTCGCAAAGTTCATGGCCACGATCACGCAATCGACGCCCTGCTCATGCTCGGCCAAGACGCGCGCGTTTGCCGCGAGATTGACTGCGGTCGCGGCCGGCCGGCGGCGCGCCGTGACGACGCGCGCGGTCAATGTTCTAAACGGGCATGCTGTCGCTGTCGTGACGCTGGGATCGTCGGCGTGCAGCGAAAGCGTGACGGACTCGTCGCCAAAACGCAGCGCCAGGCGCTGCGCCAGCTTCACCGCGTACTGACTGCCTCCGCCCCCCGTAGGCGACCAGTACCAGATGAGAAACCGCTTCGCCATCACGCGTCCGCTACGCGCGACCAGGCCTGGGACGCAACCTCGGCGGCGTGTTCTTCTGTGTAGCCTGCAAGAATTTTTGCGCGTGCAGCCAGGCCCATCGCTGTGCGCAGCGCCTTGTCGCGGCTGAGTCGCCTCAGCGCTTGCGCCAGAGCGACTGCATCGTTGCACGGCGCGACCACGCCAATGTCATCGGTCACGAAGTCGCGGCAGCCCGGCGCATCCGTCGTTACAAGCGGGCGGGCGCAGGCCGCCGCCTCCAACAACGAACGCGGCAACCCCTCCCCGCCGCGCGACGGCAAGCACGCGATGTGCGCGCCAGCCCAGAACTGGGACACATCTTCTATGCGGCCCAGCACCTCGACGCCCGCCAATTCTCGCCAGCGCGAAATCTCGGCTGCCGACACCGCCTCCGGACTCTCCCGATCCACATCTCCAGCGATACGCAATGCGATAACCTCGCCCTCTTCGCGAAGGCGCTGCACGGCGGCGACCGCAACGTCGATCCCTTTTGTCCAGATCAGACGTGCGACAATACCCACGATCACGGGATGCGGCGGCGGGGCCGGCGCAGACGCGAACCGTTCGGGATCGACGCCGGCGCCTGGCATGACCAAGGTGTGCGCGTCGAGTTCGCCGTCACGCCCAAGCCAATCGCGGTCTGCCGTGTTTTCCACCAACAACAACGAGCGCTGGCGTCGCAACGCGCGCCGCAACACCGATCTCAATTGCAAATTGATGGTTTGGGTCCACAAGGACTGACGCACGCCGAGATACCCCCGCCCCGTGAGCGCGAACACGCACCCGGCGCTGCGCCACCCCGACATTGCTAGAAGTGTCATTGGCTTCAAGGCGATCGCGTGCACGATTGCGGGACGCTCGCGCAAAAGCAGTTCGCGAAGATGGAAGACCTGCCGCATCAAGTCCCATGGACGCATGGAGCCGCGCGCAAACGGCGTATTGACGACGCGGACCCCAGGCACGCCTGCCAGCGCGCCTGAGTCACGCGCGGCCGCGACAACCTCGAAGCCGTCGGCGTGCGCGCGGCCCAGCAGCGGCAGGAAGTGCGAGCGGATGAACCAATCCTCGGTCGCGAAAAACAGGAGCTTCGGCCGGCTCAATGTGCGGCCCGCCAAGCTTGGCCGCAGGCCACAAGTCCCGCGCGTGTGTCGATGCCCGGATAGGCAAACACGGCACGAAAGCGGCGCGCGTCCACTTCGAGACTTCGCACCAGCGGCGGCGGACCTAACGCTGCAAATCCAGGCATGGCGAACAGACGCGCGGGCCGTCCCATCCCCCGGCGGAGCAGGCTCGCCATTTCGCCCGTCGAAACGGGCGGATCGTCGGCTACATGAAAGACGCCCGTCGGCGTGTCCGGATGCGCCAACACAGCAACGATCGCGTCGATAAACGACGGCAAGGCGATCAAGGACCGCCGATTGGTCAGCCCGGCGAACGGCAACGGCGCCTGCGAATCCAAGCGGCGCAAGAACTTTGCGAGATTGCCCTTGGCGTTGGCCGCATAGACCAGCGGCGGACGCAGGACAATCGGGGCGAGCGCGGCATGTCCCAGTACAATGCGCTCGGCTTCCAGTTTCGCCCGCCCGTATGCATCCTCGGGCCGCGGCGCGTCATCTTCGTTCAGCGCCGCGCCCTCACTCGACCCGGCGCACGCTTTCATCGAGCTCACGAAGATGAATCGCTTCACCGCTGCGGCCTCTGCTGCGCGCACCAATTCCTCGGTCCCGCCAATAATGCCGCGCCGAATGGTTTCATCCGGAAAATACGAGTTGGATGGGCCGGCGAGGTGGACCACAATGTCTGCGCCGTCCAGCGCGCGCGCCCAATCGGCGCCCTCCCCCAGCTCCCCTACGACAAGCTCCGTTAAGGCCTTTGCGGTGCGCCTTTGCGACGCGCGAACATTCCATTTCGGCGCCAGCGCCGGTATCAAGGCGGCGGCGATGAAGCCTGAACCGCCTGTGATCAGCACCGTTTCCGCCGATGTACGCACGCACCTCTCCAACGCCAGGCCAAGCTTGGCTTGCCGCCTCTATCAAGATGGGTAACAGACTGGCTACCCCGATGCGCGGAAGATGAGCGGGTGACCGAATCGCTAAAGCACGCCGCACAGGGCGCCCGGTCTTGGCTCTTCGAGCATGCGCTGCCGGTCTGGTGGGAGCGCGGCTACGACCGGCGCGCGCGGTGCTTTTACGAGCGGCTCGATTTGGACGGATCGCCGATCGTCGACGAGCCGCGGCGCGTGCGCGTGCAGGCGCGACAGACCGTCGTTTATGCTTATGCCGGCCAGCTGGGCTGGAGCGGCCCGTGGCGCGAGGCCGTCGAGGCGGGCGTGGAGGTGCTGCTGAGGCGCGCACTGCGGCCCGACGGCGGCACGCGCCACCTGCTCTCGCCGGACGGCGGCGTGCTTGACGAACGGCGCGACCTTTATGACGCGGCGTTCGTGCTGCTGGCGCTTTCGGAAGCTGCTCGCGTGCTCGATGCGCGTGCGGATCTCATCGATGCGGCCAGGCGACTGGAGGGATGGATCCACTGGTATTGGGAACGCCCCGAGGGCGGCTTCGAGGAAGGCGAAGTCTGCCCCATACCGCCGCGCCGTCAAAACCCGCACATGCACTTGCTGGAGGCGCTGTTATCCTTCCACCAGACGACCGGAGACGCGCTGCACCTCGAGCGCGCCGGCGCGATAGCCCGGCTTTTCCGGGAAAAAATGTTCAACGACGAGCATGGGGCGCTGCCGGAATTCTATGACCTCGACTGGCGGCCTATGTCCGACCAGCTCGGCCGCATCGTCGAGCCCGGCCACCACTTCGAATGGTGCTGGCTGCTCCATCGTTGTTATGCGGCGGGCGGCGAAGACTTCAGGCCCGAGGGCGAGCGTCTGCGTCGGCATGCGGAGGCGCACGGCATCGAGAGCGGCGCGGCCTGCGATCAAATTCTCATCGACGGCCGGCCGCTTAAGCGCACAGCGCGCCTGTGGCCTCAGACGGAACGCTTGAAGGCGAATTTGGCCCGCCTGGAAGCGTCGAATGGCGATGCGGGGGCGGCGCGCGCTGCGCTGGAGGCGCACGCAATGCTGCGTGCCTTCTGCGCCACCCAATTACCGGGGCTGTGGTACGACCTGCGTACGCCCGACGGGGCGTTCACCCGCGAGCCCGCGCGCGCTTCCAGCTTCTATCACATCGCACTCGCGCTGAGCGAACTGATCCGCGTCGCGGACGCCCCCCGTCAGGAGATGCGTTCGTAGCTGCGAAGGTCGAGCTGCGCCTGTCCGAGCGGGGTAGGCACCGTGAGGCGCAGCGGCGGCGCGAAGCCAGGTTGAGCCGGAAGTGCGAACCAAGCTTCTGCCGCCGGGATACGCGAGCGATCGAAATTGCCGCTGAACCCGGCGATTGGCTCGTACCGGAATTGGCACAGAAGCGCTGGGCCATTGTAGCCCCCGCCGTTGAACGTGCCCTGCGAACGCGGCGACACGGCTAGGCGATAGTGTTGGCGACCGTCGAACACGAGCACCGAGCCGCGGCACGCGCGCGCTACGCCGATCTGGCGGCCGAGCGCAAATACGCCAGTCAAAGGATCGTATGACCCGGTTTGCTGCGCCGCTGTCGCAGGCGGAGCGCCCATGTCGCCATACGACGGTGCGATGTCCGCATTCACCCCGCCGGCGCCGCGATTCATCTGAATGCGCCGAAACTTGCTCGCGTAGGCGTGCGAGATGTCGTAACGGGTCCAGGCGATGTTGGCGCCGCTCACCGAGCCAGTAGCTGCGGCGGTGATCTCTGTCTGATCGAACAAGCGCGCAAGCCCGGACGTGCGCAGATTGGCGCGGGCGGCGTAGCGTGTGCCGTTCGCCGTCACCTCATAACTGGCGGCGCCGAGCACGACGACGCCGAGCACCGCCGCTTCATAATTGAGCCGATAGGTCTCGGCGCGCGCAGGCGCGATCAGCAGGCACGCCGCTGCGAATGCATAAGCAAACAGACGCATCGTTTTCCCTCCGCGAGATTGGGGTTGGGTAGCGCAGGCAGACGCCTGAGTCACGGCGCAAGCGCACCTGCGCAGCGATGTTAGGTCTGGGATCTGGACGACGCGCTGCTAGTAGGTTTCGTGCGCGAGGAAGAGGTCGGCCAATTCCAAATGCCGATCGCGATAGCTCGGATCGGGGCCGCCGACGAAACTGACTGGCGTCAGCGTTGCTTGCGCTTGCGCCGGCGCTGGCTCGGGGTGTTCAGCCGCCGGCTGGATAAACGATTCCGGCGCTGGCGCGGCAGCTTCTACGACCGGCTGCGCCGAAGGCGCGGCGGCGGCAAGAGTTTCTGTCTGGCCCGTGCTGGCCTGCAGGCCATCGCCAGCCTCTACTAGCCGCATGGACGCAAACGTCGTCGCATCGCCGAGCGCGAGCGAACGGATGCGTTCGATCTTGGCTTCCGTCGCCGCACGCGTGATCTCGAGCGAAGCGGTCGTGCGCGCGAGTTCATTGTGGATGTCGGACAGTTCTTGCGCGCTCAACGGCGCTGGATAGGGCGGCAAGCTCGCATACGGATCGTCTGCACTCGCGCTATTGGTATCGAGTCCGAAACCTGAGGCGAGACTTGTGCCGACAATCCCGCCAAAGCCGGCGGGCGAGAAGACTGTTATCGCGAGCGCCGTGGCCGCAACGCCTGTCAGGCCGGACTTGAGAACGGTGTCCCGGATCTCTCGCCCATGGTCGTGTGGCTTGTCAGTCATTCGCCGCTCCCACGGGCACGATGACGCGTCGTCCCCCGCATGGACCCCCTCTTTACGCGCCAGAGGCGTAACAAACCTTAAATCTCGTCCGGCGCCAAGCACTAAGAAACGCTATCCAGTGACGATGCGGAAATGTCGTCTACACAATGACCGGTGAGGCGGGGTTGAAGGGCATGATCGGTCGGTTTGCGCGTGGGGCATTTCTCGTGCTTCTGCCGGCCTTTGGGGTCGGCGGCGCTTTGGGGCTACCGGTATTGCTGGCGCTGGCCGGAGCGCTGTCTTTCCGTCCTTCGCTAGTGCGGCAAGCTGTTGAAAACAGGACCTGGTCCGTCCTGCTGCTGGCGCTCTTCCTGGCGCTCGCCGTGGCCTCAAGCGCCTGGTCAATCCACGCGGCGGGCCTGCAGGCGCTGAAGATCGCCGTGCTGGCGCCGCTTGCTCTCCTGTTTGCCGCCGCCGCCGCCAAGGACCCGCGACTCACCCGGGCCGGCGCAGTGGCGGCTTTTGCCGTGCTAGCCGCGCTATTGGCAATTGAGGCAATGGCGCAGATGCCGTTCAATCGGGCGGCTCAACCGCGGGCCGACCTCTTCGAACTCGGGCGCAACCTCAGCCGCGCCGGCAGCCTCCTGCTCGCTCTGACCTGGGGCGCCGTGGGCGCTTTGCTGGCGCGGCCGGGGCCGGCATGGAAGGCGGCCGCTTTGGCGGCGCTGGTCGCTGCCGGCTTTATCTCGCTCCAATTCGGCCAGTTCTCCAATACCGTGGGGTTTGCGGCAGGACTGGTTGCGTTTCTGGCGGCCTATGCCGCGCCGCGGACCGCACTAACCGGGGTGGCGGCCGCCTTGCTGGCCTGGCTCCTGGCGGCCCCCTTTGCCGGGCCGCTGCTCGCCGCGGCCATCGACGATCACGCCATGCCCTACAGCTGGAACGCCCGGCTCGAGATCTGGAGTTACTTAGGCGAACGCATTCGCGAGCAGCCTTGGTTTGGACATGGCCTCGACGCCTCACGCGCGCACGCCCCTGCCGTGCCTGTGCACCCCCACAGCGCCAGCCTGCAAATCTGGTTCGAGTTGGGCATTCTCGGCGTCTCGCTGGCAGCCGCGCTTCTGGTTCTCGGCTGGCGCGACCTCGTCCGCTGCTTTGGCGACAACCGGCCGGCGGCCGCGGCGGCGGCGGGCTCGCTGGCGGCGCTCGGCGTGATCGCCAATCTCAGTTTTAACCTCTGGGCCGAGTGGTGGTTCGCCACGTTGTTCGTCGCCCCCGCCGTCGTGGGAGCGCTCGGCCGCCCCCGAAGCTGAGCCGCTCCGGTTGCTTTTGAGGGGGCCGGCGCCTATCGAAGCGCTCAATCCCGCGTCCCTGCGCGACGTACCGAGTGCGATGAACCCGATCCTGGTGACTGGCGCGGCCGGCTTTATCGGCTATCACCTCGCCGAGCGATTGCTCGCGCGCGGCGAGCGCGTGGTCGGACTCGACAATCTCAGCGATTATTACGATGTCGAGCTTAAGCGCGCACGGCTCGACCGGCTGCTGGCGCACCCCAACTTCAGCTTTGCCCACGCCGATCTTGCCGACGAACCGGCCCTAGCGCGCCTCTTCGTCCAGCACGGCTTCCAGCGCGTGTTCAATCTCGCGGCACAGGCCGGCGTGCGCTACTCGCTGGTCAATCCGCAAGCCTACATTCACAGCAACGTCGCAGGTTTCACCAGCCTGCTCGAGGCCTGCCGCCACGCCGCGGTCGAGCATCTCGTTTTTGCATCTTCGAGTTCTGTCTATGGCGCGGTTACCAAGACGCCCTTCTCGGTACACCAGAACGTCGATCACCCGCTGAATGTGTACGCCGCGAGCAAGAAAGCGAACGAGCTGCTCGCGCACACTTACAGCCACCTCTACGCCATGCCGACGACAGGCCTTCGCTTTTTCACCGTCTATGGGCCGTGGGGCCGTCCCGACATGGCCGCGTTTCTTTTCACGCGATCTATTCTAGCTGGTGAGCCAATCAATGTGTTCGGCGGCGGGGAAATGGAGCGCGACTTCACTTACATCGACGACATCGTCGAGGCTGTCGCCCGCGTCGGCGATCGCATCCCCGCGCCCAATCCGGAATGGAGCGGCGCCGATCCCGATCCCGCCACATCGAGCGCGCCGTATCGACTCTATAATATCGGCAATCACACCCCGCTGAAGGTGAACCGCCTGATCCAGATCATCGAGCAGTGCACCGGCAAGCGGGCGATCCGCAACCCGATGCCGGTGCAGCCCGGCGAGGTGCCGGCTACTTTTGCCGACGTGGACGACCTCGCACGCGACGTCGGCTTTGCGCCGCAGACGCCGCTTGAGGTCGGCATGAAGAAATTCGTCGATTGGTATCGTGACTTTTATGGCGTCTAGGACGCGACTTTCTCATCTCGACGCGCTCGAAGCGGAAAGCATCCACATTCTGCGTGAGGTCGCCGCGGAAGCCGAGCGGCCGGTGATGCTTTATTCGATGGGCAAGGACAGCTCAGTGCTGCTGCACCTCGCGATCAAGGCGTTTTATCCCGCGCATCAGCCATTTCCGCTGCTGCACGTCGATACGACCTGGAAGTTCCGCGACATGTACGCGATGCGCGACCAAGTCGCCAAACAGCACGAAGTCATCGTGTATCGCAATCCGGACGCTGAGACGAGGAACATCAATCCGTTCGATCACGGCTCGGAAGCGCATACCAATATCTGGAAGACCGAAGGCTTGCGGAGGGCCCTCGCGGAATTCGGCTACGACGCCGCGATCGGCGGCGCGCGGCGCGACGAAGAGAAAAGCCGCGCAAAGGAACGCGTTTTCTCGCTGCGCTCCACACATCAGCATTGGGATCCTAAGAACCAGCGCCCGGAGCTCTGGAATCTGTACAATACGAGAAAACACAGCGGCGAGAGCTTCCGGGTGTTTCCGCTTTCGAACTGGACCGAACTCGACGTCTGGCAATACATCGAAGCCGAGAACATCCCGATCGTACCGCTCTATTTCGCCGCCGAGCGCGAGGTCGTGCGCCGGTGCGGCGCCTGGATCATGATTGACGACGAGCGCATGCGCCTGGCGCCGGGCGAGAAAGCAGAAACGCGGGTCGTTCGCTTCAGAACGCTCGGCTGCTATCCGCTCTCCGGCGCCGTCGACAGCAATGCGAGGAATGTGAGCGACATCGTCAAAGAGATCATGGACTCACGCGCCAGTGAGCGACAGGGCCGCCTCATCGACAGCGATACGCCCTCATCGATGGAGAAGAAAAAGCGAGACGGCTATTTCTGATGACCGCCGAGAAGTCCCTCCTGCGCCTCGTCACTTGCGGCTCTGTCGATGACGGCAAATCCACCCTGATCGGCCGTCTGCTTTACGATCTCGGCGCGGTGGCAGTGGACCAGCTGGCGGCCCTTGAAGCAGATTCGAAAGCCGTCGGTACGCGTGGCGAGGAACTTGATTTCGCGCTTCTGGTCGATGGTCTGATGGCCGAGCGTGAGCAAGGAATAACCATCGACGTCGCTTACCGCTATTTCGCCACCGAAAAACGCAAGTTCATCGTCGCCGACGCGCCAGGACACATTCAATACACGCGCAACATGGTGACGGCCGCGTCAAACGCGGATCTCGCCATTTTGCTGATCGACGCGCGCAAGGGGGTGCTGACGCAAACGCGCCGTCACGCCTTCATATGCGGGTTGATGGGGGTCAAGCAGATCGTCCTTGCTGTCACCAAGATGGATTTGGTCGGCTATGCCGAAAACGCTTTCACGAAGATCGTCAACGACTTTACCGCGCTCGCCGAAGCGCTGGAGATCAAACGCTTCGACGCCCTGCCCGTCTGCGGCGTCAGCGGCGATAACATCGCAACACGCGGCGCGGCCACACCCTGGTACAAGGGTCCGACATTGATTGACCTGCTGCAAGCCGCCGACGCAAGTCCGGACCGCGCAGATCGGCCATTTCGCATGGCGGTGCAAAACGTCGTCCGCCCCAACCAGGACTTTCGCGGCTTTGCCGGCCGCATCTCCGCCGGCTCGATCGCGCCAGGCGGCGCGATCCGCGTGCTTCCCTCTGGCCGCAACGCCAGGATCGCCCGCATCGTCACCGCGGGCGGCGACCTCCCCCGCGCTATTGCGGGACAATCCGTGACGGTGACATTCGATCATGAACTTGACTGCTCACGCGGCGACGTGGTCGCCGCAAGCGACGCTCCCTGCGAAATCGCCGACCAGTTTCAGGCGACGTTGGTGTGGATGAGCGAGACGCCGCTGTTTCCCGGCCGACGTTACACGCTGAAGCTCGGCGCGGCGATGGCCAACGCGACGGTCACCGAGCTCAAGCACCGCGTCGATATCGACACGCTGCAGCAGCGGCCGGCAAAGCAGCTGGTGGCCAACGAGATCGGCCTCGGCAATGTCAGCCTCGACCGGCCGCTGGCGTTCGATTCCTTCACGCAGAACCGGGAGACCGGCGGCTTTATCCTGATCGACCAGGAAACCAACGAGACAGCGGGTGCCGGACTTATCCGTTTTGCTCTTCGCCGCGGACAGAACCTGCATTGGCAGGCGCTCGAGATCGACCGCACCGCGCACGCCGCAATCAAGCGACAGCGCCCGGCGATCCTGTGGTTCACCGGCCTTTCCGGCGCCGGCAAGTCCACGATCGCCAATATCGTGGAGAAGAAACTCTACGCGCTGGGACGTCACACCGTGTTGCTGGACGGCGACAATGTTCGCCACGGGCTCAACCGCGACCTAGGCTTCACGCAGGCTGACAGGGTGGAGAATATTCGCCGAGTCGCAGAGGTATCCCGGCTCATGGCCGACGCCGGCCTGATCGTGCTCGTAGCGTTCATCTCCCCTTTCCGCCAAGAACGCGATATGGCGCGAAGTCTGGCCCAGCCGGGAGAGTTCTTTGAGATTTTCATCGACGTGCCGATCGCGGTTGCAGAGAGACGCGACCCCAAGGGCCTTTACAGGAAGGCGCGCGCGGGGGAGTTGAAAAACTTCACTGGCGTCGATTCCCCATATGAGCCGCCGGAAGCGCCTGAACTTCACATCGACGCCGCCGCCATGAGCCCGGAAGACGCCGCCGATGTCATCGTCGCGCGCATCCTGTCGGCAACTTCGCCCTTGCCGTGAGCGTTCTTTTCGGCGCACGCGGCGCAGTCCACAGTAGCGCACAATGACCACCCGCATTATCCCCGCGATCATGTCCGGCGGCGCCGGCACACGTCTGTGGCCGCTCTCCACCGAAGCGCATCCCAAACAGTTTCACGCACTTGCCGGACCAGATTCCCTTTACTTGCGCACCGTACGGCGCGTCAGCGGCGACGTGGGCGGGCTTTCGTTCGCCGGCCCTATCGTTCTCTGTAACGCACGCCACACATCGCACGTGCGCGAGCACTTGGGCGGCGTTTCGCCGTGTGCACTCGTCCTAGAGCCTGAACCGCGCAACACGGCCGCGGTCGCCGCGACGGCCGCCGCCGTCGCAGCTGAGCATGACGCGGACGCGCTCGTCTTGCTGGTCCCGGCCGATCATGTGATTGCCGATACCGCTGGTTTCCACGCCGCCATCGCACGCGCGGCGCCGTTCGCACGCGAGCGTATTGTGACGTTCGGCATCACGCCGGACCGGCCTGCGGTCGGATACGGCTACATCAAGCGCGGCGCACCGCTCGGTGAAGGCGTGTTCGCCATCGACTCTTTCCGCGAGAAGCCCGATAGGCCTACCGCGCAACGCTACCTGGATGCAGGCGGCTATTCCTGGAACGCGGGCATTTTCCTGTTTCATGCGCACATGCTGCTCAAGGAGTTCGAGGCCAGCGCCGAGGTCCGCGACGTAGCGCTCGAGGCGCTGCGAAAGGCGCAGCGCAGCGGCGCAGAAATTCGGCCCGACCCGCAGCTTTTTGCGACGATCCCCTCGGTTCCTTTCGACATCGCCGTGATGGAGAAGACATCGCGCGCAGCCGTCACGCCTTGCGCCATCGGCTGGGCCGACATCGGTTCCTGGGATGAAGTCTGGCGGCTCGCGCCTCGCAACGCCGACGGCTACGCCATCCTTGGCCCGGCGGCGGCTCCCGATGTTGGAAAAATGCGCGCCAGCGGCGTCAAGGCGGCAGCTATCGACGGCGACGATCTTCTCGTCGTCGCGGCGCCTAACGGCCTTCTCATCGTTCCACGGGCGACCGCTAACGACGCGAACGCGCTTCGTGCGTTAGCCGACACGCTCTGAAGGAAGAGAGCGGCGCGCGCTCGGTCAGAGCAAGTCTTTCGCTGTTTCGAAGATCGCTTCAGGCGTGATGCCGAAATGGGCATACGCATCCTTGGCCGGCGCCGATGTTCCGAAGGTCGACATGCCGATGAACGCATCAAGTCCGAATGCCTCGAACCACCCCTGGCCGATCGCAGCTTCGCACCCAAGCTTCAGTTCTTCGTCATCGCCGCAGACGGCGTCTTGATAGGCATCGTCCTGCTGCTCGAACAGCTCGAAGCAGGGAGCGGAGATCACCCGCGTCGGGATGCCCTCGGCTTGCAGCAATTCGCGCGCCTTAACGGCGAGCGCGACTTCTGTCCCGGTCGCGAAGATCGCCACACGCGAGACGCCGCCCTCGGCTGGCGACAATTCGTACGCGCCGCGGAGCGAGAGATTTTCACTAGCGTCGGTGCGCAGCGCGGGCGTGGCTTGCCGGGACAGTGCAAGCAGGCTCGGCCCATCATCGCGCAATAGCGCCGCTTGCCAGCATTCGGCGGCTTCCACTGCATCTGCAGGACGAAAGACATGCAGGTTGGGGATGGCGCGCAGCGCCGGCAGATGTTCGACCGGCTGATGCGTCGGCCCATCTTCGCCGAGGCCGATTGAATCGTGTGTCATCACGTGGATGACGCGGATGCGGCTGAGCGCAGCCAGGCGGATCGCGGGGCGAGAATAATCAGAGAAGCACAGGAAGGTGCCGCCGTAAGGGATGATTCCGCCATGCAAGGCCATGCCGTTCATGGCCGCGGCCATGCCGTGCTCGCGAATGCCGTAGCGCACATAGCGGCCGAGCCTGTTCTCGGGCGTGAAATCCGCCGCGCCTTTGGCCTGCGTGTTGTTGGAGCCGGTGAGATCGGCCGAGCCGCCCAGCAATTCGGGGCAGGCTTCATAGATCGCGTCGATCGCCTTGCCAGACGCCGCGCGCGTCGCCAGCGCCGGCCGCTCTTGCGCCATCGCCCTCGCATGCATCCCCAGTTGCGCAATCGCCGCATCGATGTTGCCGCCACCCATCGCGGCCGCAAACTCATCGCGCTTCGGCGAGCGCTTGAGGCGCGAGGCCCACTCTTCGCGCGCGCCGGCGCCGCGTGCGCCGATCTTGCGCCAGGCCTTCAGAATATTGTCCGGGATCTCGAAGGGCCCGTATTCCCAGCTGAGCTTGGCTTTTGCAGCCGCGAGTTCTTCCGCGCCTAACGCTTCGCCATGCGCCTTGGCCGTACCCGACTTCTTCGGTGCGCCATAGCCAATGATCGTCCTGCAGGCGATAAACACCGGCAGATTGGATTGTGTCGCCGCCTGAAACGCACCCGCGACGTCTTCCATATCGTGGCCGTCGCACTCAAGCACGTTCCAGCCGCTTGCCGCAAAGCGCGCTTTTTGGTCGGTTGTATCCGATAGTGAAACTGCTCCGTCGATCGAAATGGAATTGTCGTCCCAGATGACGATCAGCTTGTTGAGCTTTTGACGCCCCGCCAGCGTCAGCGCTTCCTGACTGATCCCTTCCATCAGGCAGCCGTCGCCGGCTATCACCCAGGTGCGATGGTTCACCAGCTCATCGCCAAAGCGCGCGTTGAGGTGCGCTTCGGCCATCGCCATGCCGACCGCGTTCGCCAGCCCCTGCCCGAGCGGGCCCGTAGTCGTCTCGATACCCGCGGCAAGGAAATTCTCCGGGTGTCCCGCCGTTTTTGAGCACAGCTGGCGGAAGCGCTTGATCTCCTCCAGCGTCATGTCGGCATAACCGGTGAGATACAGTAACGCGTAGAGCAGCATCGAGCCGTGCCCGGCGCTCAGTACGAAGCGGTCGCGGTCCGCCCAGCGCGGCTCGCTCGCGTCGAACTTCAGAAACCGTGAGAACAAGACCGTCGCAGCGTCCGCCATGCCCATTGGCATGCCCGGATGGCCGGACTTCGCCGCCTCCACCGCGTCCATGGCCAGGGCGCGGATGGCGTTGGCCATGTCTCTGGCTGGAACACCCTCGATTTTGTAGCCGTTGCTCATGCTCGATCCTTGTCCGAGCCTTTCCTGCGCCGATTCGCAGATTCGCCCGGCGCTTTGCTCAAAATGCGCCCTGGGAGTATCAGCGCATGAGCGCGCCGGCCATGCGGCGAGGGAGTCATGTGATGCAGATTTTCATCGACAGCGCCGACGTGAAGGAACTCAAGGCTCTGTCCCAAACCGGTCTTGTCGACGGCGTAACCACCAACCCATCGCTCGTTGCGAAAGCGGGCGGCGACTTTTTCGAGACGCTCCGGGAGATTTGCGCCGCCGTGCCTGGCCCTGTGAGCGCCGAGGTGGTTGCACAGGATGCCGAGACGATGCTCGCCGAGGGCCGCAAGCTACGCGGTGTAGCCAAGAACATTGTGGTCAAAGTGCCGCTGACGCCCGATGGACTGCGCGCCTGCAAGACCCTCGAGGACGAGGGACATCCCTGCAACGTGACCCTCTGCTTCTCCGCCCCGCAAGCCCTGCTCGCGGCCAAGGCCGGCGCCACATTCATCTCGCCGTTCATCGGACGCCTCGATGACAATGGCCAGGACGGTATGGGCCTGATCCGCGAAATCCGTGCGATCTACGACAATTACGACTTCCAGACGCAGATATTGGCGGCCTCGATTCGCAACGGCGCGCACGTTCGCGACGCGGCAATAGCGGGCGCCGATTGCGCCACCATTCCGCCTGCTGTGTTCAAAGCCCTTTACAAACACGTCCTGACGGACGCGGGGCTGGAAGCGTTCTTGAAAGACTGGAAAGCGACCGGTCAGTCGATCCTGTAGTGCGAACTGAGGTTGCTCTAGCGCGGCGTCAGGCGGCGCAGGCGGGCGATGTCATCGTCCGTCGTCGCGCGCATGGCGTCCATCGTCCGGTCCGCCTGAGCCAACTGGGCTTCGATGGCCGCCACGTCCAGGGGCTCGATCACCGGCTGCGACCGTTGCACCTCCGCGGCGAACGCGTCGCGGATCAAGGGGCCGCTTTGCACGGCGACCGGCGCGACGAGGCCCAGAAGCACCATGGCGCCCGCGCCAGCTACGAAGCTGGCCACGACTGTGCGCGTGGTGGCTTTGGCGGTGGACGACGTCATTTGTGGAGAACTCCCGGACCGGCGCGGTCGCTTAACAAAAGGTTTCCTGTGTTGCAATTGCGAACTTATGGCGCCGACGAGAGATCGTCTGTGACGATAGTCACCCTGCTGGACACCCGGGCCGCTTATTCCCGCGACCTTGCGCAGATCGTAGCGCACAAAGCTGAATTCAAGCCGAATCAAAGGGTCGTTACGGTTGCGGTTGCGTTAGAGTTCGGCTCTACACAAACGCCCTCGCGCCCTCTGCTGCGGCGCGGCAAATGGACCCACAATGACTAGCGCTTCGCCCCTCTCCCGACCGCTAAGGAAAGCGGTGCTCCCTGTTGCAGGTTTCGGCACCAGGGTACTACCAGCCACCAAGTCGATCCCAAAGGAGATGCTGCCGGTGTTTGATCGGCCCGCCATCCAATACGTGGTGGATGAAGCCTTAGCCGCCGGCATCGAACACATCGTCTTCGTCACCGGGCGCAACAAAGGCGCGATCGAAGACTATTTCGATCACGCCTATGAACTGGAATTAACCCTTCGCGACAAGAACAAGACCGCCCAGCTCGATGAAGTGAAAATGTCCATCCGGCCGGCGGGCACGATGAGTTTCGTGCGTCAGCAGGCCGCTTTGGGTCTGGGGCACGCCGTCTGGTGCGCGCGCGACATCGTCGGCGATGAACCGTTCGCCGTGATGCTGCCCGACATGCTGATGATGGCCAAGCCCGCGTGCCTGGCGCAGATGGTCGAGCACTATAACCGTGTGGGCGGCAATATCATCGCCGTCGAGCCCACCGACTCCCCGGAGCGCTACGGCATCGTCGCGCCGGAAAGCCGGGAGGGCCGGCTCGTCAAGATGAAGGGCATGGTTGAGAAGCCTAAGCGCGAAGAAGCCCCCTCCAACCTCTTCATCAGCGGCCGCTATATTCTGCAGCCTCAGATCTTTGAATTGCTGGCGTCGCAAAGCCCAGGCGCCGGCAACGAAATCCAGCTGACCGATGCGATGGCGCGGTTGATGGAAAGCCAGCCTTTCCACGCGCTTGAATATGAGGGCGTGTCCTACGATTGTGGGGACAAAATCGGCTACTTGCGCGCCACCGCTGCGTATGCGCTCGCCAACGCGGAACATGGCGCAGAAGCGGCCAAAACGCTGCGCAGCCTGCTCGCCGACAAGGTTTGACCCCCGCCGCAGCTTGCGTAGAGGCCGATGCAGATCATTGTGTTCGAAACGCGCGACCAGCTCATGCAGGCCACAGCCGAACGGATCGCTGACGCGCTGCAATACGCGATCGGCGCCCGCGGCGCCGCCTGCGTTGCGTTGTCCGGCGGATCAACGCCAGCCCCCGCGTACGCCGCGCTTGCGGCGCTGCCGCTCGACTGGGAGAAGATAACGCTGGCCTTGGTGGACGAACGCTTCGTACCGCCAACGCATAACGCGTCGAACGAGGGGCTCATTCGACGTACTTTCGCACCAGCGCTCGCAGCAGGTGCGACAATTAGGCCGATGTTCGCGTACGCTCCCAGCGTCGCAGCTGCCGCCGACATCGCGAATGCTGACTACGCTCCGCTCGACATCGATATCGCTTTGATGGGCATGGGCGCGGACGGGCACACCGCGTCCTGGTTTGACGGCGCCCAGGAACTGGACGAGGCGCTCGACCTTGCGAACCCGCGCGCGGTCATCGCCCTGCGGGCGGCGCAAGCCGATGGCGCACCCGAGCGGCTAACCCTGACGCGAGCCGCGCTCGCCCGGGCCGACCGCCTGATTTTGCTGCTCACGGGCCAAGAAAAGCGCGCTCGGCTGGCCTCGGTCGTCGGCGGCGACTGGGCCCCGGTCGCAGCTCTGTTCGAGCCGCCCATGCCGGCGCCCGAAATCCTCTGGGCCGCCTGACACAGTTCCCACGTGCGCGACCCAGATTGCTAATGACACCGGTGTCGTATAAGCCTCTACTCAAAACCAGGCGGCAAGGCCGGCGGGAGGACCCTTGAGTTTAGCGCGTGAAATCGCCGGCCAGTTCGTGACCACCCGCCAGCAGGCCAAGGCCTTGGAAGGGTTCCCCGGGGAGCCGCCGGACAGTCTTAGCCTTGGCTATCGAATTCAGGACGAGGCCATTGGCTTGTGGCCGGATGACATCGCCGGCTGGAAAATCGGCCGCGTCCCGCCCCACCAGGTCGAAGAGCTCGGCGCCGATCGCCTTGCGGGACCGATTTTTCAACGCCTGGTCTGGCGCGTCGAGAACGACGAGGTCCAGTTCCCCGTGTTCGAGCGCGGTTTCGCCGCGGTCGAAGCGGAGTATGTGCTGCGCATCGCCCACGACGTGCCGCCCGAAGACACGGCCTGGACGCGAGAGGACGCCGCCGAACTGGTCGCCGCCATGCACATTGGCGTGGAGACCGCGGGCAGTCCACTCGCCGCGATCAACGACCTCGGCGCCACCGTTGTCGTGTCCGACTTCGGCAACAATCACGGGCTGATACTGGGTCGCGAAGTGCCAGCATGGCGCGCGAGGCTCGACGAGGGGCTGCGGTGCGAGACGTTCATCGATGACCGGCCTGTCGGCAGCGGCGAGGTGCGCGCCGGCGCGGACGATCCGCTCGACGCGCTCGTTTTCCTGCTCGAACATCTCGCCCGGCGCGGACGGACGCTGAAGGTCGGTCACCTCATCTCCACCGGCGCCGTAACGGGCGTGCACGACATCCGAATTGGGCAACGGGCGCGGGTGAGCTTTGCCGGTAGCGGCGATATCCTCTGTTCGGCAGTGCGCGCACTGCCGAGCGAAAGAGGCTTTGCATGATTTCACGGCGGGCGCTCCTGGCCTCCGGCGCAGCGACCGCCGCGGCCGGCGCCGGCGTCGCCGCCGCGCGCGGTCCCACCGGCAACATTATCACCGCCGTCGACGTCCATCCGACCGATTACCCCACGGTCGAAGCGGTGCGCTGGATGGGCGCGGAGATCGAGCGCGAGACGCAAGGACGCATCTCCTTTCGCATCTACCCATCCGGACAGCTCGGCAGCGAGAACGACACCGTCAACCTGGCGCGGTTTGGCGTGCTCGACATAGCGCGCGTCTATGTTGGGGCGGTCAACAACGCATTCCCCGCGACGCAAGCGCTCGCCCTACCCTACACCTTCCGCGACGAAGCGCATTTAAGGCGGGTGATCGACGGCGCCATCGGGCGCGAGATCCTGCGCACATTCGAGCATCGCGGGCTCGTCGGTCTTGCATTCTACGATTCCGGCATGCGCTCGATGTATAACGCGCGCCGGCCGATCCACACCCCCGCGGACATGCGGGGCCTTAAGGTCCGAGTGCCGCGCTCTGACATCTTCATGGCCGCCCTCGATGCGATGGGCGCAAACGCCACGCCGATACCGTTCGGGGAAGTATTCACCGGCCTGCAAACACACCTTATCGACGCGGCGGAGAATAATTGGGCGACTTATCAGTCGACGCGCCAGTACGAAGTGGCGCGCTACTGGTCGCGCACCGATCATTGCGGCGCGCCTGAAGCGCTGCTGATGTCGAAAGCGCGCTTCGACGCGCTCTCGCCTTCGGATCGGGATTTGTTTCTGGCCAAGGCGCGGGAATCGATCCCGGTCATGCGCGCGCTTTGGGACGCTAAACAAGCCAGCGCGCGGCAAACCGTGCTCGACGCTGGGGTCCAGTATAACGAAGCCGACCGTGACGCTTTCCGGCGCGCGGTTGCGCCAATGCGGGAGCGCTGGATCGCGGATGCTGACATCGCGGAAGCTGTGAGGCGCATCGAAGCGCACGACTAAGACGGGGCGGGGGAAATAACGTGACACGCGCTTTCGATGCGCTTGCCCGGACAGCGATCGCAATAGCGGCCCTTAGCCTGTGCGCGCTCGTGCTGGTGCTCGCTTGGCAGGTATTCGGCCGCTATGCGCTGAACGATTCTCCAGGCTGGACCGAACCGGTCGCGCTTACTCTGATGAGCGTGTCTGCGCTGTTCGGCGCCGCAGGGGCCGTGCGCAGCGAAACGCACTTCAGCTTTCCAACCCTCGTTGAGAAATCGCCCCCGCCGGTGCGGGCCGCGCTGAAAATGCTCTCACGGCTCATCTCCCTGGCCTTTGGCGCCGCGCTCGCGTTCTACGGAGGCTTTCTCATGTTTGACAGCTGGGCGGTGCCGATGGCTGGCGCGCCGCTGCCGGAGGGTGTGTCTTATGTCGGCCTCTGCCTCGGCGGCGGACTGATCGCACTATTCTCCATGGAGCGGCTGTTCTCCGGCGATGATCACGCCGCGGAGCAGAGCTGATGGAGCTCGCCATTCTCTTCGGCGTCTTCGCGCTGCTGCTCGTGCTCGGCGTGCCCGTCGCCTTCTCCATCGCCGCCGCGACATTGGCGACGCTTCTCTATCTGGGCGTGGAACCGATCGTCGTCGTGCAGCAGGTGGCGAGCGGCTTTGGAAAAGTCTCGCTTCTGGCTATTCCGCTTTTCATCTTCGCGGGAGAGCTGATGTTGCGCGGGGGCATATCCGAGCGGCTCATCTCGCTTGCCTCCTCACTCGTTGGTCATCTGCGCGGCGGCCTCGGACAAGTGAGCGTTGTGGCCTCGACATTGTTTGGCGGTGTTTCCGGTTCGGCGTTGGCGGATGTCTCCGCCATAGGATCGACCATGATCCCGCAAATGGAGAAGCGCGGTTTCAGCAAGGATTACGCGGTCGACGTTACCATCTCGGCTGCGCTTGTCGCGCTACTGTTGCCGCCTTCGCACAATCTCATCCTTTACTCCGCGATCGCCGGCGGAGGCGTTTCGATCGCGGATTTGTTCGCCGCAGGCATCGTGCCCGCTCTCTTGCTGGCCTTGGGGGTGATGGGTGCGGCCTACTTCCTCGCGCGCCTGCGCCGGTACCCCACGGAGGCCTTCCCCGGCTTCGGCGCGGTGGGCGTGCGACTGATAGCGGCGATACCAGGTCTCTTGCTGATCTTCGTCATCTTCGGGGGAATACGCGCCGGCATCTTCACTGCCGTCGAGAGCGCCGCTGTCGCAGTGCTCTATGCGCTCCTCGTCACGCTGATCGTCTATCGCGGCATGGATTGGAAGGCGTTCGCGGCTGCCGCTTCGCGCGCCGCGCGCTCGTCCGGCGTCATCCTGTTCGTGATCGGCGCGGCAGGCGCGTTCGGCTGGCTGATGGCCTATCTGCAAGTGCCGGCGATGGCCGTCGAGGCCATGCAGGCGGTCACCCAGGAAAAGCACATGGTGCTTCTGCTGATGCTGGCCATACTCCTGATCCTCGGCACATTCATGGATCTGGCGCCGATGATCATCATCTGTACGCCGATCTTCCTGCCAATCGCCCGCGCGTATGAAGTCGCGCCTTTGCACTTCGGCGTCATCCTCGTGCTCGCGGCGGGCATCGGACTAATTACACCGCCCGTCGGCTCAGTGCTGTTTGTCGGCAGCGCCATTGCACGCATCAGCATCACTGAAGCACTAAAGTCGATCTGGCCCTTCTATGTCGCCGCCATCGCCGTGCTGCTTCTGGTGACCTTCATTCCCGCGCTGTCGTTGACACTCCCGAACCTGTGGCGGTAACGCGCTCGCACATCGGGAAAAGCTTGCAAACGACGCGGAACGGCACGTTATGACCGGCGTTATTGCGCCGTGCTCGTAAGAGCCGCGCGAGCCGCCGGGTCCTCCTACACCGCCCCCCGCCCAAGACGGATCCGGCGTCTCGCATATTCTCCGCCGTCCTTCCACCGCACGTTCCGCGACCCGGAACGGCCAGGCCGCACCGGCGTTTGTGCAGCGAGAGTACCGCATGAAGGCACTGATCGCGCGCATAGCCGGCTATTCCCACGTCGAAGAACAAGAGTTCGCCGCGCTCAAACAGGCCGCGGTCGAACGCGTTCGCAAGAGTCGCGGCGCTATCATCGTCGCGGCGGGCGATGAACCTTCGCACGTCTTTGTCGTCTCGAAAGGCTGGGCTGTGCGCCATCGCACGCTCAATGATGGGCGCAGACAAATCGTCAATGTGATGTTGCCTGGCGACTGCTTCGATCTGCAGGCCCTCATCGCCACAAAGGCGGATCACGCTGTCGAAGCGCTCACAAACGTTGAGCTGCTGCGTCTCAAGAGTGACGACTTTCTCAGCGCGATCAAATCCAACGCGCTCCTCGCCACGGCGTTCTGGTGGGCGGCAGTGCAAGAGGAATCCATTCTGCGCGAGCAAATTGTTCGTCTGGGTCGGCGCACCGGCCGCGAACGCTTGGCGCACATCCTGCTCGAACTGCGCCGCCGTCTCCTGCATGCCGGGCAAGACGTTGGCGACACGCTCAAACTCCCCATGTCGCGAGAGGTGTTGGCCGATCTCCTCGGACTCTCGGCCGTGCATGTCTCGCGGTCTGTCTCCGCACTGCGTGACGCCGAACTCATCCGCACCTCGAACAGTTCTATCCAGCTTCTGGATCTGGAAGGTCTGGCCGAGGTCGCCCAGTTCGATCCGGCATATCTGCACGTCGCGGCGCGGCCGGCGGCGTGATTAAGCGTCCGGGCGGGCCGCGAGTACAGGCAATGCGCCCTCCTCCACGATGATCTCGCTCGCCTGCGACAGCCTCATCGGTTCGCCGTCGAGCACGGCGAGCGGACGCTTGGAGCGTGCATCAAGCTCAATCCGCGGCGACGCAACCAGCGTCAGCTGATTGAGCTTGCGCCAATCGCGCAGCCGTACAGCATCGCCGCCCAGCTTGGCCACATCCCACCCCGAGCGTAGCCGAAGGGCGGCCGCCTGCAGCCGCTCGCCCGTGTGCACAGGCTCCTCTTCCGGCGTCAGCACGCGGTCGAGCGATCCGAGCGCGACAACCAGAGTGTGCGCGCGATGCCACTTCGTTCCTGCGCCGCGCCACTTGACCCCGCCGCGCAAAGAGGGCCCGAGCGCGCGCATGCAAGTGAACGCAGCCGACATCACCTCGCCGTACCGGCGGGGCGGCCGCATTGTCTCGCGAAAGCGCGCGAGAGGCCCGGCGAACCCGAATGCGGCTGACAAGAAGAAGGGCTCGCCCCCAACGACGCCCACGTCCAGCCCTGTCACCGCGCATGTCGGCAAGTCGTCAATCGCCCGCTCGAGATCCGCGTGTCCGAAGACCAGCTTGGCGAGCACGTTCATGGTCCCCCCGGGCAGCGGGGCGATTGGCACCTGAGTGGTCAGCGCCCGCTTGGCCGCGCTTCTCGCGGTGCCATCGCCGCCGAGAACGACGACAACGTCGGGCTTCTGCGCAAACGCATCGTCAAGCGCCGGTTCTAAATCCTGCGGGGCGACGCTAGCGACGTCCACCACGCTATCGGGCAATGCGGCCACCACGCGATGCACAAGCTGCTGCAAATTCGTCGAAGCCGCCGTGCCGGCAGCTTCATTCACGACCATAGAAATCTTGCCCGGACGACAAGACGCTGGCTCCGTCAGGGAGCCAGCGTCCGTTTGTCGAATACCCGCCTCGGCTGTCATCGCGGCCGTCAGGTCAAGGGCGGCCTACCTCCTCGAGCCAAGCCGATGATCAAGCTGACTGCAAACAGCACCAGGAAGATAAAGAATAGAATTTGGGCGATGCCGGCAGACGCAGAAGCGATGCCGCCGAAGCCAAATACAGCCGCGATGATCGCGACGACAAAGAAGATTAGGGCCCAGCTAAGCACCTTTAACTCTCCATACTGACAACGACCGCTACCGGGCGGTCACCTGACGCGAAAACGCACAGAAATCCGCCATCGTTCCCTGGATCACCTTTTGCTGAGGCTTGCCGGCGCGAGGGGTTAGGGACGGCAAGGCTCACCCGCCTGCTGGTTGGGCGTTGCCGCGCCCGCTAGCCCACGTTCGTCGCCGCCGGCGCGCTCGCTGAGGTTTGCGGCGTTGACGCCTCGGTTCCGCGCGGCACGATAATACGCGTGAATACGGGGTTGCCTTCTTCGCGTTCGACGCGGGCGTTGAGCTGGCTTGCGAACGCGTCGATCAGACGCTGCGCGGCCGGCGACATATCGTCCATGGCCGTCAGCGAATCGCTGCGCACTTCGAATGCAATGCTGGCGTCATCCTGCACCCTTAGCGACATGTGGATGGTGGCGCCGCGGGTGGCGAGCGCATGGTCGATCGCGTTGGAGATGCTTTCGCCGATCATGAACGCAAACGCCACTGCGCGATCGACGTCGGCGCGAACAGGATCGAGCGTCATTTCCAGACGCAAGTGCGCGGCTGCGGCGCCGCGACCGGCGATTAGCTGACGTGCAACATCGCCCGCGAGCTGATCCAGCGCGATATCGCGCACTTCGCCGGAGGCATAGATGCGTGCGTGCGCAAGCGCCAGCATCTGCACGCGATCCTTGGCGCGCACGAGCCCGCGCGCCTCGGCTTCGTCCTCGGCTGAGCGAGCCTGGATCGATAGAATACTCGCAACCATCTGCAGGTTATTTTTTACCCGGTGGTGCACTTCGCGCAGCAGCACCCGTTCTTCCTGCAAAGCTTCGGTAATGCGCGCTTCGCGGCCCCGAAGTGTCTTGGCCATGGCGGCCAGCGTGCGGCGCAGATTCCGCATTTCTTGCGGCGCAGTTCGCAACATCTCTTCGTCGAGTTCGCTCTCTTCGCCGCGCGCATAGGCGCGCGCGAGTCGCTCTACCAGGAACAGGGGCCGGGCGACGAAGAGCTCGATCGCATACCAAGCAGCGCCCACCGCAGCGAGCCAGAGCAGGATCGGCGCGAGCAGCGTCCAGCCGGAACGCAGGCTGCCGAGGAAAGTGGCTGGCGGCGGACGCCACGCATGGAGGATGTAGAGACTGCCTGGCTGCAGCTCGGTGGCGACAAACCATGTGTGTCCCACGCGCTGCGCGTTGGACAAGAGGCTTGGGGGCGTTTCTTTTAGGATGTTGCGAACGTCGGCGGCATCCGGACTGTCGAGCGCCAGGCCTTCCGCGGCAAGAATCCTGCCAGCGCCGTCAACCACGAGATTGGCGCTCCAAGGCTCGGTCTCGCGGTGCTGAGCAAGCAACGGCGCGGCGGGCTGCGTCACCCCGACAAAGAGCGTGACGCCTTCGGGACCGATTTCGGCGGGCGCCACGGCAACAAACGCCCCGGTCGGCTCAAAGCCGATTACCGTTTGCATGCGCGCTGCCGAAGTTTCCAGCAAAGCCGCCACATCTAACCGGCGTCCCACAAGGCGACGCTCGTCGGCGCACACCACGCTGCCTTGAGCGTCGACGACGCTGAGGACGGTTAGGGCTTCATACTGGTTGCCGATCCGTTCGAGCGTGGTCTGACACCGGGCCCTGTTGTCTGCAAACAAATCTGCATTCGCCGCCAGCGAACGCGTGATCTCGCGCATGCTGATGATCTGGTCGCGGACATCCGTCATGGCGGCGATTTCTTCGGCGCCGATCGCCTGCTGCACCGCCGCGCGCCGTTCCGCCTCCGCCGTCATGCCGGCCTGTACAGCGACCGCCCCCGCTGGAAGGAAAGCAAGGCCGAGCAGAGCCGCCAGGCGTCCGCGCAGAGAACGCAGCGACAGCTCTCTCGGCCAAAGCCTTACCGGTCGTATTCTTGTTACCAAGAGCCCGCGATTACCCCCTGAGGCAAGGACCGGACTTCCTCACCAAGGGGTGCGCCGTCCGAATCGATGCCAAGCAATTCGGCCAAACGCTTGCGCGCGCGGTTGACGCGGCTCTTCACCGTGCCGACGGCGCATCCGCAGATTTCGGCCGCCTCTTCGTAAGGCAAGCCGAAAGCGCCGACGAGCGTCAAGACTTCGCGGTGATCGTTGTTCAATTTGGAGAACGCGACCTTGAAGTCTTCCAGGTCGACGACGCCATGCTGATTAGGCGCATCGGCGAGACGCGCGGCGTGCTGGCCTTCGCTGTCCTCGACTTCACGTCGCTTCTTGCGCAAGTCCGAATAATAGGTGTTGCGCAGAATGGTGAACATCCAGGCGCGCAGGTTGGTGCCTGGCTCGAACCGTTCGATATTCGCGAGCGCCTTAACCAAGGCGTCCTGAACGAGATCGTCCGCGCGCGCCGGATTCGAACACAGCGAGCGGGCGAATGCGCGCAGGTTCGGCATCAAATCCACCAGCGCCTGACGGATCTCGGCCTGCGTTTGTGGGGACGGAGGGGCCTTGCGGGGTTCAGACATCGTTGTCCTCCCCGTTCCCGCCGCGGTCCGCCAATTGATCCAGCAGCTTCATCAAGTCCGGCGGGATGGGTTCGGCGGCCACCTGTTCATAAACGCGCTTCAAATTGCGCGTAATCGGGTCGTCGCCGCGCCGCCCTGCCGGGGTGAATTCGGCGGGTCGTTTGCGCTTGGGACGGTCCGGCGGCCCTTTCGCTCCACTATCGGGCGGCTGGCCCGCCATCGGCCACTCCTTTGTCGGTGCGTGGTCTGCAGGCATGTTTTACCCTTCTCCGCAGGCAAGGCGAGACATATCCGGGACCCAACGCCCGAAACGGAGGGGGGTTCCTGGGCTTAGGAACCGTTTTTCGCCTAGCGCGTTTGAGCCGCAGGGATAAGGCTGGGCGGGACGGGCCCGGCCCGTAGGAGCCTTCAATGAACCTTTCGAATGTTCTCGCGCCTCACATTCCCTTGCTGCGGCGCTACGCGCGCGCCTTGACGGGATCGCAACGCAGCGGGGACGCCTATGTGGCGGCCACCTTACAGGCGCTCATCGAGGACCGCGGCGCTTTTGACCTGTCGCTTCCCCCGCGAGTGGCTCTTTATCGCGTTTTCCACGCCATCTGGGGCAGCGCACATATCGACCCCGTGCCGACCGAGAGCTCGGGATCGGGACTGGCCGCGAAGGCCCAGGAGCGCTTGCGCGCGCTCACTCCGCTCAGCCGCCAGGCATTGTTGTTGACCACGGTGGAGGGATTCACGACGGACGAGACCGCTCGCATCATCGGCGCGCCTTGGTCTGAAGTGACAGCGCTGGTCGCGGAAGCCCGCGCCGAAATCGAGCGTCAGACGCGCGCGCGCGTACTTATCATCGAGGATGAGACGCTGATCGCCATCGACCTCAGCGACATCGTCGCCAAGCTGGGCCACGAAGTCGTGGCGACCGCCGACACCGCCAGCAAGGCAATTGCGGCGGCGGCGCAGCACAAGCCGGACCTGGTGCTTGCCGACATCCAGCTCGCCGACGGCTCTTCTGGCATCGACGCAGTAAATGAGATTCTGCACCGGGTCGCCGTGCCGGTTATTTTCATCACTGCGTTCCCAGATCGCCTGCTCACTGGCGAGCGGCCGGAACCGACCTTTCTCATTACCAAACCGTATCTGGAGGAGACCGTGCAAGCGGCAGTCAGCCAAGCGCTTTTTTTCGAAAGCACAGCCGAGGCAGCCTAGCGGCGTACAACTGGAACTAGCCCATCAGCGCTGCGTTCAGCGTGCAGGCTTCGGGCGTTCCGGAGCAAGCTCACCTGGAGAGACCTTCACATGCGCACGCTGAGCAGAGCCACATTGGTGGGGCTTGCCGCCGCCGCCGCCCTCGCCTCGGCCGCTTGCAACACCGTCGCCGGCGCAGGCCAGGATATAGAAGATGCTGGGCAGGCTGTCACCGAGGCCGCCGATGAAGCCGAAGAAGAATTGAAGGAAAGCACGCCGTAAAGACGCCTCGTGGCGCCATTGCGAGCCAGAGCGTCTCATGACCTTTCGCGCCGACCATGACCACGACGAAGACGAACTCCAGGTAGCGGCCGCGCCCGGCAGCTGGGTGGCGGCCGCCGCCGCAGTGTCCGTTCTGATCATCGCTACAGTGACGCTGACCCTCGTGGCGGGCGGCGTGAGCTTGAGTTCGGCGCTTCCGATCGGCTGATGGATAAGCCGGCTGCGACGCGCATCGTTCATATCAGCGACGTGCACGTAGGGGACGCCGACACTGCTCTCCTGAATAAGGCGAGCGGCGCGATTGCGGCCCTTGAGCCTAGCCTTATCGTTCTATCCGGGGATGTCACACAGTCGGGCCGCCGACGCGAGTTCGCTAGCGCGGCAGAATTCCTGGCGACCTTGCCGGCGCCGATTGTAGCTGCGCCCGGCAACCACGATGCGCCTGTGTTCGATCCGATCGCGCGCATAGCGCGCCCCTACAGCCGCTTTCGCGCTCTGCCCGTCGTCGACCGCTGGCGAAGCGAAGGAGACATCGTTGGCGTTGCGGCGATTTCCACGGCGCGCGCCATACAAGCGCGACTGGATTGGTCGCAGGGGTCATACCGGCTCAGTGCGCTCCGCGCCGCGCTCAGTTCCGTGGAACCATGCGCGTGGCGCGTCATCGTCGCCCATCACCCTCCCGTGACGCATGAAGGCGCTTGGGTCCGTAGCGATGCGCGGCGTGGACGGGAAGCCTTGGGAATCCTCAGCGCCAGCAAGCAAACATTGCTGCTGTGCGGTCACGCCCACGGCTTCAAAATGCAGCCGCTCGGAGATCCGTCGAGCGCTTTCTTCGTGGCGCCAACCTTGGCCTCTGGACGCCCGCGGGATGGCGGACACGGCTTTGTCGTCTATGATTTCACGCCTGACCGCGTGGACGTTTCGCTTCACCTGAAGTTTGGCGACAGCTTTCTGGACAAAGAAAGCCTCCAACTCACAGCCGCGCCGCAGGCTCATTCGTCATCCACTTAGACGTCGGCGCCGCGGTACGCTGCGCTAGCACCAGCGCTACGCCGCCGAGGGTCGCGACCGACGCCAGCACGAGGCGCAGCGTAATGGACTCCGACAGCAAGATCACCGCGCCGATCGCCGCGATGACCGGCGCCGACAGTTGCACCGTCGCAGCCCGCGCGGCGGTGAGTCCGCGCAAAGCAGCGTACCAGATCACGTAACCGCAGCCTGACGCGATGGCGCCGGAGGCGACGGCGTAGCCAACGCCCGCAGCAGAAAGCTGAAGTTGCGGCAGGGCGATTAGGCTGACGATCACCACCAGCGGAGCGCAATAGATAAAATTCGTCGTCGTCGCCGCCAACGGATCGCGCGCGGCGCGGCCCAGCAAGGAATAGGCGCCCCAGGCAATCCCAGCGCACGTCATCAGCGCCGCCCCTAACGGGTCTGGCGCGGCGAGCCCAGGGCTCATGAGATAGACCAGACCAGCCGCCGCTATCGCCAAGCCCAGCCAGGCAAGCGCTGGAAATCGTTCGCCGCTGGTCATCGCCGCCGCAAACATGCTCAGCTGCACCGCGCCAAAGAGGATCAGCGCCCCGACGGCGGCGCCGAGCGAAACATAAGCGAAGGAAAAGCAGATCATGTACGCAAACAGCGCCAGCACCGAACGCCAGTCGGCGCCTGTCGGAGATGGGGGCCGGCGTTGCGCGTAAGAGATGAGCGCCAAGACGAGCGCGCCGGAAATCACACGGATCGCGGTGAAGCTGGCCGCATCGATTTCTCCGCCCAGCGCCAATCGACACAATAACGAATTGGCCGCAAAGGCGACCATAGCGATGGCCGTCAAAAAGGCCGTCGCCGGCTTCAAGCGGGCTCGGCCTTATCAAACGATGGCGTGCGCGAACGACGCCATGCCCCAGGCGGCAAACCAACCTGTTTCTTGAAAGCACGATTGAAGGCCGCTTCGGACTCATACCCGACGGCCGCCGCGGCCTGCGCGATGCTGATGCTCGGCTGCTCGAGCAAGCGGGCCGCGCGTTGCAGCCGCCAATTGGCCAGATACTGCATAGGCGGCACCCCCATGACCTCGCCGAACCGCTCGGCGAATGCAGATCGGGACAACCCCGCCTCGCGCGCTAACGCCTCAAGCGTCCAGGTTTCTTCAGGCTTGGCATGCATCAGACGCAAGGCGCTCGTGATGTGCCGGTCGCGCAGACCGGAGAGCCAACCGGTCGAATCCGGCGGCAAACTGTCGATATACTGGCGCACGGCTTGCAGAAACATCAGTTCGCTTAGCTTGGACAGAATTGTCTCGCCGCCCGCGCGAGGCTCCTCGTGTTCGTGCAGCGCGATGCGGATGAGGTCGTTCGTTATCATCCCGCCGGTTGTGGACGCGCGAACGTGCAACATGCGCGGCAGTGCGTCGAGTATCGGATTGAAGGGGCGTGCGTCGCAGCCAAGATAGCCGCACACGAAACGCGCCGGCTCGCCTTCGCCGCCGTATTCGTTGACGACGAAGGGCAGCGCACGATCGATAGGCCGGTAATAGAGCGCCATGTTGGGTTCGGCGCGCTGACCCAGCTGGGTGCTCATGTAATGCCCCGCCCCATCGGGGAAAATCACCGCGTCGCCGGCTTCCATGCGGATCGGCGGTTCGCTTTCGTCGGCCATCTGCGCCCAGCACCATCCGTCGAGCATGATGTGGAATGCGATCACGTGTTCGAAGTCCGGCATTACCTGGCTGCAGATGCTAGGTGTAGCGGGGGTTTCAGCAACCCAGGGCGCCTTGGCCCGCACGTCAAAATACACAGCCCCTGTCAGGCGAACGGCGCGAAGTACGTCGGACAAGACGTCCAAATGACACTCCTGGCAACATCGAAGCTCGGACGCGCGAGCAAATCTTCCCGAATGTGGGTCATATAGCAGGCCTTCTCCGCGATCTATGGTGCCGGTCACGGGAGCGCACCAATCCGGAGAAACTGCTATGTTTGACGCTCATGCCCTCGCTTCTCTTGCCGAGAAATTTCGGGGCGACCTGATAACGCCAGGCGACGCCGCGTACGATGAAGCCCGCGCGCTCTATAACGGCATGATCGACAAGCGTCCCGCGCTGATTGCCCGCGTCGCCAACGTCGCCGACGTGATCGCCGCGGTCAGATTCGGCCGCGAACAGGGCGCGCTGATCGCCATTCGCGGCGGCGGACATAACGGCCCCGGGTTCGGCTCCTGCGATGACGGATTGGTTATCGATCTTTCGCGCCTGAAAGGGGTCCGCGTCGACCCCAAGGCGCGCACATTGCGCGTGGAGCCGGGCTGCACGCAGGGCGACGTCGAGCATGCGGGCGCGGCTTTTGGCCTTGCCGTGCCGGCGGGCATCGTATCCACAACGGGTATCGCTGGTCTGACGCTAGGCGGCGGCTCGGGCTATTTGACCCGCGCTTACGGTCTGACCATCGACAATCTCATCGAAGCGGATGTCGTCCTGGCCGACGGCAGCTTCGTCAAGGCGAACGAGTCGGATCACCCTGATCTCTTCTGGGCGCTCCGTGGCGGTGGGGGCAATTTCGGGGTCGTCACCAGCTTCCTTTATCGCGCGCATCCGGTGACGAACGTCTACGCCGGGCCGATCTTCTGGGATTTGAAAGACGCCAAGATCGTGCTGCAGAGGTACCGCGATCAGATCGGCAAGGCGCCGGTGGAACTTGGCCTTTTCGCCGGCCTCAAGACCGTGCCGTCGACAGACCCATTTCCGCGCGAGCACTGGGGCAAGAAGGCGGTGGCGCTGATCGGAGCCTATAATGGCTCCACCGACAATGGCGTGGCCGCGATGCGGCCGTTCCGGGATGCGCTGCCGGCGCCCTTGTTCGACTGGATGAACGACATGCCGTTTACGGCCATGCAGACTCTGTTCGATCCGTTCTTTCCGAAGGGCATGCAATGGTACTGGAAAGGCGATTTCGTAAGGGAGCTTCCGGATCAGGCGATCGACAGGCACATCACCGAAATCGCCAAGGCGCCCAGCGATCTTTGTCTGATGCATCTTTACCCCATAGACGGGGCGGCGCACAAAGTAAGCGCGGATGCTACCGCCTGGGCGGCGCGCGACGCGCGCTGGTCCATGGTGATCGCGGCGATCGATCCTGACCCGGCAAAGGCCAACGCTCTCAAGCAATGGGGACGCGCCTATTGGGAAGCCGTGCATCCCTTTAATCCGGGCGGCGCGTATGTGAACTTCATGATGGACGATGAGCAAGCAGGGCGCATCCAGGCCAGCTATGGCGCGAACTACCCCCGCCTCGCCGCGGTGAAGCAGAAGTACGACCCAACCAACCTCTTCCGAGTGAACCAGAACATCCTGCCGGCCGGATGATAAAACGACCTGATGGCGTGCGTGACGCATAACCTGCGTCACGCATTCTCGTCGTACGCGGGCCTTTATGAGCTGATCATGCACCCCTTTGACGTCGCCCTGAAACACGCCAAGGCTTTCCGTCACGGGTTACCCGATCGCCCGCCACGGCCGACGATCACGCCGGGAGACTTGTTGGCGCGCTTCAACGCGCCGACCCCTGAACGCGGCGAGGACGGCGCTGCAGTCATCGAGGCGCTTGCGAACGCGGCCGAACCCGGCCTCATGGCGATGGCGGGGCCGCGCTTTTTCGGCTGGGTTATCGGCGCCTCACATGAGGCCGGCGTCGCCGCCGACATGCTCACCAGCGCCTGGGGTCAGAACGCCGGCATGTATGCCGGCACGCCGGCGGCCGCAGTGGCCGAGAAAGTCGCGAGCGCGTGGCTGCTCGACATCCTTCGTCTCCCGAAGGAATGCTCCGTAGGCTTCGTTACGGGCGCGACAATCGCCAACTTCGTCGGTCTGGCGGCGGCGCGCAACGAAGTTTTACGCCGCGCCGGCTGGGATGTTGAGGCCAAGGGACTTCACGGCGCGCCGCGCGTGCGCGTGTTCTTGGGCGCTGACGCACACACAACAGTGTTTGCCGCACTGCGTTTTCTTGGCTTCGGCTCGGAGACTGCTGAACCGATCGCCACGGACGATCAAGGCCGGATGAGGCCGGATGTGCTTGCGCGCGCACTCGCGCGCGGCGATGGGCCAGCCATCGTCATCGTCCAGGCTGGGCAGATCAATACCGGCGCTTTCGATCCTGTTGGCGACATCGCTAAGTCGTGCCGGGCGCATGGGGCGTGGTTGCACGTCGACGGCGCCTTCGGATTGTGGGCGCGCGCCGTTCCCGAATTGGCAGACCTGTCGTCGGGCTTGGAGAAGGCGGATTCGTGGGCCACAGACGGTCATAAATGGCTGCAGCTGCCTTATGATTGCGGCCTCGCTTTCGTACGCGATCCCGACGCGCATCGCCGGGCGATGACGATCGCCGCGAGCTATCTGCCGCAGGGCGCCGACATCGAGCACGATCCCTCGCTCTACACGCCGGAACTTTCGCGCCGCGCACGCGGGTTCGCCGCTTGGGCGGTGATCAAGGCGCTTGGACGCGATGGCATCGCGGAGATGGTTCGCAACCATTGCCGGCTGGCGCGACGCGTCGCCGAACGCGTCCAGCGAGAGCCGGGTGTTCACGTTCTCAATGACGTCTGCCTCAACCAGGTGATCCTCGCCTTCGGCGACGGAAACGTGCAACAGCAGAATGAAACGACGCGTGCAGTGATTGCACGTCTACAGCGGGACAATCAGGTGTTCGCCGGCGGCAGTTCATGGCGCGATCGCTGGGTTATGCGCCTTTCCATTATCTCCGCGCCGCTCGTCGAAACTGACATAGATCGGCTCGCCGACGCGATTATCGCCGCCTGGCGAGCCGTGAAAGGCGAACGCGCATGATCTACGACTCGATACTCGACACAATCGGACGCACGCCGATTGTAAAGCTGGCTAATCTCGCACCACCGAATGTTTCGATTTACGCCAAGATCGAGAGCTCCAATCCGGGCGGTTCGGTGAAGGACCGCTTGGCGCTCGCCGTGATCGAAGACGCCGAGCGGCGCGGCGCCTTGCAGCCAGGCCAGACAGTGATTGAAGCCACGAGCGGCAACACCGGCATCGGGCTCGCCATGGTGTGTGCGCGAAAGGGTTATCCGCTGGTCATCGTGATGGCGGAGAATTTTTCGATCGAACGGCGGCGCCTGATGCGGTTTCTCGGCGCTAAGGTGGTCTTGACGCCGGCGGCGGACAAGGGCTCGGGCATGCTCGCCAAAGCCATTGAGTTGGCGGAGACGCACGGCTGGTTCCTGACGCGGCAGTTCGAAAACGAGGCGAACGCCGACATCCACACCAGAACGACGGCGCAAGAGATTCTCTCGGATTTCGCCGGTGAACCGCTCGATTATTGGGTCACGACGTTCGGCACGGGCGGGACGCTCAAGGGCGTAGCGCGCGCGCTGAAGCAGTCGCGCCCGGAGATCAAGATCGTCGCGGCCGAGCCGGATAATTCACCCGTCCTCGCCAGCGGACTCGCCCAACCCGCGGCGCAGGGACGATCGATGACAAGCCACCCTTCGTTCCGGCCGCATCCGATTCAGGGCACGGGCCCCGACTTCATCCCGAAGCTGACGCAAGATGCGCGTGACGCGGACTGGATCGACAAAATCATGCCGGTGAACGGCGGCGACGCACTGCGGCTCTCACGCGAACTCGCGACTCGCGAAGGCATTTTCGCCGGCATCTCGGCCGGCGCGGCAGTGGCGGCGGCGCTGAAAATAGCGGCGCATGCGCCGGATCGGGCCACCATCCTCTGCATGCTGCCCGACACCGGGGAACGCTATCTTTCCACGCCCCTCTTCGATGACATCCCGGTCGACATGACTGAGGACGAAGCGGCGATCTCGCAATCGACGCCGCTTTGCCGTTTCGACGTACCGCGTCCGCCCCCCGCCGTCGCTGTTGCGGCCGTTCCCGCCGATAAAGAAGCGGCAGACTTCGTGACGTCGGCGTTAAGCGATACGGATCAGCCGGTTGTGATGTTTGCGCTGGAATGGTGCGAGTTCTGCTGGGCGGCGCGCAAGCTGATGAAAGCGTACGCCATCGATTATCGGTCCATCGATCTCGACTCGGTCGCTTATCAAAAAGATGATTGGGGCGGGCGTATCCGGAATGCGGTGCGCGCGCGCACTGGCATGCAGACCATCCCGCAGATTTTTGTCGCCGGCGAGCTGATCGGTGGGACCACTGAGATATTCGAAGCGGCGCGCACCGGCCAGTTACAGCGCCGCCTGCGCGACGCACGCATCGCCTTCGACGCTAACGCGAGGCCCGAGCTTTTCTCCTTGTTGCCGAAATGGTTGGCCGGCAAGCAATCACCGGCATGAGGATCCATGTCGACTCAGCGCCGGACAACTCGGTCCGTTGCACCATAGACGCCGCCGGCGCCTTCTTCCAGCTTGCTGCGGTCGCGGACCACGATCGATCCGCGGTGGAGAGCAATGACGCCGCCTCGCTCAAGTTTCTTGGCGGCAACCGAAACGCCGGCACGGCGCACGCCGAGCATGGACGCAAGACGATCATGCGTCAGATGCAGTTCGTCTCCGTCCAATCTATCGTGCATCATCAGCAGCAAGCGGGCCAGGCGGGCCTCCAAAGTCGCGCGCGCGTTGATGTGCGCCTCACGCATGATGTGCACCAGGAACTCGTGAACGTAATCCAACATGGCCTGACGCAGCGCGGAGCTCTCGTCCATCGCCGCGCGCAGAACGGCCGCCGAAATGCGATGCGCCGCGCCAGGCGACTGCATGTACACGTCGCACGCATTATGCGTCGCGCCCAATACCGCGAATACGCCGGCAAAACCCTCGCGTCCGATCATGCCGATTTCAACGCCGTGGCGGCCGGCGTCGTCCGCAAAGGTACAGGCAACGCCGCCCTCTAAGAAGTAAACGAACTCTGCGGCGCCCCCGCGCCGCTGCAGATGTTGCTCACGTGTCAGATCGACCAGCGTCAGACCCGGCGCTAGCACCAACGCGTCCGCATCAGACAAGGCGGACAAGACGGAATTTTGTGTTTGCAACGAAGCGCTTGCTACGGTTTAGCGGCAGGTCAGCGACAACGCGTTCCCTTCATCCGCCAGTTCACCGATGGCGAATGTATCTTACGCCGGTAACGGGTCGTTCGCAAACACACACTGCGGCGCGCACCAGCAAGGAAGCTTGGTTCCCGCCTCAACGCGACGATGGGGCGCCCACCGCAGCTAGTTCCCCGGAACAATGCATGGCGACCCCCTCGTTCCGTCGCAGCGCGCTTCGCTGAATCAAACTGGATTGCTTGTCATTGGTCGACGACTAGCTTTTCCTGCCAGACCGCATGCAGACGTCTCCCCTCTTGCCGCGCACGGGCGCACTCATGCTGACGGAAGCGGCAGCGGCGCATGAGGCGGTGCGTGCACAGCTCAGGCGCAGCCAGTTCAAGGAACTTGGCCAACGCCTGCGTGCTCTTGCGCCGGGCGTCGTCGCCACGTGCGCGCGGGGCAGCTCCTACCACGCGGCGACATTCGCCAACTATTTGATCGAGACTCGCGCCGGCCTCCTCACCGCCGCGCTCGCACCGTCGATCGCGTCAATTTATGGGGTTGAAACTCAGCTGCGCGGCGCATTGGTTCTGTTGATCTCGCAGTCTGGAGCGAGCCCCGATCTGATTGCCACCGCGGAGACCGCGAAGCGGGCGGGCGCGTTCGTTCTGGCGCTCGTCAACGTAGAAGACTCGCCCCTCGCCGCGGCGGCGCACGAGACCCTGGCGCTGTGCGCCGGCGAGGAACGCAGTGTCGCGGCGACCAAATCATTCCTGGCCGCCGTTTCGGCGCTAACGGGGCTCGTCGCACATTGGACACAAGACGGCGAACTCCAGGCCGGTCACGCCCGCACGCCCGACCTCCTGCAACAGGCATGGGCGCTGGATTGGAGCGCTGCGGTCCCGGCTCTCGCGCAGGCGACCAATCTTTACGTGATCGGACGCGGCTTGGGATTGGGAGGGGCCGCCGAAGCAGCCCTGAAGCTGAAAGAGGCCTGCGGACTGCATGCCGAGGCGTTCAGCGCCGCTGAAATACGCCACGGGCCGATGGCGCTCCTGAGGCCGGACTTTCCGCTTCTCCTCTTCGCGCAGGACGATGCAGCCGGCGCGAGCGTCGCACACTTCGCCGGCGACGCTGCCGCCAGTGGCGCGCGCTGCTTCCTTGCAGGCGCCGATGTCGAGGGCGTAACCAGACTTCCGACATTAAAAGCACATGCCGCGTTACAGCCGATGTTGGCGGTCCAGAGCTTTTATCGCCTGGCCCACGATGTCGCGGCGGCGCGCGGATGGAACGCCGACGCGCCGCCAAACCTGCGTAAAGTCACCGAGACACGTTGATGGCCACAGCTCTGGTCAATGGCCGCGTGTTGACGCCGCAGGGTTTGAACGACGGTCTCGCCGTGATCGTGGATGGCGCTCGCATCGTCGAAATCTGTCGGGATTCCGCCATCCCTCCGCAGGCGGCGAAGGATGACCTCGGCGGCGCAATTCTAGCGCCCGGCTTTGTCGACGTGCAGGTCAACGGCGGCGGCGGCGTTCTGTTCAATGACGACCCGAGCGTGGACGCGATCGAAGCCATCGGCGCGGCGCATCGCCGTTTCGGCGTTACGGGATTCCTGCCCACGCTGATCAGTGACGACTTGGACATCGTCGGCCGCGCGATCGACGCCGTGAGCCGTGCGATCGGCGCAGGCGTTCCGGGAGTGCTCGGCGTGCACATCGAAGGCCCTTTTCTCAATGTCGCGCGCAAAGGCGTGCACGACGCTGACAAGTTTCGCCGTCTCGACGACGACGCGTTTGGCGTCCTGACGTCTCTCGGCGTTGGTCGCACGCTGGTCACACTATCGCCCGAGACCACTACGCCGGACATGATCGGTCGGCTCGTTGGGGCTGGCGTGATCGTTTGCGCCGGCCATACCGATGCGAGCTATGCGCAGATGCGAGCCGCGCTGGACGCGGGACTGCGCGGTTTCACGCATCTCTTCAATGCGATGTCGCCGCTGACGGCGCGTGAGCCGGGCGCCGTGGGCGCGGCCCTCGAGGATCAGCAGAGCTGGTGCGGCCTCATCGTCGATGGCCGTCACGTCGAGCCGACCGTGTTGCGCATCGCCCTCAAGTGCAAGCCGCTGGAGAAGTTCATGCTGGTGACCGACGCGATGCCAACAGTGGGTTCCGAGCAGCAGTCGTTCCTCTTGCAGGGTCGGAGAATTGAAGTGCGCGACGGCGTCTGCGTTGCGCCGGACGGCACGCTGGCGGGTTCCAACCTCGACATGGCGCAAGCCGTCCGCAACGCAATGACAATGCTCGACCTCAGCGTCGAACAGGCGTTCGGCATGGCTAGTTCGCATCCGGCGCGGTTTTTGTCTTGCGACGACCTTGGTGTGCTTGTCCCGGGCGCGCGCGCGTGCCTGGTGCTGCTGGACAAGAGCCTGCGCGTGACGCGCACATGGATAGACGGGGTATCGATGGACGCTTAATCGGAAAAACAGGATTTCTGCGGTAGATCGATACCCGAAACCTGGGCGTCTTTAACAGCGCATTAGCAAGGCGAGGCTAAGTTCCGCGCTGGACAGGTCCCAGGCATATGCTTTCCAAGCTCGTCACTTCCCTATTCTCGCGGCGCGCGCACCAGCCGGACACGGCGTCGAACGATGAGTTCGAACTGGTGGAACCGCCGCGTCTGATCGCGCGCGCGTTTCGCCGCCCGTTCTTCCGGCACGGCGCGCTTGTGTTCGAGGATGGTCAGCGACTCGCCATCGCGGTGAAAGACCTCAGCGAGGGCGGCGCGCGCGTCGAGTTCTATGTGCGCACGACGCTGCCCGAAAACGTGATGCTTTGCGAGCCGACGCTTCGGCTGCGCTGCCGCGCGAAAGTCGTCTGGCAAGAAGAAGGAGTCGCCGGCCTCGCGTTCGTTGAGAGTGTGGCCGCGACATCTGCGGCCTAGAGCTGGGCCGAGACCTTTTCAGCACACGCCGGCGCAAAGAAACCCGCAAGAATCACCGCCAGGTCGTCGCGATCAACCGGCTTGGTCAGCACCGGCGCATCGGCGAAACGCCGATCAATTGCGCCCGGCTGATAGCCGGTAACAAAGGCGATGGGCATCTGTTGGCGTCTCAGCTCCGCGGCCAGATCGTATACGAGCTGACCGCCTACATTAACGTCCAGCAGCGCAGCATCCGCCGAAGCAATCGACCGCTTCGCATCGTGCACGTTGGCGAAAGGCCCCAGGACTTCGGCTTCAAGCTCCTGAACCATCCGGCTCGTCATCATCGCGATCAGCGGCTCGTCCTCAAGCACCAGGATACGCCGCCCGCGCAGCGCCAACACATCTATGTGAGCCCGCGGCGCGCTTGCGGCCGAGCTGCGCTCCGCGCTTTCGAAGTAAAAGTGCTCGCGCGGCAGACGGATGACGCAGTCAAGGCCGTCGGGACGCCATCTGCGGTCGATTGCGCCACGCAGATGAGTCTCGATACTGGCCTGGATCACGCGTGAGCCAAAGCCCACGTGCGAGGGCTTGACGACATCGACACTCCCCGCTTCCGTCCATTCCAGCTGCAGCTCGCCCTCGCTGAGTTTCCAGCTCACGGTCAAGCTTCCGTCCGCTTGTTTGAGAGCGCCGTACTTGGCGGCGTTGGTCGCCAGTTCGTGCAACACAAGCGCCAGATTCTGCGCCGCAGCTGGGGCGATGGACACCGGGTCCCCTGCAATCCGCACACGCTCGCTACCGTACGGCGCGAGCTCTTCGTTCACCAGGCTCAAGAGATCCGCCCCGCTCCAGCGCGACTCGGATAACAGGTTGTGGGCCAGGGCCATGGCTCTAATGCGCCCTTTGATCGATTCGGCAAAGCGCTTACCGTCGTCGCTCGGCGTAAGCGCGACGAGGGACTGGATCACAGCGAGCGCGTTACGTGCGCGATGATCCACCTCGCGTGCGAGCAGTTCCTGGCGCTCGATAGCCGTCTCGAGTTGGGCGGTGCGCTCGGCTACGCGCTGCTCCAATCTATCGTTCACCCGAGCCAGGGCGCGGGTTTTGATGTAGAGATCGACGAACACGCGCACCTTGGCGCGCAACACGCCCGGCACGACGGGAACGGGGACATAGTCGACGCCGCCGAGTTCATAGCCCTTGAGACTGTCAAGTTCCGAGACGTTGATCGCGGAAATGAAGATTATCGCGGTGTCCTTGAAGCGCGGGTGGTCGCGGACCATTTGCGCGAGTTCAAAACCGTCGAGGTCCGGCATCGCCACATCCGACAAGATCACGGCGACATCATTCTTCAGCAGGAGTTCCAGCGCCTCCTTGGCCGAGCGGGCCTTAAGCAGATTCTGGTCAAGTTCCTCCAGAATAAGCTCGTAGCTCATCAGCTTTCCGGGCTGATCGTCCACAAGCAGAATATTGACTTTCTCTGCAAGCGCCGGAGCGTTGTCTTCAATCATCAGCGATGCAGCCACATGCGCAGAGCGGACAAGAGCTGTTCGGTGTTGACGGGTTTTGCCAGGTAATCGGAGGCGCCTGCCTCCAGACATTTTTCGCGATCCCCTTTCATTGCTTTCGCGGTCAGAGCGATTATGGGCAAACGGCGAAATGCCGGATCCTGACGAATGAGCTGCATGGTCTGGTAGCCGTCCATCTCCGGCATCATAATGTCCATCAATACCAGTGAAATGGAGCGATCGCTCTTCACCAAGTCGATTGCTTCCTCGCCCGTCGTCGCTGTCAGAACCTTCATGCCGCGCCGTTCCAACAAGGAAGAAAGCGCGAATATGTTGCGCGCATCATCATCGACGAGGAGCACGGTGCGGCCGAGCAGGTCTTCGTCCGACCCATGCAGACGTTCGAGCATACGCCGCTTTTCCGGCGGCAGGCCGGCGACCGCGCGGTGGAGAAACAGCGCGGTTTCGTCCAGCAGACGCTCCGGCGATTCCACGCCTTTTACCACGATACTGCGCGCCATGGCGTGAAGGCGCGCATCCTCCTCCGGCGAAAGTTCCTTGCCGGTGAACACGACCACGGGAACATCTGTCGCGCTGTCGTCCGCCCGAAGCCGCTCAAGCACATCGAAGCCTGACATGTCAGGCAAACGTAGGTCGAGCACGACGCAATCCCAGTCCTCGCTGCCTAGAAGTCTGAGCGCCTCTTCCCCCGACGCCGCCGCGACGATTTCGACGTCGTCGTACGCAAGGAGTTCCCGGATCGAGAATTGTTCGCCGGGATCGTCTTCCACAACGAGCAGCCGACGGCGGCGGGGCTTGGAGAAATCCATCACGCGCCGAATCGCATCGCTCAGCTCGTCGGGGGCGACAGGCTTGGAGATAAAATCGAAAGCGCCGCGCGCCAGGCCGTGCTGGCGATCCTCGTCGAGAGTGAGCATCTGTACGGGTATGTGACGCAGGGCGGGATCCTGTTTCAGGCGCGAAAGCACCGTCCAACCCAGCATGTCGGGTAAAAACACATCGAGCGAGATAGCGGTCGGCTTGAACGCGCCCGCGAGTTCGATCGCCTCTGCGCCTGTCATAGCGACAAGGGTCTTAAGCCCCTGGTCGCGCGCGACCCCCGCAACGATGCGCGCATAATGTGGATCGTCTTCGACGATCAGCAAAACGCTGTCGCCGGCCTGGATGTCGTTGCGGTGGTCCGGCACGCGTTCGGCGGCGGCTGGACGACTGGGGCCGAGCCGCTCGGCTTGCGCTGTGGCGGAAGGGCGCGCTTGCGCGCTGGCGCCGACATAGGCGATCGGCAGGTAAAGCGTGAAGGTGGACCCTTCGCCGGGCGTTGAACGCAGCTGGATTTCGCCGCCGAGCAATGATGCAAGCTCACGGCTGATAGCCAGCCCAAGCCCGGTGCCGCCATAGCGGCGGCTGGTGGACGCATCCGCCTGTTGGAACGCTTCAAAGATCATCCGTTGCTTGTCGAGCGGGATGCCGATGCCAGTGTCCGACACCGTGAACGCGACGACCAGCGGCGTTTGCCCGAGAACCGGGTGATCCGCACTCCAGCCGTCCGCCGCCGCGTGCAGATCAAGCCGCACCCCGCCGGTTTCGGTGAACTTGAACGCGTTGGAGAGCAAGTTCTTCAGCACCTGCTGTAAGCGCTTGGAGTCGGTTATGATGCTGCGCCCGACGCTCGGATCCGTGCGCACATCGAACGACAGCCCGCGATTCTCCGCCTCATGCCGGAACGGCAGCGCGACGCGCTCAAGCAGGTTACGGAAATATATCTCTTCTGCCTCCACTGTCACCGTGCCGGACTCGATCTTCGACAAGTCGAGGATGTCCGAAATGAGGTTCAAGAGGTCAGTTCCGGCGCCGTGGATGGTGCGTGCAAACTCCACTTGCTTGGGCGTCAGGTTGCCGTCCGGATTGTCGGTGAGCTGCTGCCCCAGGATCAGGATCGAATTCAGCGGCGTGCGCAGCTCGTGCGACATGTTCGCCAGAAACTCGGATTTATACTTGGAGGTGAGCGCCAGTTCGGCGGCTTTTTCTTCGAGCGCGCGCCGCGCCTGCTCAAGTTCCTGATTCTTACGTTCAACTTCGACATTGCGCTCTGCAACCTGCTGCGCCTTTTGCTCCAGCTGATCGTTGGTCTGCTGCAGCTCGGTCTGCTGAGCCTGCAATTCGCCGGCCAGTTGCTGCGACTGCACCAGCAAGTCCTCGGTTTGCATCGTCGCCTCGATCGAGTTGAGCACGATACCGATCGAGGCGGTAAGCTGTTCGAGAAAGGTAATCTGCAGGGTGGTGAATTCGCGTGTGCTGGCGAGTTCGATCACCGCCTTGACCTGTCCCTCGAACAGCACCGGCAAGATGACAATGTTGCGCGGCGCAGAGCGGAAGAACGCCGAGCGGATCGGCACGACGTTACCGGCCGTTTCGGTGATGATCATACGCCGCTTATCCGCTGCGCATTGACCGATCATGCCGTCACCTATGCGCATTCGCGTCGGATGAGCGTAGTCGATATCATCCGCATACGCCGCCAGGAGACGCAATGCGGGCTCGCCCTCATCGCTGACGCGCTGGTAAATAACGCCTTGGTGCGCATCGACGAGCGGGGCGAGCTCCGACAACAGCAGCCGGCCGACCGAGCCCAGATCGCGCTGCCCCTGCAGCATCGACGTGAACTTTGCGAGGTTGGTTTTCAGCCAGTCCTGTTCGGTGTTGCGTTCCGTGGTAAGGCGGAGATTGTCGATCATCGTGTTGATGTTGTCTTTGAGTTCGGCCACTTCGCCGCGTGCGTCCACTTCGATAGCACGCGTCAAATCGCCTTTCGTCACCGCCGTCGCGACCTCAGCGATGGCTCGAACCTGGGTGGTGAGGTTCGCCGCCAGCAGATTCACGTTGCCGGTGAGATCCTTCCAGGTGCCGGCCGCGCCCGGCACGTTGGCCTGACCGCCGAGACGGCCCTCGACGCCGACTTCCCTCGCCACCGTCGTCACCTGATCGGCGAAGGTGGCGAGCGTGCGCGTCATGTTGTTGATGGTGTCCGCGAGCGCGGCCACCTCGCCCTTCGATTTTACGGTGAGGTTCTGGGTGAGATCGCCTTCCGCGACCGCGGTCACGACTTTGACAATGCCGCGCACTTGTTCGGTCAGGTTCGCGGCCATCACGTTGACGGTGTCGGTCAAGTCCTTCCAGGTGCCGGCGACGCCGGGAACAACGGCCTGTCCGCCAAGCTGGCCTTCGGTGCCGACTTCGCGCGCCACGCGCGTCACTTCCGAGGCGAAGGCGTTGAGCTGATCGACCATCGTGTTGATGGTGTTTTTCAGTTCCAGGATTTCGCCTTTCACGTCGACAGTAATTTTCCGGGTCAAATCCCCGCGCGCCACGGCGGTCGTCACCTCGGCGATATTGCGGACCTGCGTCGTGAGGTTCGCGGCGAGCAGGTTCACGTTATCGGTCAAGTCCTTCCAGGTGCCGCCGACGCCGGGCACGACCGCCTGGCCGCCAAGGCGTCCCTCCGTGCCGACCTCGCGGGCGACCCGCGTCACTTCGCCAGCGAATGCGTTGAGCTGGTCGACCATCGTGTTCAGCGTGTCCTTCAGCAGCAGAATCTCGCCGCGGACATCGACGGTAATCTTCTTGGACAGATCGCCATTGGCGATGGCGGTGGCGACCTCGGCGATGTTGCGCACCTGCGCCGTAAGGTTCGACGCCATGGAATTCACATTGTCAGTGAGATCTTTCCAGGTCCCCGCCACGCCCGGCACTTGCGCCTGACCGCCGAGCTTGCCTTCCGAGCCCACTTCGCGCGCCACGCGCGTCACTTCCGAGGCGAAGGAATTCAACTGGTCCACCATCGTGTTGACGGTGTTCTTCAGCTCCGCAATCTCCCCCTTTACGTCGACCGTGACTTTGCGCGAAAGGTCGCCCTTAGCGACGGCCGTCGTGACTTCAGCGATGTTGCGAACCTGGCTCGTCAAGTTGACGGCCATCGAATTGACGTTGTCGGTGAGATCTTTCCAGGTGCCGCCGACGCCCGGCACCTGCGCCTGCCCGCCAAGCTTGCCTTCGCTGCCGACTTCGCGCGCCACCCGCGTCACCTCCCCGGCGAAGCGGTTGAGCTGGTCGACCATTGTGTTGATCGTGTCCTTCAGTTCCAGGATTTCACCGCGCACATCGACCGTGATCTTCTTCGACAGATCGCCGTTGGCGATGGCGGTGGACACTTCGGCAATGTTGCGCACCTGGGCCGTAAGGTTCGAGGCCATCGAGTTCACGGATTCCGTCAAGTCCTTCCAGGTGCCCGCGACGCCCGTCACGTTCGCCTGCCCGCCGAGCTGACCTTCGGTCCCGACTTCGCGGGCCACCCGGGTCACCTCGCCGGCGAACGAATTGAGCTGGTCGACCATCGTGTTGATGGTCTCTTTCAGCTGCAGGATTTCACCGGAGACATTGACCGTGATCTTCTTCGACAAATCGCCGTTGGCGATGGCCGTGGAGACTTCGGCGATGTTGCGCACCTGCGCTGTCAAATTGCCGGCCATGAAATTGACGTTGTCGGTGAGATCCTTCCACGTGCCGGCTACGCCCGGCACTTGCGCCTGACCGCCGAGTTTGCCTTCGGTGCCGACCTCGCGCGCCACCCGCGTCACTTCCGAAGCAAAAGCATTCAGCTGATCCACCATCGTATTGATGGTGTCCTTGAGTTCGAGAATCTCGCCGCGGACGTCGACGGTGATCTTGCGCGAGAGGTCGCCGCGAGCGACGGCGGTGGTGACTTGCGCGATATTGCGGACCTGGTCCGTCAGGTTTCCGCACATAGCGTTTACGGAATCGGTCAAATCCTTCCACGTACCCGCCACACCCGGGACAATGGCTTGGCCGCCGAGTTTTCCGTCGGTGCCGACTTCGCGCGCCACGCGGGTCACTTCCGACGCGAAGGAGCGCAGCTGGTCCACCATCGTGTTGGTGGCTTCCTTCAACAACAGAATCTCGCCGCGCACGTCGACTGTGATCTTCTTCGACAGGTCTCCGTTGGCGACGGCGATCGTCACTTCAGCGATATTGCGGACTTGGCTCGTCAGATTGTCGGCCATCGAATTCACCGATTCGGTGAGTTCTTTCCACACGCCCGTCACTTCGCGCACCTGCGCCTGGCCCCCGAGCTTGCCTTCGGTGCCGACTTCGCGCGCCACGCGCGTCACTTCCGAGGTGAACTCGCGCAGCTGGCGTATCATCGTGTTGACGATCTTCGCCGATCGCAGGAACTCGCCTTTTAGCGGCCGCCCATCGACTTCGAGGCGCACCGGCTGCAACAGATCGCCTTGCGCAACCGCGCTGACGGCGCGGGTCATCTCCTCGGTCGGCCACAACAGATCGTCGATCAACGCATTGACGGAGCCTTCCATTTCGCCCCACGCGCCGGCGCTGTTGGCGAATTTGACGCGCTGCCTGGTGCGCCCCTCGCGCCCGACGCTGTAGCCCACGCGCTCAAGCTCGGCGGCCATGCGCTGATTGGCGGCGACGATGTCGTTGAACGCGTCGGCCACTTTGCCCATCGCGCCGGTCCAATCGGCCGGAAGGCGCGCCGAGAAGTCGCCGACTCGCACCGATTGCAGCGATTGCAGCAATTCTCGTAATTGCACGTCGGTGACATCATCGCCAGCGCGCGGCGCTCCGTTGCTCTGGCGAGACCGCGCCGCAACCGACTTTGCTTCCATTGAAGACGCTCCCGCCACGGACACCTGTCCCGCGCGCAAAGGCGCCGGGCGGCGGGCACGCGTCCGCACACATCCCCGCCTGAGCCCACAACGCTGGCGCAGTTCCGTGGTTCCAGAAATTTTTTGAGGGGGTTGAAATTGCAGCGCCACAACGAGTAGGGCGGAAAACATGGTCCGCAAACTTCCGGGGAAAGCCAAGGCGTAAGGGTGATTTCCGCCGACCTCCTGAGCTTCATCAGGGCGTCGATCCGCTCGACCTGGGCGCTCGAGCTTCTGTTGTTGATGCGTAAGCAGGCGCCGCGCGCTGCTGCACCCGAGGAGCTGGTGCTCGCATTGCGGGCGACGACGTCTCTGGTGAACACCTGCCTCGACCAATTGCAGACGGCGGGTCTGGTCGTGCGCGAAGACGACGGGCGATGGCGCTATGCGCCGGCCGCATCGACCCTGGATGAGCTTACAGGCCAACTCGAAGCAGCGTACGCTGAGCGTCCTGTCACCGTGATCAACGCGATCATGGCGACTCCGACCGATCGCTTAAAATCTTTCGCCGACGCCTTTCGTTTTCCCAAGAAGGACGATTGAGATGGCCGCACTGGTATATTCCCTGTGCTTTCTGACCAGCGCCATCTGCGCCGCATTGTTGATGCGCTCATACTTGCGCACGCGCACGCGCCTGCTGTTGTGGAGCGCCATCGCCTTCATCTGCCTTGCGGTGAACAACTTCTTCGTGCTCGGCGACATGATCCTGTTTCCGGACGTGAATCTGCTGATGGCCCGATACGCTGCAGCGCTCGCGGCGGCATGCGTGTTGATCTACGGCTTCATCTGGGAAGTCGAATAGATGATCTCGCCCGACTTCTTTTCCGGCGCGATCGCGATGGGGTTCGCGGTCTGTGCTGTATTCTTCCTGCGCTTCTGGCGGCGCACGCGCGATTCCCTTTTCCTCGTTTTCTCCATCGCTTTCCTGCTGCTGGCGCTCAATCAAGCGCTAACCACGCTGCTCGGTCTGCCGCTAGAGGAGCGCAGCTGGCTTTACCTGCTGCGCCTGGCTGCGTTCCTGATCATCATCGCCGCCATTGTACGCAAGAATCTGCGCCGCTAAGGCGAACTCGCGATTTGACGCCACATCGCCGGATAGAAGCGAACCGGCTGGCGGAGAGAGAGGGATTCGAACCCTCGATGGGCTTGCACCCATACACGCGTTCCAGGCGTGCGCCTTCAGCCACTCGGCCACCTCTCCGGCGCGGCGGTTTATGGGGGCGGCGCGCCCCGCTTGCAACTGCCGCACGCGCACGCGCGCAGACCTCTCCCGCAGACGCCGGCGCCGGCCCTATATAGAGGCGTAGAGAGGAGTCTCATGGCCAAGCTCAGCACCCTGCCCACGCCGGAAGAAGCCCTGCCAGGCCGGACCGGCCCGATTCCCACGGCCGCGACGCACGCGGTCACCGGCCAAGCGTTGAAGCCCCCCTTTCCCCAAGGGCTCGAAGAGGCCGTGTTCGGGCTCGGCTGCTTCTGGGGCGCCGAACGTAAGTTCTGGCAAACCCCAGGCGTATGGACCACAGCCGCCGGCTATGCCGGCGGCGCAACGCCGAACCCGACCTACGAAGAAGTCTGCACCGGTCGCACCGGCCACACCGAGGTGGTCCGCGTGGTTTTCGATCCTAAGCAAGTGAGCTACGCTGAGCTGTTGCGCATCTTCTTCGAGAACCACGACCCGACCCAGGGCATGCGCCAGGGCGGCGACATCGGCACGCAATATCGTTCCGCAATCTACACGACTTCTGCCGCACAGCATGAGGCCGCGCATGCTGCGCGCGCCGCGTACGGCGAGCGTCTGCGCGCAGCAGGCTATGGGCCGATCACCACTGAAGTCCGCGAGGCGACTGATTTCTACTACGCCGAAGACTACCACCAGCAATATCTGGCGAAGAATCCCGGCGGTTATTGTGGGCTCGCCGGCACCGGCGTCAGCTGTCCGACAGGTCTCGACGTCGCCTGACGCATGCGAATCGACACGCCGTCAATACCTGCTGCAGAGCCACATGCGCGTGACGACGCGCACAGGCCGCGCTAGTCTTCACGACCATGAGGGGTGACGCGCGCATCTGTCTGATCGACGACGACGTGTTCGTGCGCGATGCGCTCGCGCTGGGTCTCGGCGATGCGGGGTACAAAGTGCTCACCGCGCCAAGCGCGGCGGCCGGTTACGACCTGACGGCGCGCGAGGAGATCGATGCCGTCGTCACCGACCTCAACATGCCGGGCACGGACGGCGCGCAGCTGATCGCGAAAGTGCGCGCGCGCTGGCCGGCGCTGCCTATAGTGGCCATTTCCGGTGCTAGCGTGATGGACGGACAATCGGTGCGTGCGCTTGCACGTGCGCGCGGCGCCGATGAGGTGCTGATCAAACCGTTTCGAGCACGCGAACTTGCTGCGGTGCTCGAGCGCTTGCTTGCCAAGCGGGGGGAAACCGCGTGAGCCCGCAGCAGGCGCGGCTGCAGGCGGTGGTCGACACCGCCGTCGACGGCGTCATCGCCATCGACGCGCACGGCAAGATCCTGATGTTCAATCCGGCTTGCGAGCGTCTGTTCGGCTATCGTGTGGAAGACGTGCTTGGCCAGAACGTCAAATTGCTGATGCCAGAGCCGTATCAGAGCCGGCACGATTCCTATCTGCGCAATTATCGAGAGACCGGCGAACGGAAGATCATCGGCATCGGCCGCGAGGTGCTGGGGCGCAAGCAAAACGGCGCAACCTTCCCAATGGACCTTTCCGTCGGCGAAGCGCTGGAAGACGGCGAGCCGATCTTTGTCGGCGTCATCCGCGATCTCACCGAGCGCAAGGCGGCGGAGAAGGCGTTGCGCGAAAGCTCCGAACGCATGCGCGCGGTGGTGGAAACGGCGGTCGACGGCGTGATCCTGATCGACGCTTTCGCGAACATCCTCATGTTCAATCCCGCCTGCGAGCGGATGTTCGGCTACAAGGCGCGCGAGGTCATCGGGCAGAACGTTCGTATGCTGATGCCCCCGCCCTATCGCGATGAGCACGACAGCTATATCGCCAATTATCGCCGAACCGGTGAAGCCAAGATTATCGGCATCGGCCGCGAGGTGACAGGACTGCGCAAGGACGGCTCCCTTTTTCCCATGGATCTTTCCGTCGGCGAAGCCAAGCAGGAAGGCGAGTCCATTTTCGTCGGCGTCATTCATGACCTCTCTTTGCGCAAGCGCACCGAAGAACAGCTGGCGCAAGCGCAGAAAATGGAAACGATCGGCCAGCTCTCCGGTGGTATTGCCCACGATTTCAACAATCTGCTGACTGTGATTCTCGGCAATGCGGAGGCCCTCTCGCTGCGGCTTAAAGCGCGCGAAGACTTGCGCCGCCTGGCCGACAATATTGCTGATGCAGCAGAGCGTGGCGCGCAATTGACCCAGCGGCTGCTCGCGTTCGGCCGCCGGCAAATCCTCCAGCCTACAGCGGTCGACTGTAACGAACTCGTTGAGAACATGCAGGTGCTTCTGCGCCGCACGCTGCGCGAAGACATCGAACTGCAGGTACGCACCGCCCAACAGGCAGTCTGGGCGCTCGCCGACGCCGCCCAACTGGAATCGGCGCTGCTCAATCTCGCGCTCAATGCACAGGACGCAATGCCGAACGGCGGTCTATTGACGCTCACGACCGAAGAGATCGAACTCGATACCGACTCGCTCGGTCCCGCAAATGAGGTGCGCGCCGGGCGCTATGTCTCCATCGCCGTCACAGACGACGGCTCCGGCATGGACCGCGATACGCTTGCGCATGCGTTCGAGCCCTTCTTCACCACCAAGGAAGTCGGCAAGGGCTCGGGACTCGGGCTTCCAATGGTGTACGGCTTCGCCAAACAGTCGAACGGCCACGCAACAATCTATAGCGAACTCGGCCTCGGCACGAGCGTGCGGCTCTATCTGCCCATCTCGCCGACGCATGACACGGCAACGCCACGAGCGCTTGAGGCCACCGTGGCAGCCCGCGGCCATGAAACGGTGCTCGTGGTGGAGGACGATCCCTTCGTCCGCAGCCATGTGATCGCCTCGTTGGAGTCGCTGGGCTATCGCGTGCTAGTGGCGGCCGATGGGCGCGAGGCGTTGGCGATGCTGCAAAGCGGCGCACGTCCGACATTATTGTTCACCGACGTCGTCATGCCCGGCGGGGTCAATGGCTGGCAGCTGGCCGACGAGGCGCGTCGCTCCACACCTGAGCTCAAGGTGTTGTTCACCTCCGGCTATCCGCAAGAGTCGCTGACGGGTCGCGGTGAGGTCGATCCCGACGCGCCGATTCTCACCAAGCCCTATCGCAAAGCCGAACTCGCCCGCCGCATTCGCGAGGCGTTGGACGAAAACTAGCGGATCAGGTGGGCCAGCGCAGGCCGACGCGCCGACGCTGTTGCAGCGTTTGTTCGGCGCGCTGCAGGGCGCGTAGCGCGACTTCGGCCTGCTGTAGCGAGTCGGTCGAGCGCAGCGCGTCCATGGCCAGGCGCAAGCGCGAGGCCCCCTCTTCCAGCTTATCGCGAGCGCCTTCGCGTTCACCGAGCGCAGTAAGTGCACGCCCGATCTCCTGCTGCGCCGCGCCCCAGGCGCTGGGGTCGGTCGTCCGATCGACACGATCGAGATAGTTCTGGCGCGCATCGAGCGCCTTAGACAGCCACTTGATGTGGCCGCCGCGCTCGCCAAGGCTCAACGCGCCCGAGGCGAAATCCGATAGGATATCGAGCTGCAAGTTTTCGCTGACTTCCTCTGGCTGCGCTTCGACCATCTGATCTAGCGCTTCCACGATCGGCTGCAGGCGATCCGGTTTGTAATCCTGCGGACGGTGCAACACGGGTCTCGCCTTGCGCGCCAGCGCAAACGCGAGCGCGCGCTGCGCTGCTTCCGATGGACGACCGACGCGCCAGGACAAGAGGAAATCCTGCACATCATGGGTGCGTCCATAGCCGGGAAGCGTTGTGACGCGCAGGTCCAACCTACCGGTGAGCGTGCGCTTTCCCCAAACGATGACGTCGCCCGCCGAACGTTCGAGCGCCTCGGCCGCTTCCACGGCGACACGGCGGCGCGCCTCCGGATGCGCGAGCGGTGAAAGCGTCTTCAGTTTGATCGGAAAGAGGTCGACCTCGACATTCTGTTCGAAGGAGAAGAGGCCGAAATTATCTTCGACCGCCTCTTTCATCTCCTGGCGCAGTCCCGCGCCGCCGCCTTCGATCTCGGCGATCAACACCAACGCCCGGTGGTCTTTAGTGCGCTTCAGCGCCTGGGCGCGCAAAGCGATGCGCGCCATGCGGCTGGCCTTGCCCATGCCGTTAAGCATCCAAAACGCGGCGACGAGCACCGCGGCCAGACCCATTGACATGAACAGCATGAACACGTTCGGCGATTGCACGAACGCGTCCTGAAACTCCCGCGGAAGCAGGGCCATCAGGCGGGACGCCGCCTCCGGCGCGAAGGCCGCTGCCTCTGCAAAATTAACCATTTAGCGTCCGTGGAGTCCCGAGCGAGCCTTGTCCTGTAGCCCGCCGCGATGCGCCGCACAACGGGCTACGGCGCCTCGGGGCGACGGTATTGCAGACCCGCCGCGACTGCGACGGGAAAACGATAACTTAAGGGCAACCGGCGCGCGAAAGCGCGTCGGCCGGCGCGCCTGCGTTACGCATTTGTGCGCAAAGCTCCGGCGTCATGCCGCCGCCCACCGCCGCGCTTGCGGCCGCACCCGCAATGGCGCTCATCTCCATGACCTGCACGCCGGCCGGCAGCACGAAGAGGTCGGCGCTCTGCGGACCGCGCCGTACGCTTGTGGTCTCCCAGGTCGTTCGCCCGTCTTGAGTCGCTTTCAGAATGACGCCGTCGTCGGTCACGCACACTGTCGATTGCTCGCCGTTAGCCTCGCGCGTCCACTCTGCGCCGGACTCGCCGGCAACCGAGCAAGACCCGGTGCGCGTTGCGCTCGAGGCATATTCGGCGTTCCAGTGTTCAGCGGGATTCTCGTAATCGATCGCCGACATCTGCATCGCTGTCGTCTGCCCGCCATTCGTGACGAGTACGAAGCTCTCGCCGGTGTCGCCGTTGCTGATGATGGCCATCTCGCCCATCGGCGCGGCCGCCATCTCCATGCGCATCTTATTGCCGCTGCGGATCATGACCACGGGTATCGCGCCGTCGTCCGGGCTTTGGACGGTCGCCTCGGCGCGGTAGGAGGCACGCGTCAGATCCGGAAACAGCCCGCCCCCGCCTGAGGGCGCGCCCGGATTGCACGCCGCTAGCACGCACGCCGACGCCAGAGCCAATGCCACAGACCGCATGAGCGTCCCTCCGTTGAGTCGTCCCTTGGCGGGTCCCTTAGCAGGGGCGGGTGCGCCCGGTAAGCCTTACCGGCCCTTTCGTCGCAAAAGCCGCAGGCGTGGGCGCCCCCCGCCCTTGCGGCGCGGCGATCCCGGCTTAGACAGTCCGGTCAGTCAATCCGCCCCGCGCGCCGGGCGTCCTTTTTTGGGGGTTCCATGAAACCGCATGTCCTCGCCATCCTTTTGGCTACGGCCGTAATTCCACTAGCGGGTTGCGCCACAGGCGTCGGCGCCGGCGGCGCCTCGGCCTACGCAACCGCGCAGAGCGATATCGCCCGGCTTACCGCGGAGGCTAACCGGAATGCGTTGTTGCAGGCATGGCCCGGCCCGCACGGCGGCGTTCCGCCCTGGGATCAGGCGCAGACCGCCGCGTTTCCCGCGGCGTTCGAGCTCGGCATCGGGCTGCAACGGGCCGAGGTGCAAGCCATCGCAAACAATCCGGCCGCACCCACATTCGCCAACACTATAGAAGCGATGCAAAACGCCGGGCGGCATCTCGACCGCGCCGGTACGCTTTTCTCGGTGCTGTCGTCGAGCGTCTCCACGCCCGAGGTGCAGGCCGTGCAGGCGGAGTGGTTTCCGCGCCTTACCCGCGCGCAAAACGAGATCACTTTCGATCGCAACCTCTTTCAGCGTATCCACACTCTTTACGAACAGCGCGCCAGCTTGAACTTGAACGCCGAGCAATTGCGGCTGCTCGAACGGACGCATGCGCAATTCGTGCGTGCTGGCGCCGCGCTGACGCCCGAGCAGCAAGCCCGCCTCGGCGAGATCAATACCGAGCTTTCTTCGAAGTTCACGGAGTTCAATCGTCGCCTGCTCGCAGACGAGAACACCGCGACCTACATTAACCGGGAAGCCGACCTTGCCGGACTGCCGGACAACATCCGCACCGCCCTGCGCGCCGCTGCGGTCGAACGCGGCCAGCCCAACGCGTGGGCGGTGGTGAACACGCGTTCTAGCGTCGATCCCTTCCTCACCTTTTCCCAGAACCGCCGTCTTCGTCAGCAAGTCTGGACCGCGTTCAAAAACCGCGGCGACAATGGGGACGCCAACGACACAAACCAGCTGATCGGCGAGATCGTCGCGCTGCGCGCCGAGCGCGCGCAGATTCTCGGCTTTCCGACGCACGCCCATTATCGCATGGACGACACCATGGCGCACGATCCGGCGCGCGCTCAGGAGTTGATGATGCGCGTCTGGCCGGCGGCGGTCGCACGCGTGCGCGAAGAGGTTGCGGACATGCAGGCGATCGCCGATCGCCAGGGCGCGCGCATCACCATCGCGCCCTGGGACTATCTGTATTACGCCGAACAGGTGCGCCGCGACCGATACAATCTCGATCAGAACGAGGTGCGCGCCTACTTCCAACTCGACAACATGGTCGAGGGCGCGTTCTACATGGCAAATCAACTCTACGGTCTCAACTTCCGTGAGATCACCGGATCGATTCCCGTCTTCCACCCCGACGTGCGGGTGTTCGAAGTCAGCGACAGCGCGGGCGCGCACCGCGGAGTTTTCTATTTCGACGCCTTCGCACGCGCCGGTAAACGTTCGGGCGCATGGGCTTCAACCTATCGCGGCCACGAAACCTTCACCGGCACGACCGTCACGGCGGTAACCTCCAACAACAACAATTTCGTGCGCGGCGCGGAAGGAGAGCCGATACTCATCTCGCTCGACGACGCGCACACGCTATTTCACGAGTTTGGGCATGCGCTGCATAGCCTTCTCTCGGAGGTGAACTATCCCGGGCTCGCGGTCACGCCGCGCGACTACGTGGAGTTTCCAAGCCAAGTGCATGAGCACTGGGTGCTGACACGCCCGATTCTCGACCGCTTCGCGCGCCATTACGAGAGCGGCGCGCCCATGCCGCAGGCGCTGGTCGATCGCATCAACAATGCGGCGACCTTCAACCAGGGCTACGAGACCGTGGAGTATCTCTCCTCCGCCCTGGTTGACATGGCGCTGCATAACCGCGCCGAACCCATCACCGATCCGGATGCGTTCGAGCGCGAGACGCTGGCGGCGATCGGCATGCCGAGCGAGATCGCCATGCGCCACCGCCTGCCCCAATTCGGGCACTTGTTCTCAAGCGATAGCTATTCGGCCGGATACTATTCCTACCTTTGGTCGGAGGTGATGGATGCCGATACGTGGGAATATTTCGAGCAGAGCGGCAACGTCTTTGATCCGACCATCGCTGCGGGAATGCGCAATATTATCCTCGGCGAAGGCAACTCGTCAGACCGTGCGGAAGCCTATCGCCGCTTCCGTGGCCGCGACCCGGACGTGAACGCTCTTTTGCGCGTGCGCGGATTTCCGACCGACAGCGGCGCCGGTGGCGAGTAGCGCCGCCCTGCCGCCAACCCAGGACGGGAGAGCCCGCTGCCCGCGGGCGCTCCTTTGGGCGCACACAGCTGGTTTCGAACCCGCGAAGATCACAGGCTTGGCGTCGAGGCCGTCCGAAATGCGTGGATCCTCCACACCTCTGCTGTTCCATCCAAGGACGCCCCCGCAGACCGCCGTCCGACATCCGCTGGACCATTCGTTCAGCTCCGATTCAGCTTGCATTCAGCCTGGCCGGCGCAAGGCTTGGACGGGAGCAATGATATGATCCGCAAGATCTCAGCCGTGTTGGCAGCGTTTGTCCTCGCTGCAACGATGTTCGCCCCGACCGCTGCAGATGCGCGGGACCGGCGCGGGCATGGCTATTACGACCGCGGTTATTACCGCGATTATGACCACCGGCGCGGGCGCTATCGCGACCGCGACCGCGGCGATGCGCTCGCGGCCGGGGCGGTGGGGCTGATCGTCGGGCTGGCCATTGGGTCGATGGCCAACCAGCGCCGCGACAACAATTGCTACGACAATTACCAGCGCTGCGCCCCGCCCCCGCCCCCGCGCGGTTGCCACGATCCGTGCCGTTACGACGACAGCGCCTACCGTTCAGCGCCGCGCTATGACGACCGTTATTACGACGACCGGGCCGGTTCGGCGTATGAGCGCGATTATGGCTATGAAGGCGCGTACGATCCCTACCGCGAGGATCGCGAGCAATGCATGCGCAGCGAACGCCAGTGGGACCGTTACGCCAACCGTTACGTGACCGTTGACGTGCCCTGCTGAGCACAAACTGCGAAGCTGACGAGATCTCCATAATTTCTTCCGATCCGCACGCTATATTGGCGATATGCGGTACGTATGCGACGCGCCGGGCGGCGCGACCTGGTTCAGAATTGAGACGGAGGCGGAGGCCGAGGCTGAGGCGGCGCTGATGCGTCACGCCGTCGACAAGTATTTTCGCCGCTACGAGGTCGCCGCCCGCGAAAGCTATCGCGCGCCGGCCGGCACGCCGACTTTCGAGCAGGGAATCGGCCTTAAGGATCACGTCACACGCACGATGCCGGTGTTCCTGACCTTGCGCTCCGATGCCGGCGAAGGCCTAGCGACGGCGATGCTTCCTCCCGAAGGGCGGAACCAAGTGAACTTCCGCATCGTCATCGTCGGGCCGGACAATTCCGATCCGTACGCCGCCCATGAGCGGGCGATCGACGCCCTCGCGAAACATTACAACCTCGATCTGCCGCGCGAGGAATGCTTTCCCTACGCCTGAAGGCTATCTGCCCGCCTCCTCCCGGGCCCCCGACAGCACGCGCGCGCCGGCAAAACAAGGCGCCACCGAGCATGACTGCATCAGCAGGCGCACGATGTAGCGGCCGTCAGACTGCGGCGTGAAGTCCACCACTGGAAAGTCGTCCTCGAGCATGTCGCTGGCCACCACGCCGCCGGTGGCGACGTCGATCAACTCGATGTCGAGATTGCTGCAATCGTCGTCGCACGCGCCAACAATGCGATAGGCGTGGCCGCCGGCGAGCTCCACTTGCCAGCGATGATCCGCGCCAGGCTGCATGCCGACCGTCTCGTCGCTGAAGCCCTCGGCCGCCCGCATGCCGGCGCCGAGCTGATCGGTTGCGAGATCGAGATAGCGGCGCACGCCGGCCATGTACTGCTCCACCTGATCGGCCGGGATCTGCGCCTGCTTGACCTCGCCTGACGGCCGGGCCTGGGTCGACGGCGCTTGCGCACCCTCTCGCACCGGCGGCAGCGGCGCGCCCGTGCCTTGTTGTCCGCACGCCGCCAGCATCAGCGCCGCCGCCGCAAGCATCGCCCGCATCGCCGCCTCCTCACACATGAACCTCGCCAGCCTATCGCCTGCATGTGCTTCCTTCACAAGCCGGCGCGTGCGAGAAAGCGCCGGGAGTTCGTGGCGGACAGAGGGCGCGATGAACCTGTGGCACATCACGGCGCTTGTCCTGGCGCTTACAGCGTGCGCGCCGGAGCCCGCGAAAGAGACGCCGGCTGAACCCGCCAAAGCGGACGCCGGCATCGTTTCCGAGATTGTCGGCGTCGCCACCATCAGCGATGGCGACACTATCCGCATCGGCGAAAGACGCATCCGCTTCGACGGCATCGAAATCCCGCGTCCACGCGCCATGTGCGGCCAGACCAACGTGTATCGTGCTGCTACCGATGCGCTGCGGGACATCGTGCGCTCCAAGGAAGTGCGCTGCCGCATTTCCGATCTGCCGGATGCGGAAGGCCGCGACATGGCGCGCTGCCGCGTCGGCGAGACCGACCTCAACGAACATATGGTCGCTAATGGCTGGGCGCGCGACGCGCCCGCCGACAGCAACGGCGCCTATGCCGACGAGGAGGCCGCCGCGCGGCAAGCCCAGCGCGGCGTATGGGGCATGGCGTGCGCCGCCGACCCATGGCCGAACTAGTGCGCAGCGGAGCGACGATCTGCTCAATCCCTCTCCATTCTTCCTTCGTGAGTACGAGCAGCGCTTTATCGTGAAAAGCTGCCGCCCATACCCCCACCCCTAACCCCGCCCCGCGAAGGGGCGGGGCGTCGTTAGTCCCAATACGCTGGAATAATGCGCTCGCCCTCCAGTTCTGCGCGCCGCTGCTTCCATGCCGCGTCGAGATGTTCGCGCACGTAGGCGGGCAGCGTGTCCTCCAAGCGGTCCTCGAGAAACGCCGCGTGCGAAGCGGCAAGCTTGGCGGCCGCGCGCTCGGCGTCCTCTTCGCCTTCGCCGAGGTTCTGCTCGCGCCAGAGCTTGATGAGGCCCTGGAACGCCGCCGGCGCTTGCATGGGCGCGTGCACCATCGCCAAGGCGATATGGGCGACTTGCACGAAGAGCGCGATCACCGCCTGCTCGGCCTCGGCCTGCTGCATGATGCGCGTCTCCTCGTCAGCGGCTTGCGCCGCGTCCGCGGTTTCGACCGCGGCGGCGAGACGCTCGGCGGTTTTGCTCCAGCGTTCGGCGGCGGCGTGATCGCCGTTTTTCGCGGCGCGGTTTGCCTGACGCCGCGCGTTCTCAACTTGCTTCAGTGTTTCCTTGTTCATCGCGTTTCCTTTGGGCATGGGTCATCGTCGTGCGCGGGCATGGGCTCGCGCGAGGCGGAGAGCGGGACGCGGATGGGTCACGCCTAGCAATGCATCGCTTGCGCGATGCGGACGACGCGGC
>CAZIOD010000004.1:0-60292 GCA_964540785.1 uncultured Terricaulis sp.
CATTCCTAGGTTCGAATCCTAGCACCCCAGCCAAGCCTCACGCTGGCCCGGTCTGTCGGGAAGACTGTAGCAGGGCGACGACTTCGGCGTCAGTCGTCTGACTGAAGTCTCCGTAGTGCAGCCCAACAGCATAGAAGGGCTCGGGGGTGGCGAGGCACACGACCTCGTCGGCCATGGCTTGGATGGCAGGCAAGCTTTCCGCGGGTGCGACCGGAATGGCGGCTATTACTTGAGTGACCTCCAGCTGCTTCATGGCTTCGAGCGCGGCGCGAAAAGTGGCGCCCGTTGCGATCCCGTCATCGACTATAACGGCCGCGTGGCCAGCCACCGGCAGCAAAGCGCCGCCGTCGCGATACATTTGTCGACGCCGCTCAATCTCCTCGATCTGCCGCGCCGCCTGCTCCTGTACGTGGGTCAAGAAACGCGCCGGCAAGCCCTCATTCAGCACCACGATCGGCGTCGCCGCCTCCACAACCGCACCCAGCGCAAACTCCTCGTGACCGGGGGCGCCGATCTTGCGCACGAGCAGAACATCGAGCGGCGCTTTCAGTGCCAGCGCTATCTCATAGCCGACGGGGACGCCCCCGCGCGCGAGGGCCAGCACGACGGGATTGCGAATGCTCATGGCGCTCAGCGGCGCCGCTAAACGGCGCCCGGCGTCGGCGCGGTCAGCGAAGATGGGTATGCGTTCGGCCATGCGCCTACGCTCGGTTCCGGGCGCCGCAAAGTATCGCCTGAACCGGCTTTGTGCGAGAGCGCTGCGGCGCTCAATGCGCAGGCGTTCCTGGTCCAACACGTTTTGCCGCAGCGCCCGCCCTTGCCTTTGCCGGCCATTGTGAGGATCAAAAGGCGCTTCAGATTCGGGTGCGGGACGCATGACCAGATTGAGCTACAAACCGGGCAAGTTCGATCTTGTGGTGCGCCGCTCCAGGACGGGCTTGGGGCTCTTTACAGAGAGCGAGATTCCGAAAGGCGCCTGCATCATCGAATACCGGGGCCCTGAATTGACCCCGGAGCAGGAGGAAAAGAGCCGCTCCAAATATCTGTTTGAGGTGCACTCGCGCAAAACCATCGATGGTTCGCCGCGCTGGAACACGGCGCGCTATATCAACCATTCCTGCCGGCCGAACTGCGAACCCAACACCTATAAGGGCCGCGTCTTCATCCACGCTCGCAGGCGCATCAAACCGGGCGAAGAGCTGAACTATGATTACGGCACGAACTATTTCAACGAGTTTCTGAAGGGCATATGCGCCTGTGAGAAGTGCAAACCGACCAAGCCGGCGCGCAGGCCGGTAACGAAGAAAATGGCGGCTAAACGCGCGGGGAAGAAAAAACGCAAGGCTGCCTGAGCGCCACGCGCGTCCAACGATGAACGCTAGCGCGAGCGCTCTTCGACGCCCTTCGCCCGCCCCAGGATCACCGTCGTCGCCAGCCCCAAAAACAGGCCGTGTTCCACCACGCCGGCGATACCCTGAAGATGCGCTCCCAAAGCCTCAGCGTTGGGAATGCGTTGCGCGTGCGCGTCGATAATGTAGTTGCCGCCGTCGGTGACAACAGGTTCGTTCGCCTTGCCCGAAACGCGAAGCACGACATCATGACCGGCGCATCCGGTTTCGATCAGGGCATCCCGGATGCGTTGGGCGGTGAGCGCAAAACCGAAGCGGGCGACTTCCACCGGCAGCGGAAAAGCGCCGAGCGTCTCCACCCATTTGGTCTCATCGGCGATGACAACCATCTGCTTGGACGCGGCCGCCACGATCTTCTCGCGCAAAAGGGCGCCGCCGCCGCCTTTGATCAGGCGGAAGGCGGGATCGACTTCATCGGCGCCGTCGATATCGAGATCGATGGACGTCACCTGGCTGATCTCCAAGAGCGGCACGCCGACCTGCTCTGCCAGGTTGCGCGTCGCTTCCGATGTCGGCACGCCCTTTACCCGCAAGCCCTGGCGAACGCGCTCACCGAGAAGCCGCACGAGATGCGCGGAAGTCGAGCCGGTGCCAAGGCCGACGATCATGCCGTCCTTGACGTACTCTAGCGCAGCTTGCGCCGCATTAAACTTAGCGAGATCGGCGTCGCTCACTACGTTTCCTTCGCCTTCTGTTTCTTTGCACGGTTCTTGTCTGCCCAGCCTTCGACATTGACCTGCCTGGAACGCGCGACCGCGAGCGCGCCATCGGGCACGTCCTTGGTGATGACGCTGCCGGTGCCGGTGTAGGCGCGCTCGCCGACCTTCACCGGCGCAACCAATGCGGTGTCGGAGCCGATAAAGGCGTCCGCCCCTATCGTGGTTCGGTACTTGTCAAAGCCGTCGTAATTGCAGGTAATCGTGCCCGCGCCGAGATTGGCGCGCGCACCGACGTCGGCGTCACCGACATAGGTTAGGTGGCTGGCTTGCGCCTTTGCGCCGAAGGTGGCGTTTTTCACTTCAACGAAGTTGCCGATTTTCACGCCGGGTCCGAGCTTCGTGTCCGGGCGCAGTCGCGCCGACGGCCCCACGTTGGCGCCCGCGCCGATCTCGGCCCCCTCGATGTGGCAAAAGGCCTTGATCCGCGCGCCTTGTGCGATCCTCACGCCTTTGCCGAAATAAACGCCCGGCTCAATCACAACGTCCGCGGCGATTTGCGTGTCGTAAGAGAAAAACACGCTGTCAGGGTCTATCAGCGTGACGCCGGCTTCCATCATCGCCACGCGCATGCGGCGCTGGAATACGGCCTCCGCCGCGGCGAGTTCGGCGCGGGAGTTCACGCCCATGGCATCGCCTTCTTCGCCAATCAGCACGTGTGTTGCGATGCCGGCGCCGCGCGCCAAGGCAACGACGTCGGTCAGGTAGTATTCGCCTTTGGCGTTTTCATTGCGCACGCTCGATAGCAGCTTAAAAAGGGTGCGGGCGTCCGCGCACAACACGCCGGAATTGCAGAGGCGGCTCGCGCGCTCAGCTTCGTTGGCGTCCTTATGCTCCACGATGCGATCGACCGCGCCGTGGTCACCAAGCACGACACGGCCGTAGCCTGTAGGATCCTTGGCCTCGAAAGCGAGGATGACCAGCCCGCCCGTGGCCGCGCGCTGGCTGAACATCTCTTCGATACGCGGCGGCGGCACGAACGGGGCGTCGCCGTACAGAATGACGACATCGCCGTCGAAATCTGCAAGCGAGGGTTCCGCTGCACGCACCGCATGGCCTGTTCCGAGTGGCGGATCCTGGGTGACGGAGGCGGCCGGACCGAGTTTTCCTGCAACGTATTCGCCCACCGCCGGGGCGTGCGCGCCGGTGACGACGACCGTGCGTTGCGCGCCCGTGGCGGCGGCCGCAGCGATCGCCCAGTCGAGCATGGCGCGCCCGCCAACTTCATGCAGCACTTTCGGCATCGCGGACTTCATCCGCGTGCCTTGGCCCGCCGCCAGGATGATCGCCGCCCGCGACCGGCTCATCTCGCCTCTAGCTCCGCTTGGCCGAATCCGGAGACGGTTCTAACCCAAACCGGGAGCCGGAGCGAACTCAGGGCGCAATATGACAAGCGGCGAACTTGCGGACGCCACCATAGTGTTCGACCTCGACGGCACGCTGGTGGACACTGCGCCCGACCTGACGCGCGCCCTCAACCGGACTTTGGATATCGAAGGCTTGGCGCGGGTAAAGCCGGAGACCGTACGCCAGTTCGTGGGCCAGGGCGCGCGCGTGATGATCGAGCGGGCGAGCGCTCTCTACGGCGTAAGCTTCGCCGCCGAACGGATCGACGCACTGGTGCAGGACTTTATCGGCTTCTACCGAGCGGACATCGCGCGTGAGTCGAAGCCCTTTCCGGGCTTGACCGAAGCGATGGATGGGCTCGCTGCGCTGGGCGCGAAATTCGCGGTCTGCACCAACAAGCGCACCGATCTTTCGCTGCAATTGCTTGATGCGCTGGGACTTATCGAGCGGTTCTCAGCCGTGGTCGGCGCCGATGCTGTCCAGCAGCGCAAACCGCATCCGGAACACTACGAGGCTGCTGTGGCGCGCGCGGGCGGGACGGTGCGCCGATCGGTGATGATCGGAGACACCGTCGCCGATGTCGGCGCGGCGCGCGGCGCAGGCGCCCCCGTCATCGTGGTGCGCTTTGGATATTGCGACGGCGCCTGCGAGACCCTCGGCGCCGACGCAATACTCGACCGCTATTCCGATCTGGCGCCGGTCTGCCGCCGCCTGCTGGCAGCGCGCCCGTAAGCAGAATCAGGCGCTTACGCGACCTCCATCAGGCCGCGGCGATTAGGGTTTGGACCGCCTCTATCGTTCGCGCTCGCGCGTTTGGTGGGCAATCCATTGACCATGTCGCTGCGCACATCGGTGCGCGCCGAACGCATCGCTGCCACAAACCCCGCTTCCACCAGCTTCACATCGACTTGGTAGCCACGATCGCGCCAGTATTCCTCGATCCGCTGCTTGAGGCGCCGGGCGCCGTCGGCGTTGCAGAAATCGTGATCCATCCTTCCACCAACCTTGTTATGTGCGGCTCGGACTAGGCTCACTCACCCGAACCATTGGCGCGGAACCCGCTCCGCGCTTACGTCCCCCCGATCTCGCCACCCGCGCCGATGATGATCGCGGAGCGAGGCGCGGATGTGGCGAGGGCGCGGCCGCGTAACAAAGGATAATCATCCTACGAACGTGGACGCGCTCGGCATGAACAACCCCCGCCGCGCAAACTGGCGCCCAAGACTGACCTAGAATTCACCCGCTTATCGCGCGTGTGAACGGTTTGCGCGCGCGCAGAAGTGTAATCTAGGCTTCACAACGAAAATATCTGCCCCTTGGAATCTGGCGGGCTCGGGATACCTTTCCAAAAACGCATGCGAGACTTGCGTAATTGACCGGTCGGCAGCCTCCCTGCCCGCGACCATGGACCCCAACCCCGAGGGCCGGCCTTTAGAGCTGACATGCGGGTGCTGCCGATACTTGCCGTTGCTGTGATCACACCCACGTCCGCGCTCGCGCACGCGAGAGGCGGCTCTGACGACGACGCGGGCTGGACATTTGCGTTGTGGCTCACTCTTCCTCTCGCGGCCTCGGCTCTGCTCTGGAGCGTCGGTTTCATCCGGCGCTGGCGCCGCAGCAGCGGAGGAAAGCCGCTGCTGCGCCGGGAAGCGCTCTGGTTCGCGTCCGCATGGATCGTTCTTGCGCTGGCCGTGCTATCGCCTCTGCACGCCGCCGGCGAACGCTCCTTCACGATGCACATGATCGAGCACGAGATCATCATGCTGGTCGCGGCGCCCTTCTTCGCTATCGCGCGGCCAATGCCGAGCTTGTTATGGGGCCTAGCGCAACCCTGGCGCTCGTGGGTCGGAGGTATAGCCGCAGGGACAAGCGGGTTTTGGCGCGCAATTTCGGCGCCTTTGGCGGCGACCGGTGCGCAGGCGGCCGCCCTATGGCTTTGGCATGCGCCTTCTCTGTTCGATCTCGCTCTCTGGAGCGACTTTTGGCACGCGGTGCAGCACATCTGTTTCTTTGTGACCGCTCTACTCTTCTGGTCGGCGGTTCTGGACGTGCGACGCCCTGTCGGTTTGCGGGCGCTTTGCCTTTTTGCGACCTCCATGATCGGCGGCGCATTGGGCGCGCTGATGTCATTTTCCGAGAGCCCGTGGTACGCGCCCTACGCGGCCTTGGGCATGACGCCGCAGGGCCTCACCGCCACTGAAGATCAGCAGCTGGCCGGCATCCTCATGTGGGTGCCGGGCGGCTTCGTCCACGCAGGCGCCGCGCTGGCGCTGCTCGCGCCATTCCTCCGAAGCCCAGGTCCTGAGCGTGCGCCGTGATGCGCGCGCTCACCGGTTATCGCGCCGCAGCGTAACGCGGACGCAAGCACCGCAGCGCTGACAACACCCGCTCAAGACGGACTAAGCGGATCGTTCTCTGCGGGATAAAATATCCAGCGCGACGTCGACGATCATGTCTTCTTGACCGCCCACCATTTTTCGGTTTCCGAGTTCGACCAGGATCTCACGCGTATCGACTCCATATTCGACGGACGCCCTTTCCGCGTGCCGCAGGAAACTGGAATAGACGCCCGCGTAGCCCAAAGTCAGAGTCTCGCGATCCACTCGAACGGGCCGATCCTGCAGCGGCCGCACCAAGTCTTCAGCCGCGTCCATCAACTTGAAGAGATCGCAGCCGTGTTCCCACGCATGCAGATCCGCCGTCGCGATAAATACTTCGAGCGGCGCGTTGCCGGCGCCCGCGCCCATGCCGGCGAGACTTGCGTCGACGCGTATCGCGCCATTCTGCACCGCGACGATAGAGTTCGCGACGCCCAGTGATAAGTTGTGGTGCGCATGGATGCCGCGTTCGGTCTCCGGCTTCAACACACGATCGTAAGCCTGAAAGCGGGCGGCCACGTCATCCATGGTCAAACGCCCCCCGCTGTCGGTCACGTAGACGCATTGAGCGCCGTAGCTTTCCATCAGCTTGGCCTGCTGCGCCAACGCTTCAGGCGGGTTCATGTGACTCATCATCAGAAACCCGGCGACGTCCATGCCGATCTCGCGAGCGAACTCGATGTGCTGCTTGGCAATGTCTGCTTCCGTGCAATGGGTCGCCACGCGCACCGAACGCACGCCGATCTCATAGGCACGCCGCAAATCCTCGATGGTGCCGATGCCAGGAAGCAGCAACGTTGTCAGTTTGGCATGGCTCAGCGTTTCGGCGACCGTACCGATCCAGTCCCAATCGGTATGCGCGCCGAAGCCATAATTGAATGATGAGCCGGCAAGCCCGTCTCCATGCGCCACTTCAATGGCGTCCACCTTGGCGTCATCGAGCGCCTTAGCGATGGCCTTCACATGTCCCAAGCCATACTGGTGCCTGATGGCGTGCATGCCGTCGCGGAGCGTTACGTCCTGGATATAGAGCTTGGTTTGGCTCGGATCGAATTTCACGCAGCGACTCCTTGCGGCAGGCGGGCCGCGATTTTCTCGGCGGTGCGCAACGCCGCCGAGGTCATGATGTCGAGATTGCCTGCGTAAGCGGGCAGGTAATGGGCCGCGCCTTCCACCTCAAGGAATACGCTGACCTTAAGCCCTGTGAACTCGCCGTTCATTTCGGGGATCAGCAGCGGACGGTTCGAACCGATGTGCTCGAATTGTACCTTCTGCTTCAAGCGATAGCCCGGCACGTAAGCCTGCACCTCCTTGACCATCGCCTCCACACTCGCTTCGATCGCGCCCCGATCGGCCTCGTCGCACAGGCAATAGACGGTGTCGCGCATGATCAACGGAGGGTCGGCAGGATTGAGGATGATGATCGCCTTGCCGCGATCGGCGCCGCCGATGCTTTCGATCGCCCTCGCCGTGGTTTCCGTGAATTCGTCTATATTCGCGCGCGTGCCCGGCCCGGCTGACTTCGACGCGATCGAGGCAACGATCTCTCCATAGCGCACTTTCGCGACGCGATTCACAGCGTGGACAATCGGTATCGTCGCTTGTCCGCCGCAGGTCACCATATTGACGTTTGGGGCGTCGAGATTGGCCCTGCCGTTCACGGTCGGGATCGTGTACGGCCCGATGGCCGCGGGCGTCAGATCGATGATGCGCTTGCCGTGTGCGCGCAGCACCTCATCGTGATGTTTGTGAGCGCCTGCCGAAGTCGCGTCAAACACGATCTGGATATGGTTGAAGTTCGGCATCGCGACCAAGCCTTCGACCCCGGCGGTCGTCGTGGGCACGCCCAGGCGCTGCGCGCGCTTGAGGCCATCCGACTCCGGGTCGATGCCGACAAGCGCGCCCATTTCTAGCACCTCGGAGAGGCGCATCGTCTTAATCATCAAATCCGTGCCTATATTGCCGGAGCCGATAATCGCGACCTGGATTTTGCTCATCATCTTGCGCTTTCGTATTTGAAGCTGACCTCGCCCAATCCGCCGATCGCGGCCCGGACGCTCATTCCCGGCTGGATCGTAACCATCGGCCCAAGTGCGCCAGTCAGCACGATATCGCCCCGGCGCAATGGCTCGCCGCGCCTGGCCAGGGTGCGCGCGAGCCATGCCGCGGCGTTGAGTGGATGTCCTAGGCACGCTGCGCCGGCTCCGACCGAGACCAGTCTGCCGTTCGCTTCGAGCGCCATCCCGCACGTGTAGAGGTCGAGTCCGTCGAGCTTCTTCTTTTCGTCGCCCAGGACGAAGAAAGCGGACGAGCCGTTATCGGCGACCGTGTCGGCGAAGGTAATCTTCCAATCGGCGATGCGACTATCGACAATCTCGATTGCGGCCACCGCATAATCGACTGCAGCGGCAAGTGTGGCCGGGCTCGCGTCCGGCGCATCGAAATCGCCGGCGAGCACCAATGCAACCTCCGCCTCGGCTTTCGGCTGAATGACTTGGCTGGCCGACAGCACGCCGCCATTGGCGATGCGCATATCCTCGAACAGGACGCCAAAATCAGGTTGGTCCACGCCGAGCTGCTTTTGTACGGCCTCCGCCGTCAACCCGACCTTGCGACCAACGATCCGGCGGCCCTGCGCTTGCCAGTAATCGGTGTTGATCGCCTGAATGGCATAGGCGCCCTCCGCGTCCGTCGCCTGAAGGACGGCGCGCAGCGGCTCGATAGGACGGCCCGCATAGGCGTCGCGCAGACGGGCGGCTATGAGTTCGTACGTCCCAGTCACGCGCCAAGTCTAAGCGCCGCGCTCACCGCTCGCTAACGGCGGAGGCGCCTTTCATCTCACCAAGTGAGAGGAAAGTTGGTATAAGCAGCCCGTGAGCACCCCGCCCTCTCTCGCGCTCGACAAGTCTTTGATGCTGCTATCTGTGCTCGCCGCGGACGGTGGGACGAACTCTGTTTCGGCTTTGGCGCGAGAAATCGGCGTGCCGCCCGCCACGGCGCACCGCATCGTGGCGACCTTCGAACGCCGGGGATTCCTCACGCGCATCGGACGGGGCCGTTATCTGCCGGGCATGGCGCTACTGCGGCTTACCAGCATCACCACTTTTCACAGCGTGCTCGCAGCCGCAAGCCGCCCGATCCTGGAAACATTGGCCAAGCAAACCGGGCTGAATGCGCACCTGGGCGTGCTTGAGGGGGATATGGTGACCTATCTGGTGAAGGCGGGCCCCGCCCGAGACCACCTGTTCACGCGCGAAGGCATGCAATTGGAGGCCTATTGCTCGGCCGTCGGCAAGATGCTGCTGGCGATGCAGAGCGATGAACAGCGCGAACGCTATTTGAGCGAGGGCGCATTCGTCGCGCTTACACCTGCTACGATGACCCAAACCGACGTGCTCCGAAAGGAACTCATGCGTATCCGCACCCAAGGGTTCGCGCGCGACGATGGGGAAGTCCATTCCCTGCTGCGCTGCGTAGCGACAGGCGTTCATAACGAAACCGGTGCAGTGTTCGCCGCGCTTTCTCTCTCAGCCCTGCAGCATCCTGTCCCGCGCGAGCCGGCCGACGGCCTCGACGCCCTGCGCGACGCTGCGCGCGCGCTCGAGCAGCGGCTTTTCCCCGCGTTCGCGCAATCTCATGCGAAGCGCGCAGGCCGATAGGGCGCCAGCAGGCTCACTTCCCTGCGTTCGACGATTTCAGCAGCCACGAGCCGTCCTAATAGCGGCGCCATGGTGATGCCGCTAAGCGAGGTCAGGAGGTAGAGATTGGCGGCTTGAGCGCTGAAGCCCACGATCGGCTGCATGTCTCCTGGAATCGGCACGTAGCCCAGCGTCATGCGTTCGAGCCGCGCACCGCCAATACCGGGAACGAGTTCTGCCGCATGCGCGAGGAGCCGCTCGCCATAGCCTTGGCTCGTATCCGTTCCGTCTGCGCCAGGCCGATAGTCGAGTCCCGTCACGATGCGGCCGTTGGCGTCCTGCTTGATCGAGGCGGTCGGGCTGTTCAGAACGCGGTCGAGCACACGCGGATGCGGCTGCGAATGCGCCAATGTTCCCGACACCAGCTGGATCGGCGCTCGTACGCGTGCGGTCTCCGCGAGCGCGTCTACGCCGGCGCCGGCGGCGAGCACATAGACGTCGGCCTGCACGTCGCCCAGGTCGGTTTCGACGCGGGTGACGTTCGAACTATCGGAGCGCAGCCTTCGCACCGTGCAGCTGTAAACAAAGCGAACGCCAAGCACTTGCGCGGCGTGCGCCAAGCCGCTCACCGCCTCCATAGGATCGACGGCGCCATAATGCGGACGGAAAACTGCGTGCCCAAGTGGCCCAGGAATGACACCCGGCACGAGTTCGGCGAACGCGGCCTCGTTGAGCGTCCGCGCTGCGCCGCCTAATTTGCGCACGGCCTGCGCGCTCTCTGCGAGCGCCGCAGCGTCTTCACCGGGCGCCGCCCAATGAACGACGCCGCCCCACTGCGGGCGGATGCGACCGGCAAGCTCCGCCTCCAGACGGCGCCAGTCCAACACCGCAAGGCCGTAGAGATTGTGGAACGCAGCCGGCCCTTCGGCGCGATCGGCAATAAGCATCGCAAAAGCGCCCTGCGTGCACCCGAGCCCAGGGCCTGGCTCCTTGTCCAGGACGACAACCTCGGCGCCGAGTTGCGCAAGGTGATAGGCTGCGGAAAGCCCCATTATGCCTGCGCCGATGACGGCCACACGGCGGCGCGGCGTTGATTCAGCGAATGCTTTCGTGGAGCCGGCCATAGATCCCAGCAGGAGAGCGCCGGACCTGAGGACGTGGCGACGATTCATCTGCGGCATGGCATGCGCCCGGCGTGTTTCCACGCCGGGCGCTCCCAGTTGACTCTAGAAGCTAGTCGCGACGCGGGCGCCGATCGTGATCGGCCGCGGCGAATAGATCCGCAGCCCGTCCGGTCCCGGATTCATCGCCAGCTGCGCGGCTTCGTCCGTCAGGTTCTGGCTGAACACTCGGAAATCCCAAGTCCCCGTGCGCAGGCCGATGGACGCATCGACAAGAGTGTACGGGTCAAGCTCGAAATAGTTAGGATCGGTCGAGTTGAAAGCCGTCGCGGTAGAGCTGCGATACGACGCACTAAGGTTCGTGTACGCATCGATGGTCGCCGAGACCGGCCATTCATAGCCGATGCGTAGCGAAGCGGACCACTCGGCAACCCCTGGCAGCGTGTCACCGTCAAGACCGATCGCCAACGTTGTCGCAGGCAGGTCTTCAGCCAGCTGCGCGTCCGTGTAGACGATGCCGCCGCCAATGGTGAGACCGCTCACCGGCATGACCGAGCCTTGCAACTCCACGCCGTGGATCACGGTCTTACCGGCGTTAACGCGGAATTCGAACGCGCCGGACGGGTCAGCCGATTCCACCTGCTGGTCCGACCAATCGATGCGGTAGACAGACAGATCGAGATAACCGCGTCGATCCCAGAAGTAGTTTTTGACGCCCAGTTCGTACGACCAAAGGCTGTCAGGATCGAATGCATCGGGAACCGTAACACCTGCCGCCGATGCCAGCAGCACCGTGTTGTTGATGCCGCCGATCCGGAAGCCGGAGGCCGCGCGCGCGAAGAAACTGAGATCGCTTGTGGCCTCCCACAACAGCGAAAGATTGTAGCTCGTATGCGATTCCGTGGCGCTTGTTTGGCCGCGATCATACGGCACCGTCACGTCGCCAAATGCAAAGCCGCACAGATTGGGCGGGCCAAAGCCGCGATAGACATAGAATGTCGAGCAAACCGGGTCCTGGGCGAATACATCCTGTTGGATCAGGCCGTATTCGCGCAGATCGGCTTCGTAATAGCGGACACCCAGCGTCCCCGTTAGCCTTTCCGTGAACCGATAGTCGCCTTGCGCGTAGATCGCGTACTGCGAGATATCGAAATTGCCGGTGCGCGAATAAACTACGTTCGGCACAAAGCCGTTGTCATGGCACTCCTGATACATCACGCAAGGCGTTAGGCCTGTGCTTGCATCCCCGAGGATCACGCTGCCCTCGCCCTCAGTGAGGCTGTCTTCGTAGTAAACTCCGGCGACGAGCTGGAACGGGCCCTCAAACGACGATGAAAAGCGCAGCTCGCCCGTCGTCGCCTCCAGTTCCTGCTCCATGATCCAGGCCGCGACGCCCGGAACGCCGAACCCGTTGGCCGTCGGCGTCGTATCGGCCGGACGGATGAGTTCGTGCTCGGTGCGCGACACTGTCGCGAGAATTGAACCGAAGCTCAGATCGTAGACCCCTTCGAGCGAGTAGAGATTATAGCTGTCGCTGTAATACTCGACCGTCTGCGCAGAGTTCACATACGCGCCGGATCCGAGGTGCCAATCCTGAGAGCCTTCGACATCGATGTCCTGCTGCAGAGCCATCCCGGTGATGGTCAGCCGATCGGTCGGGCGCACAGAGAGCATGACGCGTCCGCCGGCCACCTGTTGATCGTTAACATCTTCCCGTGAGAATCCCGGCGTAACCTGGTCGATAAAACCGCCGCCGTCTTCCCACCAGCCGACCGCGCGAAGAGCGATCCGATCGGAGAGCGGCACGTTGACCATGGCGTCGGCCATATGCAGAGGATTGCCGCCGGAAACGCCGATGACAGAGCCGGCCACCGAACCGTGGAATTCATCGAAGTCCGGAGTCGCGGCGATAACGCGAAGCGTGCCGCTCATCGAGGACGAGCCGAACAGCGTGCCCTGGGGGCCGCGCAAAATCTCAACCCGCTGGATATCGTGCAGCCGCAGGCCGGGCTTGCCGTCGCCGCCGAGTTCCTGCGTAAAGGCGCCGCCGATGATCGGCGTATCGTTGAGATAAATCCCGACCGTGGCGCCGACGTCGGAGGACACGCCGCGGATGATGTGTTGGCTGAACACCGCGCCGAAGCTTTGCGAAGCGAAGGTTGCGTCCAGCTTGGTGATGTCCTGCAAGGAGGTAATACCCTCCTCGACGAGATCGTCGCCGGAATAGGCGCTCACGGCGAGCGGCACGTCGACCATGCTCGCGGCGCGGCGCGTCGCGGTCACGATGACCTCGTTCTCTTCGGCCGTCGGCGCGGGCTGCGCCACGGCGTCCGTCCCCGCCAAAGCGGTGAGGCCCAGGCCCGCGCCCAAAATGGAATGGATCATCATTGCGCGCTTGGTTGCACCGCGCTTCGTTTTCTTGCCCATAGGCGCTCCTCCCCGGCTCCCGCATCGCGGCAACTTGTGCACGCAGCATTCTGCATACATTCGCGCGAGACTAACTGACGCAGGGGCCTTGTCAAGAACGGCCGCAGTCAATGGAGCCTTTCGACTGCGTGAAATCAGGCGGATCGTTCCGGTTTGATCCGCACTTCACGGACTACGAGGAAGCACCCGCACGCAACGATGAGGGCCCCGCCGATAAGCGTGCGCAGTGTGGGAATCTCGTACCACAGCAGGTACCCCAGAGCGCCGACCCAGAGCAGCTGTGTGTAATCGAAGGCGGTCACCGCCGCCGCCGGGGCAAGACGTAGCGACTGGGTCAACAGCAGCTGCGCGAAGCCGCCGAGGATCCCCATCAAAACAAGCAGTGCAAGCGTCTCGGCTGACGGCGTCACCCACGTGAACGGAAGCCACAGCGCAGTTACTAATAGCGTCGCGGCGGTAAAATAGAAAGAGCTCACAATGGCCGATTCGTGCGCGAGCTGACGCAACGCGATCATCGCCAACGCCATGAAGAACGCGCCGGCTAATGCAAACAGCGCGCCGATACTCGCCATGTCCGCGAAGTTGGGATCAATCATCACCCCCACGCCCACGAATCCCACGGCGGCAGCAATCCACTGCGCCGAGCTGACCGGCTCGCGCAGCAGCGGCCATGAAAGCAAAGTGATGAACAATGGAGTCGCGAAAGTGAGCGCAACGGCGCTAGAGATCGGCAGCAACGCCAAAGCAGTGAACGAAAGTAAGAGTGCGATAATGCCGAAGACCGCGCGCTTCACGTGAGCCATGGGCGATTTGGTGGGCGGAATGCGCGGTCCAAATCGATAGAAAACAAAAGCCCCGATCGGGATGAAGGCAAACACGCTGCGGAAGAACAGGACCTCGGCCGCTGCGATTCCGTCAATCGACGCGATCTTCACGATCGCCGCCATCATGCCAAAGCAGGCCACGGCCGCCAGCCGACACGCTATCCCGGTGAGTACTTGCCGGCGGCCAACCGGACTCGACTGCGCGGGAGCCCGCTCGTCTGTTCGGCCTGGCAGAACGGTCACGATCTCACTGTTTGTCCTTGCGCAGCACGACGTCGTCGTAGTCCCGGCTATCGACCAAAGCCTCGACGACGACCGGACCATCGCCCGCGAACGCCTCCTGCAGCAGCGCGCGGAACGAAATGGGATCCGCGGCCGTGCGCACGGGAACGCCGAACAGGACGGATTCTCCGACCGCGCCTTTCGCCCGCACCGGCGTGCCATAAATCGGCTTCTGGCGCTTCTCTTGCTTGATGCGGATCAATGCGAGGTCGTTATCCGTGAGCAGGACGATGACGACTTTGGTGTTGCAGCGCACGGCCGTCGCCAGTTCGCCGACCGTCATGAGAAAGCCGCCGTCTCCAACCACCGCGCAGACCTCCTTGTGGGGCAATGTCAGCTTGGCGGCGATCGCCGCAGGCACGCCAAACCCCATCGCCGACCAGCCATTCGTCATGATCTGCAGGCCGGACGCCGGGGTCGGCCATTGCTGGCCGATGAGATGCGTGTGTGCGCCGACATCGCAAGTCATAATCCCGTCTTGGGGCAGCACCTCGCGCAGTACGGCGAGCGCCGCTTTCGGCCCGAACCGGGTCGAGGACGGAGCTAGCCGCGCGAACATCTGCGATCGCCGCGTGGCGAGCGCTCCAAGATCCCATTGCTTCGCGCCACCTCCGCTTTCCAACAGCGAACCAAGCGATGCGGCGATGTCGCCGACGACATCGACAACGCGCCCGTACTCCTTGCGATCTATATCGGCTGGCTCGACATCGATGCTGATCAGCGGCGCGCTCGGGGCCCAGCTTTCGTAATTGAACTCGACCGGATCGTAGCCCACCGCAATGACGAGGTCAGCGTCGCGGTGGGTCGCGCCCACGATATCGCTCAACGCGTGGAACAGAACACCCGCATAGCACGCATGATTCTCGCTGATGAGACCCTTGGCCATCGGCGTCAGCACAACCGGGATTTGCAGCTTTTCTGCAAACGCCACGGCTTGCTTGGAAACACCTGCGTTTGCCGCGCCTAGACCCAGCGCCAGAACCGGACGGCGCGCCTCCGCAATTAACTGCGCCGCTTGGTCCAACGCCGCTTGCTCGGCCCGCTGAGGAGGAGTCGGCGGCTCGAACTGCGCTGCCGACTCCTCGGTCGCCAGACCAGACATTCCGCTCGGCAGGCCGACGTGCACCGGTCCGCGCCGTTCGGACAGAGCAATTCGCGCGGCCTCGTGCAGTACGTCTTTTACAGCGCCTTCCCGCAGTCGCGTAGTGTGCTTAGTGATCGGTTTGAAGAGCGCTTGATGATCGATGCCCATCTGCGTCGTGCGTCCGCGCATCGAGGCAGGCATCTCGTCCGTGAAGGCGATCATGGGAGAACGATCGAGCAAGGCCTCGCCCACGCCCGTTGAGAGGTTCGTCGCGCCGGGGCCATAGGTGCCGAAACACACGCCCACCGTGCCGCTAAGCCGGCCAGCCACGTCAGCCATCATGCCGGCGCCGCCTTCATGCGTCGTCAGAACGAACTCGATGCCGTCCGTGACGCGTAGCGCCTCCATATAATCGACCCAGCCTCCGCTCGGCACGCCGAACACATGTTTGACGCCAAGGTCCCGCAGCGTTTCGGCTACTTCTATCGCAACGGTCTTCTTGCTCATGCTCGACCCTTCCGGCGCCGCAACGCGAGGCGCGCCTCAGAGCGCCAGGCAAACATATTTCAGCTCAGTGTAGTCATCGAGACTGTGGCGCGAGCCTTCGCGTCCGAGCCCGGACTGCTTGAAGCCGCCGAACGGAATCGGCGCGCCAGTGAACTTTGCGGTGTTGATCGCCACCATGCCGTATTCGAGCGCATCGGCCACGCGGTGAGCGCGGCTCAGGTCGCGCGTGAAGACGTACGCGGCAAGTCCGTACTCCGTATCGTTAGCGGCTTCCACGACGCCTGGCTCGTCGGAGAAGGGCAGCAGAGCCGCGACGGGGCCGAATGTCTCTTCGCGCATGATCTTCATATCGCGGGTCACATCGCACAACACCGTCGGCGCAAAGTAGAGACCTCCCAGTTCTCCCCCGCCCTCGATGACACGCGCGCCCTTTTCCGTCGCGTCGCGCACATGCTCCTCGGCTTTCGCCAATGTCGCGGCATTGGCGAGCGGGCCGATGTCTGTCCGCGGATCAAGGCCCGAACCTACTGTGAGTGCGCGCGCCTTGCGCGCAAACGCTGCGGCGAACGCGTCGTAAATATCGGCGTGGACGAAAAGGCGGTTTGCAGCGAGACAATCTTGCCCGCCGGTCTGAAACTTTGCCGCCACCGCCGACTCGGCGGCGATGTCGATGTCAGCGTCCTCGAACACGATGAAAGGCGCGTGCCCGCCCAGCTCGAGCGAAACGCGCTTCACCGTCGGAGCACATTGAGCCAGGACGAGTTTCCCGACATTTGTCGATCCCGTGAACGATACGCCGCGAACAACGGGCGAGGCGCATAGTGCGCCGACCAAGGTCTTGGCGTCGCCGGTGAGCACCGAGAACACGCCCGGCGGAATGCCCGCCTCTTCCGCCAGGGCAGCCAGCGCCAGGGCCGAGAAAGGCGTCTCGATCGACGGAACGCACACCGCCGTGCAACCGGCAGCGAGCGCCGCGGCCGCCTTGCGCGTCAACATAGCAGACGGGAAGTTCCAGGGCGTGATGAGACCGACGACGCCGAGCGGCTCTCGTTGAACGAGGAGTTTACGCGCTGGCAGATGCGAGGGAATAACCTCGCCGTAAACTCGGTTGGCTTCTTCGGCGAACCAGCGCACGAACTCGGCGCCGTATTCGATTTCACCCTGCGCGTCGGCTAAGGGCTTGCCCTGTTCAAGTGTCATCAGCGTAGCAAGCGGTTCGATGCGATCGAGCATCAGCGCACGCCACGCCATGAGGAGTTCAGCGCGCGCGCGCGGAAGCATCGCGCGCCATGCAGAGTACGCCGCTTGCGCTGCTTCGATTGCTGCTTCGACCGAGTCCGTCCCCAGCGCCGGCACCGCGCCCAGCAGAGCGCCGTCGGCAGGATCGTGAACCGCTATCTTCTGCGGCGCATCCAACCACTCTCCGGCGACATACGCCTGTTCGCGCATGAGACCGCGCCATTGCGGCGCGGCGCCCGCAGCGTGTGAGGTCGATCTTGCCAATTCCATGCATGCCTCGCTGTGAACGCGTGTTTGTATACAGCATACCTTAAACAAGGCAATACGGGCGCCGGACTTGCACAACCATCGGCACGCGCGCGTCACGCTCTGTCGGCAGAGTGCAGAGACGTGGCGCGCTACATCGGCGCCGTCACGTTGATCGCAAAAATACATCCGCGGCACGCCGCGCGCGTGGCGCGTGGCGCGTGGCGCCTTCATGGGCCCTGCCGCAAACGACAGATTAATGCTTTTTCGACCTGACCGACGTGCGACGGCGCGCGTCGCGCCTCTATTCCCAGTAAGCGAACGCCATTGCACAGCCGGTGCCAGCGGGGCTGCGATAGCACGGCACGTAGTCGATGAGGTTCATCCGTTTGCCCTGCATCGAGCCGGCCAAAACCGACCAGCAGCGCAGTTCGGAATTGCCGGATTGTAGTTTCTCCAGCGGCAGCGCCGCGTGATCTTCGGCCGTTCCGGATTCCATGATGCGGAGGAAGTCGCGGTCGAATTGCTCATCGACCACGAAATGGCTGAGCCCGCCTGTCGCCATGACGGCGACGCGCAAATCTTCCGGCCACGATTCGATGGCCTCTCGCAGCGCTTCGCCCAGTCTGTAAGCGCGAAGCGGCGTGATCTGGTTGGGCGGATAATAGGTGTTCACACTGACCGGAATGACCGGGTACGGTTTTTTGGTCATGATGCGGCGATAGACGTAGCCAAACGAGTGGGTCATGCCCTGGTCAGGCATGTAGAATTTCGAATGCGCGGGATCGAAATCCCGCTCGATCAAATCGCCGATCAGCCGCTTTGCAAACTCCGATGCGACCGGATAGTCCCGCTCTTCCTGCGGATACCAGAACTCCGGCATCAGTTTGGGATCGTATTTCCACTTCATGATGCCCTGCGGCTTGTATGGGATGGTCTCGCCCCAATACACGGAGAGCAGAGGCATGTTGTCTTCCTGGAAGACCTCTTTGTGGTCATCCCCGACCAGAAGCACAATGTCCGGATCGGCTTCGTAGAGCACTTCGGAAACGCGCTTGATCGCCAGTTCATTGGCTTCATGCCGGGCTTGCAACACGTCCGGCTCGATTTCCTTGACCAGCGTCGGCGGCGCTTGGGTCATCAACTCGTCGTAACTGACGCGGCGTCCTGTGAAGTCATGGAGCGCATGCAGTTTCTTGTCATCGACCTCCGCGCGGGCCAGCCATGCATCCGGCTTCATCAACAGCGCCGGGCTATGCGAGCTGCCAACACCAAGAACGATCTTCGCCATTACACCCTCCAGAGCGCCGCTGCGCCTTAAGCTACCTTCATGCGCTCGCGCGCGCCCTCTTCGAAATCCACTTCGCGCGGCAAGACGATGCCGCAGGAACGGACGCGATAGAGTTCTGGCTGCTTCGGCAACGCCAACTCGCCCGACTCCCGCAACGTCCGCGCTTGCTTGAGCAAGAGCTTCCGAAACGCCACGATCGCGGCGTCTCCCGACGCCAGAATTTCCTTCGAGCGATCGACGATGGGACCCATCGTCTCCTGGATGGCCGAGTCCTGCAGCCCGATGCCTTCGATGCCGGTTGAGCTGTGCAAACGCTGCACGTCGCGCTTGATGCCGTAATCGTTTCGACGATTGTTGATCGGCCGATAGGAACCGTCGTCATGCACCGGCACGTTCACGCTGGCGGGATCGTAATCGTCGCCCAAAGGCCCGTCCGGATTCCAGTGGAAGGTGAAGGTCCAGGTGTTGTAGTCGTCGATCGGCGTCCAGGCGTGCCCGGCGATCGGCCCCTTCTCGTCGCGACGCGCGATCATCGTGTAGAACGGCGCAAGGAACTGCGTGATGCGCCAATAATATTCATTGTCCGAGGCGATACGACGCGCGCCGATGCGCAGACCGTAGTCGGTGTTGCGTACAAAAAACTTTGGCGCAGTGTCACTGGCGAGATACTTCACCTTCGGATCGATGGCCATTTGCCGCTCGCGGAACGGCAGGTGCGCCTTCGAAGGATCGAGCAGGCTATGCAGGATGCCCACATGGCTTGAATCGATGCCGCCCTCGACCCCCTGAGCGAAATTGTTTTCCTGAAGCCGCTTGCCGACATGACGCTGCTTGGCGGCAACCAGCCCCCATTCCAGCTCCGGCGGCTTCGGCGGCATGTGCGCCTTGTCGCCCATATAAGCCCAGATCACGCCGCCCCATTCCATGATGGGATACGACTTGATCTTGACTTCATCGCGCATCGGCGAATTCGGAGGTTCTGCCGGCATGTCCATGACATTGCCGTCAACGTCGAACTTCCAGCCGTGATAGACACAGCGCAGCCCGCACTCTTCGTTGCGGCCAAAGAAGAGATCGACACGCCGGTGCGGACAGTAACGATCCAGCAATCCCAGGCGGCCATTGGTATCGCGGAAGGCGATGAGATCCTCGCCCAATAACCGGGCGCGCAGCGGCGCCCCGTCCGGCTGGTCGAGCTCTTCGGCGATCAGGAACGGCAACCAATGCCGGCGCATGTATTCGCCCATCAGCGTGCCTGGGCCGACGCGCGTGAGATCTTCATTATCCTGTTCGGTGAACATCCGCGTTGATCCTCGCTCCCACTGACCTGGCGACGCGTGAAAACCGGCCTCGTGTCTCCGCCCAGGGCGAGGCTGCGCGACGGGCAGAACATTGCATACGGCATGCATTTGTCAATGCCCGGGCGCCCGTCCCCAGGGCCGAACAGCGAATGACGCTGGCGCTCCGTTCTAAAGCATGCTGTATGCAGGAAACGATCTGAAGGGGAGCAGCGCGTGACAACAGACGCTGGAAGTCTGGCCAATCCAGGCGCCCAACCCGCGGCCCGGCAATTCCAGCGTCAGGCATGGATCATGGTCGCCGCCGCGATGGTCGGCACCATGTGCTGTTCGACCTCGGTTGTCCTGGTCAATGTCGGCGTTTTCATCACGCCCCTGGCGGAGACGTTCGGCTGGAGCCGCGGCGCGATAGTGCTCTCGCTGTCGATCGCGGCGATCTCTATGGCGGTTGCCAACCCCCTCGTCGGGCGGCTCATTGACCGCTTCGGCGTGCGGCCCGTCCTGATCGTCTCGCTGGTCGGCTATGGTTTGGCGACGGCGGCGGTGCCGTTCCTGATTGGCGTCATGGACCTCTGGGGCCTCTACATCGGCTTCGCCGTCGTCGCCGGAGTCGGCGCGGGCTCGAACGTCATCGCTTATGTGCGGCTGCTGTCAGGCTGGTTCAGCGGGCCTATGAACAGCTCGCGGGGATTGGCCCTTGGCCTCTCCTCCGCCGGAGTGCCGCTGGGCCACACCATCAGCGGCCCGCTCGGGGTGTTGCTGATCGACAGCTTCAGCTGGCAAACCGGTTATTGGGGGCTGGCGCTCATGCCGCTGGCCATAGGTCTGCCGCTTGCCATTCTGGTGGTGCGGCCTGCGCCGAGCGAGACCTCCGGCGACGCAAGCAGCGCGAAAGAACGCGCCGCACGCCTGCCCGGTGTGACGATCGGCGAAGCGGCGCGCATGCGCACCTTTTGGCTGTTGCTGTTGATCGCGTTTTTGATGTCGAGCTGCCTGCAAGGGATAACCATCCACATCGCGCCGCTTTTGACCGATGTCGGTCTCTCCGCGCAGGGACTGGCGCTCATGCTGGCGATCCAGGGCGCGCTGGCGATCGCCGCACGGGTCGGCGCGGGTTATCTGTTCGACCGGTTCTTCGCGCCCCACGTGTCGCTCGCCATTTTTGCCGTCGCCGCGTGCGCGGCGTTCGCATTGGCGGGATTTCCCGGCCTCATGCTCGCGATTGTCGCCACCATACTCATCGTCATTGGCTCGGGCGCGGAATCCGACCTGATCGGCTACCTCGTAGGCCGCTACTTCGGACTGAAGAATTACGGACAGATATTCGGCGGCATCTACGCCATGTTCATGATAGGGATCGCCTTCGGGCCGTTCCTGTTCGGCGTGGCCTTCGACATCTGGGGCAACTACAACGTACCCTTCCTGTTTGCAGGCGCCGGCCTGACCTTGATATGCGCATTGCTGCTGCTCTTGCCGCGCTACAACGATGGAACGGTCATCGGGAAGAGGTAGGTCAAACCAGTTCGCGCAGCGGCGCGCCTTCAGCGATTCGCGCATAGCCGAGGCGTGACAAATCGAGCGTGCGATAGCCGCCGAAAACCAACGTTTCGGCGATGGCGCGGCCGGCAGCGGGAATGTGCTGGGCGCCATGCCCGCTGAAGCCCGCCGCGAAATAGAAGTTGGCGCACTCGGGGTGCGGGCCGAGCACTGGGTTGGCGTCGAAGCTATTCCATTCGAGATGCCCTACCCAGCCGCGTACGAGTTTCAACGTTTCGAATTGCGGCACACGATGAGCCAAAGCTGGCCAGACGACATCTTCAAACAGACTGTGATCCAGGACAAAGTCGCCGGCCTCGTCCCGCATGTCGCCGCGCGGCGCCGCAGCCAAAAACAGAGGTCCTTCCGGCTTGAAATTCAACCTCTGCACCTGGTCGAGCACAATCGGACAATCGGTCGGCGCGTCGTGAGCCTTGAAGGCGAAGGTGTGCGCCTTCAAAGGCCGTACTGGAAGCTCCAGCCCGGCGAGCGCTGCAATATGGCCCGCCTGGGCGCCGGCTGCGTTCACGACCGCGCCGCAGATGACGACTTCGCCATGGGACAGCCGCACGCCAACGACGCGCTTATCCGCATCGACTTTAAAACCCACTGCGTCGGCGGCTCGAAATTGCGCGCCCTGATCGATGCTCTTGCGCCGCAAGGCCTGAAGTAAAGCGTAAGGATCGAAGACGCCCTCGCCCTTCCCGCCTAAGACGCCAACCCCAACGTCGGCAACGTTCATCCATGGAAAGCGCGCCGCCAAGTCATCGCGCTCGAGCGTCTCGGGCGAAGCGCCGAGACTGCGCTGCATCTCCGCCTGCTCGCGCGCCGGCTCGGCGTCCGCCATCGACGTCAGCCGAAGGTAGCGGCCAATGGTGTAGCCGAGTTCGGGCGTCGCCGCGCCGACCGTCAATTCAGCGGCGCCATGCTGTAAAAACTCCACGCCGTACTGAGACATCAGCACATTCTCAGGGGTGGAAAACTGCTGGCGGATGCCGCCGGCCGCGAGCGCAGTCGCGGCGCGCGAATAACTCGGGTCCCGTTCCAGTACGACGACACGCAGCGTCGGCGCGAACTTCGTGACAAAATACGCGACGGCGCAACCCATTCCGCCGCCGCCGACGATCACAAGGTCAGCGCTAGCCACGCCGGCTATTCGCTGTTCTTGTGCACGTCATCGAGAAAACCGAGCACAACCTCGTTGAACGCGCCAGGCAGCTCAAAATAGGCCGAGTGGCCAGCGCCGGCGATTTGCGCGAAACGCGAACCCGGGATCAACTCGTGCACAGCGCGCATCAAGGCAGGTGGGCAGATATTATCGTCCTCGCCAACAAGAACGAGCATCGGCGCTCCGGTCGCGGCAAGCTCGCCCGGCGACCATTTCGGCATTGCGCCTTTCACCGTTTTCAACGTGACGCTGTTGAAGCTCGCGATCTGCAGATAGAGCAGCGTGCGTTCAGGGTCATTTTTGCGAACGGTCGGACCCAGCACGCGCTCTGCCTGGGATAGATCGGCCGTTGCCGCGTTCACTTGGGCGAGCTCGCTCGCATGCGGCTCGGGCAAAACCACGCCGGCCAGCGAGTCGGCCAGCACCAAAGAGCGTACGCGTTCAGGGAAGCGGCAGGTGAAAGCGGCGCTGGCGCCGCCACCCATCGATTGGGCGACGAGCGAAACACGATCGAGCTCCAGCGTATCGAGCAGCGTCCGCAAGTCATCGACAAATGCCGAGCGGCCCAGTCCTTCAGCGTCTGTCGAATTGCCGAAGGCGCGCTGATCGACGACGATCGTGCGGTATCGCTGGGAAAAGGACGGGACCTGGTTGAACCAAGAGGCGTGGTTGCCGCCAACGCCATGAAGCAGGACGACCGGCGGCCCTTCGCCGCGGTCCTCATAATAGAGCTGGCTCGCGCCCGCCGTAATGTAAGGCATCGACTCCGCTTTCCCTGTGTGCAGCAAGCGAAATTTGGCTCGCCGCTTCCCCAATCTGCGCCTTGTGAATACGGCATGCAATGCGCATATTCAATTCCCCCCGCGCGCGCGACCGCCTGACGGATTGCGGCCTCCGAGCGGAGACCATAGACAGGAGTACCGTCCTGGGCGGACAAACGCTGAGGATGAAGAGGGAAACATGGCGCGCGTTGTAAGAGCAGTGGTGCAAGTCGAACGGCTTCGGGATCAGGTCTACGAGCTGATTCGCGAAGATCTGAAGACGGGCGCCTTCAAGCCGGGCCAGCGGCTCTTGGAAGTTGAACTCGCCGAAAAGTACCGCGTGTCGCGCACGCCCGTACGCGAAGCGCTATTTCAATTGTCCCGCGACGGCCTGCTGCTGGGAAACGAACGCGGCTACACGGCCCCCACCTTCAATCGCAAAGACGCCCTGGACCGGCTGGAAGTCAAGCGGCTGATCGACCCGCGCTTGGCCGAGCACGTCGCCGCAGAAGCCGAGCCGCTGCATCTTAAGACGCTGAAGAAACACATCGAGCAGCAGCGCGCGGCCCACGCCGCCGGCAAGGTCAACGCGTTCAATAAGGCCAACCACGCGTTTCGGGTGCAGTATCGCAACGTCAGTAAGAACAGCCTGCTGGTGCGTTGCGTGACGCTCGTAGACGATCAGTTCGAGATCGCGCGCAACCGCATCCACGACTTGGCGGAAAACCGCGTCATTACGATCAAGATGGACGACCAATTGATGAAGGCTCTCACCGCCCGCGACGTCAAGGCGGCCAAGGCCATCACCATCGATTTCCTCGACTTCCTGCAGGACTATTACGAAACCCACACCGTTGGCGATTGAAATCAAGATCGATCGTCAGCTGCCTATCTTTAGCGGGCTCACGAGGCCTTCGAGCGCCGCAATCATCGATAGGGCGGTGATCCTGCCGGTGCCCGGCTTCTCCACCGAAGGCACGTTCTGAATCGACATCTCGAAAGCGGCGGAGTCCGCATCGACTCTGATCGTGTGCGTGTTGCGCTCTAGATCTGGATCCGCCCAGATCTGAAGCCGCGTTCGATCGGGTCCGACGCCCGCAAGGGCCAACGCCGCGGCCACGTTGACATTGGCCGGAAACCCGCGCGCGCCCTCGCGCGCGCTGCCGTCAAACAACAATTTCGGCGCGTCCAGCGCCATGACATCGACGCCGATACGGTCGAGGTACGGCGCGCCCTTCAATGAACGCGGCGGTTTTCGCGTTATCATGGTTACCGACCGGATCTCGCCCTGGGCCGCGGCGCGAACGGCGTCGAGGCCCAGCAGCGCACCCGTAGCCATGATGATGCGGCCGCCGTTGGCGCGTGCGCGCTCCACAATCTCCATGTGCTCGATGAGCGCTGCGGCGCTCACCGTCACCATTTGCCGGCCCGCATCCATCGCCGGCTCGGCAATGGAAAGAAACGCCGCCGTCGGCGCACACTCCACGATGATGTCGCATGTCCGCGCGAGTTCCTGCGGCGAGATCACGGGTGCATCGCTGCCGAGCTGCGCCAGCCTCTCTTTGGCGCGTTCCGCGCGCCCGCTGGTCACGCCAGCCAAGCGCATCCCTTCCAAACCCGCTTGCAGTCGTCGCCCGACAGCGGCGCCGATGGTGCCGAATCCGGCGATTCCGACCCGGTGAACGGAAGCTCGAATGGTCATGTTTTTCCAGTTATCATCAGGCTAATGCGGCGCGGTCTGCGAGTTCCGCCAGGGAAAAAGCTTGACCAGAATAGACCCTCAGTATACTGCATGCAAATGACCGTTTCGGCCCAACCCCTGCCCGATCAGCCGGCGCTCACCCGCCTGTGCAAGACCTCGGAAGTGCCCGAGCAAGGTGTGCGGCAAGTTATACCGCCGGGCTCGTCGTCGGAATATGCCGTCTACAAACTCGACGGCGAGTTCTACGTGTCCGACGATATTTGCACCCACGGTTTGGTGTCGCTTTCCAATGGCGAGGTGGAGGACGGTCAAATCGTCTGCCCGCTGCATGGCGGCGCATTCGACATCCGCAGCGGAAAAGCGACGGAATTGCCTTGTCGCATTCCACTGAAAGTTTATCGGGCCGAGGTCATTGGCGACGACATTTACGCTGACCTCGGTAGCGGTTGATTCAACGCTCATACCAACTCTTTGAGCGGCCTGGCCGTATCGGTCAGGATCTCCGGATTCATCGGAAAGCTACGCCCAATCAGTTTCTTTGCTGCACGCAAGTCCCGCACTGCATTGACGGCGCTGACGCCGAGCACGCGTCCGCCTGTCACATGGAACACCACAAACGAGCCGGACTCAATATCGCCGCGCACGAGATCGACATCGCCCATCGGCGCGCCAGCGGTCTGGAGATTGATGTCGTACTGATCGGTCCAATAGGAGCCGATCTCGGCATAATCCGCGCCTCGACGAACAAGCGAACGGCCAACGTGATCGCCGTGCGCTGCGGCGTGCGCCCAAGTTTCCTGGCGTTCGTGGCGTCCTGCCAATTCGTTGAAATGCAGCGTCGCCTCGCCTGCAGCGAAAATCGCCGCATCGCTCGTGCAGCCGGCGCCGTCGACGACAATACCGCCCCGGTCCACATCGAGTCCGCACGCGCGCGCCAGATCGCAATTGGGCTCTACACCCACGCCGACCGCGATGAGATCGGCTTCCAAGATCGCGCCGTCGGATAAAGTCAGCGCCAACGGGCCGTCCGCGGTCGGGCCCGCCCGTTCGACAGTCACGCCGAAGCGGAAGTCAACGCCCGCCTCCCGATGGCGCCGTTCGAAATAGGCGGAAACAGCCGGGCAACTCGTGCGCATCATCGAGCGCCCACCGACTTCAACCACAGTGACCTGCCGCCCATCCCGATTTGCAGCCGCCGCTACTTCTAGCCCGATTACCCCGGCGCCGATCACGGCCACGCGCCTAGCATGCGCCAGCTCTGTGCGAATGGCGAGCGCGTCATCGAGAGTACGCAAATAGAAAACCCGCGCCATACCCCGGGGCAGCGCCGCCAGCGTGCGCACGCGCGATCCAGTCGCCAGCACCAGCATATCGTAGGCGATGGGTTCACCGCCTTCGAGAATGATCCGGCGCGCGACGCGATCAATCGCGACTGCGGCCCGACCGGTTTTCAATTCGATCCCTTGCTGTTCGAGTGCGCCGGCCGGGCACAGGGCGATATCGCGCGTCTCTGCCTCGCCCAGCAGAACCGACTTTGACAATGGCGGGCGATCGTACGGCTCGTGCGGCTCATCACTGACCAGTACGATTCGCCCTGAAAATCCGCTCTCGCGCGCCGCTTCCGCCACACGTAAACCTGCGAGCCCGGCGCCGACAACGATCAGCGATTTGCCTTCTGACGTTGTCATGAGGGCTTGGCGTTTCCCGCCGCGGGCATAAGCGCCACGCCGCCCATGCCCGAAATCCATTCCGGAATAGGCTCATAGAACAGTTTCTCGCCGCGCCCGCCCGGCAACGCCCCGGCCATGAACAGCCATGCAGTCAATTCGAGTCCGCCGTTGCCCGATGCTTCGAGGATGTCAGAATTCTCATAACGAGCGAGCTCTTCCGCGCGGCCGTCGATCATGCGCGCGATGAAATCTTCGTCGAATTCAGCAGCGACGCGCCCCTGTTCCGGCAAACACAGCCAGTGCGACAAGCCTCCCCCGCCAACGACGACGACACGCTCGCCTGGCGGACGCACTGTCTCCACAGCTTCTTTCAACACGCCGCCAAGCCGATAGCAGCGCCGCGGTGAAGGCGGCGCCGGCATGATCGCATTGATGTAAACCGGCACCACAGGAATCGTATCGGTCGGATCGAGGATCAGTTTGGGGACCGCCATTCCGTGATCGGGACGGAGTTCTTCGACTTGCACGAGGTCGAAATCGCGTTCCTGGGCAAGACGCGCGAAGTCTTGTGCAAACGCCCGGTGGCCTGGAAACGTGGTCTGCGGCGGCCCGTCGCCTAACGTAGTGTAGGAATCGGCGACGCCCACGGCGAGTGTCACCTGCATAGCCAAGTTGAAGTTGTTCAGGTGATCGCTGCCTGCCAATACGATCAGGTCTGGCTTCAGCGCACGCACGCGCTTGCGCATCTCCAGCATGCCCTGCAGCACGCGTTCGGCCTGCGCCTCAACGCCCTTGGGCGGGAACAAGACATGCGATGTGGCGAAGCCGCCGACGATCTGTCCCATCAGCGTTCCAACAATCTATCGAGATAGGCATCCAGAAGCCCCGGTCCCCCCGGCTTCGGCGGCGCGCGCAGGCGAGCGTACTTCATTTGAAGATTCGGATGCACGCCAAGTTGATGAAGCGCCGCCGGAGAGCCGTCTCGCAACAGGCTTTGCTCTTCTTCAGCAAGACCATAGGCCTCGAACGTCTCACTGGGATCTTCCGCGAACGCAGCCGCCGCGCGGGGATCTTTCATCAGATCCTGAATCATCTTGTGGACCCGATACGGGGCAGCGCTCATTGGGGCGGCTCGAACTGATCGTTGCGCAGGAAGGCGCTCGTTACGGCGACGAATTCGCGCGGCGACTCCATCATCACCCAGTGGCCCACATGAGGCAGCACAAATCCCCACGAGTTCGGAATCAGCTGCAAGTAGCCGTAGGTGCGTTCGAGGACGGCGATCTGATCGAGCTTGCCGCCGACGACAAGCGTAGGCGTCTGTACCGACGAGATTTGTTCGCGCGGATAAGTCATCCCGTCCGTTTTCATATGTTCGTGGATCGCAGCCATCGCTTCCCGCGCCCCGGGCTGCAGAGTCAGCTGGTGACGATAGGCGACGAGTTCGTCGTCGATTTTGAAGTGCGGTCCCGCTAGCACGGAAACAAGCCGACGCATGCCTTCCGGCGTGTAGTCGTACGAGCTGAGCGCCTTGCGCGGCGCCGGATCGGGATTTGCGATATCGAGACCGGCAGCGCCCATGAGCACAAGTTTGCGCACCAGCTCGGGCCGAGCAATCGTCACCCCGAGGGCCGTAGCGCCGCCCATCGAATTGCCAATCAGAAAAACCGGTTTGCCTCCGCCAATCGCCTCGAGAAACGCGGCCATGTGCCGGTTGCGATTAGTCTGACCGTAATTGTACGCGTTCGGATCGGGTTTGGCCGAACGGCCAAAGCCGGGCATGTCCACCGCGATCACGCGAAACTTTTCCGCATAGCCCGGCAGGCAGTCCTTCCAATTGCCGAGCGCATCGGCGCCGGAGCCTCCGCCGTGGATCAGCACGAGGGTCTCGCCCGTCCCGTCTTCGAGATAATGGGTCTTGACGCCGTCGATCGACACGAACTGACTTCTCACCGCCATGGGGCCCTGCTTCCTCGACGGCTCCCGCCATTATTGTATGCAGTATACTTCTCGCCTCCGCTTCGTCAACCGACGGCCAAGTCGGCCGGGCAATGCTCGGTCGAGGCATGTTCAGCCCTCATGTCTGGGTTTTAGGGCGATTTTCCCGATGACGTCGCCACGGTCGAGCCGTCTGTTGGCCTCCACGATCTCTTCGAGCGGAAGGATGGGGTCGGCTTCGATCAGCGGCCCGGAGCGAAACCAATCGTACATAGCTTTCGTCGCGGCCGGGAACATCGGTGTAGGAAAGAAATCGTCGGCGGAGAAGGTCTTCAGAGCTACGCACTTCGCCGTACGGAAGACGTCGAATGGCTGTTTGCCGGCAACGTAGCCATACGCCTGGATCTCGCCGAACGGCGCTACCGCATCGACATCACGGTTCAAGGTGTCGCCGCCGACGCCGTTGAAAACGAAACCCACCCCTTTGTCGTGCGTCAGCTTCAACACCTCGGCGACGTAGTCGGCCTCACTCACATTGATCATGTGGTCGGCGCCTATGGACCGACAAAACGCGGCTTCCGCCTCTTTTCTGCATGTGCCGATAACATGACATCCGTGGGCATGCGCCAGCTGCGTCATCATCGCGCCCATGCCGCCGCTGGCGCCGTGGATGAGCACGGCGGCGCCTTTGGGCACTTTGCTCGATCCGTGAAACAGCAAGTGCGCGAGCCGGAAGTTGACCAAGTAAACGAGTCCCTGCGCGAACGAGACGTTTTCCGGCAGCGCTATGATATCGGCAGGCGGGATTCTGTAGCCGTTCGACAGCGTCTGCGGTTTTGACGAAGCCCGCACATACTCAGCGCAGCAGCCGCCAGAAAGCACCAGCGCCATGATGCGATCGCCGGGCTTCCATCCGCTCACATTGGCGCCGACCTTCTCGATGAATCCAGCGGCCTCCCGGCCCGGAAACCAAGGAAGCTTTGTCTCGGAAAAATACGTGCCGCGGCGAGCTTCCGCGTCGCCGTAGATAAGCCCCGCCAACTCGACGCGGATCAGCACGTCGTCGGCGCCCACGCCCGGGATTGGCGCATCGACAATTCTTAGATTCTCAGGCGGGCCCGTTTCGTCGAGGCGCGCCGCGCGCATGGTGTCCGCCTTCACGCTCATTGCCCGCACCTCCTCGTCGTTCCAAACAAATGTGTGCAGTATTCATTGTCAACTGGACGGATGCGACGGAGCTGCGCACATTGGGCCTCGCGGCCAACGGTTGGAGAGGCGATCATGCGCCTGTTGATGTTCGAATCGGCGCGTCATCGTCTTAGCCGCGAGTTGGCCGCCTTTGACGTCGAGATTGCCTCGATCGACGCCATGCGCACGATCACGCTCGACGGTCGGCCGCTTGCGCCCGGCACGCGTTTCGACGCCATCTGGGCGGTCTTCGAGGTGTTTTCAGGTGAAGACGGGCGCGCGAGTCTGGGCCAGCTTGTGAAGGCAGCCCACCCGACCTGGGTGCACTCCTCTGCGGCAGGCTACGATCACCCGGTCTATGCCGACATAGTGCGCCAAGGCGTGCTTCTGACGACCAGCCATGGGCAAGCGCTCAACATGGCGGAATTTGTCCTCGCCGGCGTGCTGGACCACTTCCAGCGCGGACCTGAACGCCGCGCGGCGCAGGCCGAACGAAGCTGGCGGCGCGTGCCCTACCGCGAGGTGGGCGGCACGCAATGGCTCATCGTCGGCTTTGGCGCAATCGGACAGGCCGTGGCCCAACGCGCGCGCGCCTTCGGCGCGCACATCACCGGCGTACGCCGCAATCAGGCTCCCCATCCGACTGCCGACGCAATCATACCCACTTCGGATATCCTGGCAGCGCTGCCGCAGGCGGATGTAGTTCTGCTCTCGATTCCGCTGTCGCCAGCCACGCGGAAAATCTGCGACGCCAAATTTCTCGCCGCCATGAAGCCGGGTTCGGTGCTCGTGAACATCGGCCGGGGCGGACTGGTTGACGAACCTGCGCTCCTTCAAGCGCTTGATGCAGGAACGCCCGCCCACGCCGTGCTCGATGTATTTCAGACCGAACCGTTGCCGCCGGACAATCCATTTTGGCGCCATCCGCGCGCCAGCGTGAGCGCCCACACGTCCCCTTTCGGCGATCGACAGGAGGCGCGCAACGACGCGCTTTTCCTGGAGAACCTGAGGCGATTTCTGGCGGGCGAAGCGCTGCTCAACCTGGCTGCCCGCGCTGATGTCCTCAACGAGTGAAAAGCCGCGATCAAAGCAATTCGGTGAATTCGCCGGGCAGCATATTGCTATCGACGATCACTTGACGCTCCTTGAACAACCAGGCGCCGTCGCGGCGCTCGAACTTGTCATGATAACGCCCGCACGCATACAGTTTCGAGTGCTCGAGTTCGCCGGTGCGGGCGATCAAGAAGCTGGAACTGGCCGTCGCCGTATCGCCGCTCGGGCGGATTTCGATGTTCGTCACCATGTGCAGAGTCTTGCCTCGCGGCACCTGCCACAGCCCCATCAACCAGGCCACACGCTCATGCAACGCGCGGCTGCCAATGTCCGTGAACAGGCATAGGCCCATGGATTGATGGTTCTCGAGGGTAATCGCCGAATAGCGACACTCTTCCACGAATAAATCGATCCATTCCAGGAAGCGCTGCTCATCGGCCAGCCGTGCGGCGCGCAGGATCAAATTGTTGATCGCGCGCTCCGTGGCGAGCGTGTCGAGCGTGACAGGCGCCTCCGCCTCGCCCGCAGACACTGCTGCGGTTTGCTTCTGAGTAGCCCTCATCTCTTCCTCCGGACTGCTGCAGCCTGTCGCATCACGCTATCTGCTTGAGCACGTCGCCCAAATATTGCTTGTAGACGCGGTAGAACTCCCGCAGCGAATATTCGTCGTTCTTGGCGCCCTCTTTGCCGGGAGCCTGGCCGCGATCCATGTTCGACCAGCGCACCGCGTCAACCGTCGAGAAACCCATCATGCAACGTCGTGCGGCTTCGTTGTCGTCGCCGCTGATCTTGCCGGAGGCCGCCTGGCTGTCGAGCGCATTTGCAAGGCGAGCTTGACGTTGCTCGGGCGTGTCCGACTTTCTGCCGAACACGATGATCTCGACCACGGCCTTGTCGATCCCGATAGGACGCACCGTCTGCAAGTACGGGCTCGCGTCCGGATGAGTAGCGTGCTGGATGTCGAGATTGGGAAACACCGCCAGAATCGAGTGCTGCGTCCGTGTCCCTTCGGTGGGACGCCGCGCGAGAACTGCAGCGCCGCCGGTTATCGCCCGCCCTGTGATCTTGCTGATCGACGACGAAATCCGCTCGGGATTTCCCTGAGACGGAAACGTCAGCAGAGAGTGGCCGTCATTGAGCGCCAGATTCTGACCCTCGATCTTCACGCCCTGATAATTGAAGCTCAGCACCATGTGCGCGAACATCGGATGGTAGTTGTCGCGGAAGTTCTCGTGCCAGAGCTTCCAATTCCCTTCGAGCGTCCAGCGCACGCGTCCAAGCGCGACGCCATCGGCGAGATAGTCTTTGATATAGTCGCCCGCCTCGCCGAGATACTGTTCAAGCGGGGGCGCATTTTCGTCTAGGCAAACGAAGATGTTGTCGGCGAAACTCTCCGCGCGGACCTGCGGAATATCGTAGCACTTCTTGCGGAAGGCGCCCCCGTAGGCGTCGGGCAGCGGCGCCGCGGTCAGCTTGCCTTCCGTGTCAAAGCACCAGCCGTGATACAAACACACGAAGCCGCCGTCGCTTTTGCCGCGCGCTTTCGCAGCCAGGATCGCGCCGCGGTGGGTGCAAGTGTTGTAGAATGCAGTGATGCGCTCGTCCTCGCCGCGCGTCACCACGATGGCGCGCCCCGCAATGGTTGCGGTGACGTAGTCGCCGAAGTCAGGAATCTCGCTTTCGTGGGCGATCCACTGCCAGGTCTTGGCGAAAATGCGCTCCTGCTCGGCAGCGAGGACCTTCTCTTCAAGATAGATGCGCCGGTCGATTACCCGGGTCGCGTCGAGCTCCAACGAATTGTTTTGCCAGAGATCGTCCATCTGAAGGCTCCTCAGCTTGCCCCGGCCGCAGGACGGCTAGGACACAACTTTGCATACGGCATGCAATAAAGCGGTTCTAAGGCCCGGTCAACCTGGGCCTGGAGGCCGCCGGCGCGTCAAGCAGCCCAAAATCAAAGCGCAAACAGCCGTCCCCCGCACGGCGCCGCAACATGCGCGCCCGCGAGCTGCAGCGTTTCCCACACCAAAGCCTGGGTGCTCGTCACGACCGGTCGGCCGAACGCCGTCTCCAATTCAACGATTAGGTCCAAGCCACGCAGCGCGGTGCAGGAAATGAAGAGGGCTTCTGCGTCGGACGAGAACAAGTCTGCCGCCGCTGCGCGCAAGGCATCGTGGGAAATGCGCGCGTAATCCACCTCTTTCACCGTGGAGAATGCGCCGCCGGCTACGATTTCAAGACCGGCGTCCGCAAGGTGCTCGACGATCAATCTGTTGCGCGCATGGCCATAAGGCGTGAGCAGCGCAATGCGTCGCACACCTAACGCATCGAACGCCCTCACCGCGCCGGTGATCGGCGTTGCGACCGGAACGCCAGGGCGCCCGCGCCCTATCGCCTCGCGCACGCGCACGTGGCCAAGCTCCAACGTGCCCACGGTACAGCTATAACCAATGGCGTGAAGCTTCGAACTCGGAATCATGCGTCGCGCTGCGCCTTCAAGGTCGCGAGCTGTCTTGCGCATGCCTTCCGCGCTCAAGTCCAGCGGGAGCGGCATCCGAGCAACGTGCGCCACTACGCCCCACTGAGACAGGGCAAACGCCGCCAGCGCTTCCTCGGTCGTTGTATCTTCGTCGAAGACGACGATCCCGATCCGGGTCGGCCCAGCCTGGTCCAGCGCCGCGGCAAACCGAGACCTGAGCGCCGCCGCCGCCGGCTGGCGCGCAAGCCCCCCAATCTCTTCCATGACGTTCCGCTCCGGCTAAAGCCAGACGCTTGTGCATGCCGCATACAATTGTCAACGACCAGCGTCGGCGCGCTGAGAACTCACACCGCAATCCTTGGCGACGTGGGCGGCGCCTCGCACCGTTTTCACAAGACCAGCCAACCGCACCAATTCGCGGGCTCGCCAATCGCTAAGCTCCGCACACCCCCGTTCCGGTCCGTCCAGGGCCGCGGCCAATTGCGCGAGGACCTTATGATCGGCCATGCTGCACAGCAACGCCAGGAAGCGCTCGCAGCTCTTCGTGAAATCACGAGGCCTTTCCGCCCGGTGCGCGGCGCGCGCGGCCTCATACACTTGGCTTAGCGCCAGCCGCTGCGCCGGCGTCGCTTGGCGCGCCGCGACCGCTGCTAAGGCCCCCTCGATCACGGCACGCGCCTCTTCCCGCTGGGCGTTGAGTCTGGGATTGCGATCAGCTTCGATGGCGCATCCGCGTGCGCGCCCACTCAAGATCAAGCCCTCGCGGCGCAATTGCATGAGCGCCTCACGCACTGGCGTGCGCGAAACGCCAAAACGCGTCGCAAGTTCGACTTCGGTGACGCGCTTGCCAGGGGCGATCAGACCGCGGCGTAGTTCTTCTCGGAGCAGTAGGTAGATTTGGTCGCTAAACCGCGGTGCGTGAACGACCGAGCCGTGCTTCGCGCTCATGGCCGTCACTGCGCCTGCGGAGCAGTCTCGTCGTCCTGTAAGGGCAACGTCCAACTACTCACCCGACCCGTGTCGGCGCGCTGAGGATACTTGCCCCGAGGCGGCAGCGCGCTCCCGTCCGGCGCCACACGCATCAGACGGAACAATTCCTCCGGCCCAAGGGCCTGCAATACCGCATAATGGAACATCATCTCACGCTCCGCGCCGTGACTGGCAATTGCCGGCAAATTCGTGTCGTCCGTTATCGCCTAGCCTCGCGACGCGGCGTTTGAGCGAAATCAAGTGAGGCTATGGAAGCTGCGGCTCATGCCTGCGGCCAGTTGTCATACATAATACGGCATGCATTATTACCCCAGCGCCCTTGTGGAGATGCGGGGGCCTCTCAAGGGGGAGTTTCCGATGCCACCGTACGCCATTTCTCCCAGTGTCGGCGCTTTGCGCGCATGACGGCGGGAGCCGAACCAATGGCGGCAGCGGCCCGACGCCGCCAGCCTTGGCATATTGTAGCAGTCGCGCTGATTGGCATCTCTACCGGCCCGGCCGCATTCGGCCTCGCCTCGATCGGCCTTTACATCGAACACTTCCAGCAACTCCACGGTTGGAGTCGCACCGAACTGAGCGCGGCCGTCTCGATCATGATGGTCTGCACGGCCTTCTCGTTGCCGCTTGTCGGCCGCTTGATCGACCGCTTCGGCATCATGCGTGTCATGATACCTTCCGTCATTGCAATGGCACTTTGCCTGATCGCGATTCCTTTCGTGAACGCGCTGTGGCAGTTCATCGCCATCTATATCGGCATCGGCACGCTGGCGGCGGGATCGAACGCCGTCGGCTATTTGCGCGTGCTGGCGGGTTGGTTCGACCGTTCGCGCGGCCTGGCCATCGGCATCGCCGGAAGCGGCACCGGCCTTGGCTTCGCGTATGTGCCGCTGGTGACGCAGTATTTGATCGACAATTTCGGCTGGGAGGCGGGCTATTTCGGGCTTGGCGCCATCATGATCGGCGTGACACTACCGCTGGTGGCGATTTTCCTGCGCGAGGCGCCTGCTGAAGTAAAAGAGGACCTCATCGAGTCGCCAGCCAGCGCGCGGGGCCTGTCTCTCCGTGAAGCCATGGGAGCGCGTGACTTCTGGTTCCTTGGCGCGATCTTCGTCAGCGCCTCCATGGCCCTTTACGGACTGATACCGCATTTGGTGCCCCTGCTTACCGACCGCGGCTTTTCTCCCGGCGTAGCTGCCCAGGTCGCGTCGGCATTCGGCTTCGCGACATTCGCTGGCCGCGTGCTGATCGGCTATCTCGTCGATAAATTCGACGCCCGCCGCATTGCCTTGATCTTCCTTGCGCTGTCGGCGCTATCGTTGCCGCTGCTAGCCTTCGAACTGCCAATATGGGCGGTGCTATTGGCAGGCATTCTGTTGGGCGGCAGTCTGGGCGCCGAAGTCGACATGCTCGCCTATCTCACCAGCCGATACTTCGGATTGCGCTGTTTTGCGCAGATTTACGGGCTCTTGATGGGCGCAGTCATGTTGGCGATGGCGACGGGCCCGGTTCTGTTTGGCGCTGTGTTCGATTACACCGGGTCTTACGCGCCCTTACTGATGCTCGGCGTACCGATCTGCGGGATCGCTGCGGCGCTGACGTTGGCCTTGCGTCCTTATGCCGAGCGCAAGCGGGGCGGCCCCGTCTCCGTGAGCTGACGGCGCCGCTTCCAGAGGCAGCTGGCGCCTTGCGTAGACAAATGCCAAAGATCAGGCTGCTTCCGGGACGCCTTCGATCTGCACGCGGTAACCCGAGCGCGTGTGCGGATAGTAATCCCACACGGCCAAGTGTTGCGTGCAGCGGTTGTCCCAGAACGCCACCGAATGCGGCTCCCAATGGAAGCGTACCTGGAAGTACGCGTGTTCGCAGTGCTTGAACAGAAAGGCAAGAATGGCGTCGCTTTCATCCTTCGGCACATCGTTGATGTGCGAAGTGAACCCCCGGTTCACGTAGATCAGCTTCTTACCCGTGACAGGATGCCGACGGATCACTTTGTGCACGGCGACCGGGAACTTGCCGTCAGGATCGAACCGGCCGAAGGCAAGCTTGCCGTCGTGCGTCGCCGTCAGATCTTCCAGATATTTTTTCATGTGTCCGGACAACGCATCGTAAGCCGCATACATGCTGGCGAAAACGGTATCGCCCCCAAGCGGCGGCAGCGTGTGCATGTATAGAATCGACCCCATGGGCGGGGTCTCGATGCATGACATATCGGTGTGCCATTCCTCTCCCGATACGTGCTTAGAGTCCGCGTCGGCGTGCAAGCGGCGCACTTCGGGAAAGCCTTCCATCCCCTTCAAAGCATGGGCTTGCAACTCGCCGAAATAGCGGCCCACGCGCCGGAGCGATTCCGGATCCAGCTGCTGTTCTCGAAAAAAAAGAACCTGATGTTCGGCGATGGCCGCGTGCAAATCTTCAACCTGCGAATTCGAGAGCGGCGTCGATAGGTCGATGCCGCTGACGACCGCGCCTAGCGTCGGCGTCAGCTTGTGCGCTTCGATGGTGTGGTAGCTCATGTCGCTTTGGTCCTGCTGTGAGGGCTTCACATCGGGGAGTTTGTCATACAAAGTACAATTGGCAAGAGGTTGCTGTGCCCATGGCGGAGGCTGAGCGTATCGCATTGATCGGATACGGGGCGATCGGCCGCGAAATCGCGGCCGCGCTCGCTCGGTTGAGCGAGAGCGAGAGGCTCGTCGCAGTATTGGTTCGGCCAGGCCGGGAGGCTGCGGCCTCCCGAACAGCCCACGACGCACACGAGTTGTTGGCCGCCGATCCCGACGTCGTGTTGGAATGTGCGGGGCACGGGGCCGTGAAGGACTACGGCCCCGCCATCCTGGCGGCTGGGGTCGACCTAATCATCACTTCCACGGGCGCTCTGGCGGAGACCGGGACTAGGGACATGCTTAGCGCCGCCGGCGCGGGCGGCGGACGGCTGTTCATGGCCGCCGGCGCAGTGGGCGGATTAGACGGATTGCTCGCCGCCCGTCTCGGCGGGCTGAACTCGGTCTGCTACACCTCGTACAAGCCGCCGCACGCTTGGCGCGGAACGATTGCGGACAACACGTTCGATCTCGATGCGCCCGCTGTGAAGCAAGTTCTGTTCGAAGGCTCCGCGCGTGAGGCGGCCCTTTCGTATCCGAAAAACGCTAACGTCGCCGTCGCGGTTGCGCTTTGCGGGTTGGGCCTCGAACGCACGCGCGTGCGTTTGATTTCATCCCGCGAAGTGACGGAGCCGCTCGGGGTCATCGACGCCGACGGAGCGTGCGGACGCTTCCGCTTCGAGAGTTTGGCGCATGCCGCGCCGGACAACCCCAAAACCTCGCTGCTTACCGCCTATTCCCTGCTGCAATGCGCACGGCTCGGCCAAGGCTTGCCGGTGCTGGAGCTGATGGAGCGCCCCGATGCGCATTGAAGACATTTCCGTGATCGACAACCCGACGCTGGTGCGCGACCACACGCTGCGCAAGCTGCGCAGCGCGATAACAGCTGGCGTTTATCCCCCCGGCGCTCGCCTGGTCGAGCGCGAATTGTGCGACGCCTTTGGCGTCAGCCGGACCTCTGTGCGTGAGGCGCTGAGGCAATTGCAGGCCGAGCGACTGGTCGAGGTCGGTCCTCGCCGCAACATTCGGGTCGCCGCCATCACCGCCGAGGACGCGACCGACATTTACGTCCTTCGCGAGCTGCTGGAAACACAAGCAATCCGCCTGTTCATCAAGCGCGCCGACGCCAAGGCGTTGAAGCGATTGCGGCAAACGCACAGGGACATGCGCCGCGCGCTTGGCAAGGGCGACCTGATCCAGCTCGCGTCCATCGCGGGCACGTTCTACGAAACGCTGCTCGCGGGCGCCAAAAGCCGCGTCATCTACGAAGTGGCGTTACAGCTCCTGGCGCGTGTCAATTATTTACGTTTCCGCTCGATGTCCGAACCGGGACGTCTCGACGACGGCATGCGCGAGTGGGACGCGATGATGGAAGCCATCGAAACCGGCGACCCTGACGCTGCGGCCAAAGCCATGACGGCGCATCTGCGTAATTCGCGTGCAGCGATTGTTCAGCGGCTGCTCGCCGATGAACGCGAAAACCGCGCGCAATCCAATCGATGAACCTGCCTAGCTTTAGAGCGTCGCAACGCGTCATTGTCGTGGGCGCCGGCCCTGTTGGCTCGGTGCTGGCGTTGGCGCTTATTCAGCGCGGCGTGCCGGTCGTGCTCATCGAAGCCTTGACAGAACCCGAGATCGAATGCCGCGCCGCCTCCTGTCATCCTCCGACCATCGCCATGCTGGAGAGTCTTGGCCTGCTCGAAGCCGGACTCGATCAGGGCCTCGTGTCGCCCGTGTTCCACTATCTGGATCGACCGAGCGGCGAATTGCTTGCCGTATTCGACATCCGCAACATGCGCGAGCCGCCTGCCCATCCGTACGTGCTCCAGTGGGAGCAGTACAAGATAGTCAAGACCATCATGCCCTTGCTCGCGGCAGATCCGCTGGCGGAGGTGCGCCGCGGCGCGCCGGTTACCGCGCTCTCGCATAACCAGGAACTCGCGAGCGTCACGATCACCGCGGCTGACGGCGCTTCCGAGACGATTGAGGGCGCCTACATCGTCGGCTGTGATGGGGGACGCTCCACGGTGCGCCGCCTGGCGGATATCCCGTTCGAGGGTTTCACCTGGCCGGAGCGCTTCCTGAAGATCGACACATTATTCGACTTCGCCAGCCTGCGCGACGACATCTCGAACCGCAATTACTTCGCCGATCCTGAGCAATGGCTCAATCTATTCAAAGCGCGCGGCCCGGACGGCGAAGGCATGTGGCGCGCCGTGAGTCCGACACTCGAGCATCAAACGGATGAAGACTTGCTTTCGCCCGAAGCGATGGAAGCGCGATTGCAGAAGTTCTGTCCCAAGGCAGGGCCCTACGAGATCGCCACCGCCGCGCTTTACAGAGTTCATCAGCGCGTCGCGGCGCACTTTCACGTGGGCCGGGTTTTGTTGGCCGGCGACGCTGCACACGTCAACAATCCGGTCGGCGGCATGGGTATGAATGGCGGAATCCATGACGCCATGAACTTGGCCGGCAAACTAAAGGCGATCTTCCGTGGAGGCGACGCCTCGCGGCTGCTGGAGGTCTACACACGGCAGATGCGCCAAGCCCAAATCGACCACATCCAAGCCCAGAGTATTCAGAACAAGACCACCCTGGGTGAAAGCGACCCCGCGGCGCGCGCGCAGAAGCTCAATGTCATCCGCCGCATGGGCGCCGATCCTGCGCAGCACGACGCCTTCATCCGCCGCGCCTGCCTCATCGACTTTGCCGAAAGTATCGCCGCTGCTGAGGAATCCTGACATGAACGCCGCCCGCCATACACGCCCTCCCGAGTTGAAGAACGCCACGCTCGAAGAGATCATGGCGCGCTATGTCGGCCGCTTTAAGGACAAGACGCCCGACTGGAACGCGTTCGCCGACGCCAGCATCGAAGGCAATCGCCGGGCCCAGCATCGCTTTGTCGGCGCCGGCGCGTCAGGCAGACACGATGACGCGTCGATCATTCCAGCGGGCGGCTTCACACTGTCGATCATGTTGGTGCCGCCGGGACAAGGCAACGCACCTCACACGCACGAGGTGGAAGAAGTGTTCTTCGTGCTCCAAGGCAGGCTTACTGTTTTCGTCGAAGAAGAAAATGGACGTCGTGTGTCGGAGGCGCTCGAACCGTGGGAAATGATTTCATGCCCGCCCGGCGTGATTCACGGTTATGTCAACGAAACGGACACGCCCTGCTATCTGCAGGTCATGCTCGGCCGCGGCCAGCCCGAAACGGCTGGGTTTGTCGATCAGACGCTGTTCGAGGCGCGGAACCGGCACTTGAAATGAGGGCGTCGGATCAACGACCGACAGCGTAGGCCTGCATCAGCCGCGGCGAAGCGGCGGCGCTCAATATCCCATCCTCTCCGCGCTCCGCCGCCGTCAAACGACCGACCGACCATGCGGGAGCGTCCAGCACAGTGCGGCCGCGACGTCGCAACTCGGCGAGCGTCGCCTCTGAAAAGCCCGCCTCGATCACAGCAGCGCCCAGCATCGCTGTGCGCGGATAGAATGATGACGGGAAGTGCAGACTATGAAAGGCTGGCATGTCGATCGCCGCCTGCAATCCCAATCGATGATGGATGCGGCGCAGCAGGAAAATCAGCTGCCATTGATCCTGCTGATCGCCCCCGGGGCTTCCGCACGCGAGGACGGCGCGCCCTTCGCGCAGCGCCAAAGTTGGCGTCAACGTCGTTCGTGGCCGCTTGCCCGGCGCCAGGGTGGACGCCAGACCGGGCGCCAACCAGAACATCTGCATGCGGGTGTTCAGCGCGAAGCCAAGTTCGGGAATGGCGGGCGAGGATTGCAGCCATCCCCCCGACGGCGTCGCGCTGACCATGTTGCCGAAGCGGTCGATCACGTCGAGATGCACGGTATCGCCGGGCGCCTTCGTTGGACTCAGATGCGCCATGGTCGGCTCGCCGACGCCGAGACCGCCCGCTGCGCCCGGCTCTGCTGTACGCAGTGAGACGACCGCCTTCGTTCGTTGCGTTTCGAAGCCGGCGATTACGCCGGGGCGAAACTCGTGCGATGCATCTGCTCTAATGTCGGCGCGGCGGCTTCGTGCGTAGTCTTCGCTCAATAGCGTCTCAAGCGGCACGGAAACATAGGCGGGATCGCCATAATAGGCCTCGCGATCCGCAAACGCCAACGCGATCGCCTCGAGCACGACGTGCACGAATTCCGCATCCATCGGGCCCAATGAATCGAGGTCGAGCCCATTGAGGATGGCGAGCGCCTGCAACAGCACCGGTCCCTGACCCCATGGACCCGTTTTGCAGACGGTCCAACCCCGATAGTCGTAAGTGATCGGATTCTCGTAGCTTGCGGACCAGCGCGCCATGTCTTGACCCGTCAATAGCCCGAAATGGCGCCGGCCGCTGGAATCCATCCACGCCATGCCTCGACAAAATCGATCGACGGCCTCAGCCACAAAGCCTTCCGACCACACAGCGCGGGCGCGATCGATACGCTGTTCGCGTGAGCCGCCGCCGCCTTCCGCTTCCGCGAGGATACGTTTGTAGGTGGCGGCGAGCGCAGGATTACGGAAGAGCTGATTGGGCTTGGGTGCGCTTCCGTTAGGGAGCCAAATCGCGGCAGATGTCGTCCATTCGTCGCGAAACGCCCGCTCGACATCTGCGATCGCGCGCGCAGCCCCCGGCAAGAGCGGATGGCCTGTCTCCGCGTAATGGATTGCGGGCGCCAAAACCTCTTCGAGACTAAGCATGCCGTAATCGCGCAAGAGCAGCAGCCACGCATCGAATGCACCCGGCGTCACCGAAGCCAGCAGTCCCGAACCCGGAATGATGTCGAGCCCGAGATTTGCGAAGGCTTCCGGCGTCGCCGCGGCGGGGGCCACGCCCTGACCGCACAATACTTTGGTTTGTCCGCTTTCCGCGTGGTGAAAGATGATCGGCGTCTCGCCGGCCGGGCCGCAAAGATGCGGCTCGACGATCTGCTCGACCAGTCCGGCAGCCACGGCCGCGTCAAAAGCATTTCCACCGCGCTCAAGCATGCGCATGCCAACGGCGGACGCGATCCAATGCGTCGATGTCACAACGCCGAACACGCCTTTGATCTCCGGACGGGTGGTGAAGCCCTGTGGGATGTCTGTCATGGCCGCGTCCCCACGCAATCTTGTCAGGATTTGCTCTTCCTCTTTTGTATGATTGTATGACATTGTTGCACCCCAACCCAGCCCGGAAAACTACGGGAGACGGCGGCTCGGCGCCGCGTACCGCAAATGCTCACGCTCGCCGCCACACTTCTGCTCGCCGGGCTCGCCGCCGGAACGATTGCCGGGCTTCTTGGCGTGGGCGGCGGCATCGTGCTGGTGCCGGTGCTGTTCTATGTGTTTAGCAACGTCGGCGGGATCGATCCGGACGTGCGCATGCACATGGCGGTTGGCACCTCGCTGGCGGCGATGATCCCGACTTCGATCCGATCCGCGCTGGCGCATCGTGCGCGCGGCGCGGTGGATGAAGCCTTGTTCAAGCGATGGGCGCCGGCGGCGCTCGTTGGCGCGATCACCGGCATTATTATCGCCGCCTGGCTTAGCGGCGCGATACTCACCCTGATCTTCGCTGTTTTTGCAACCGCCGCGGCGCTGCACATGGCGTTCGGAAAGGAGACTTGGCGCGTTGCTTCCGAACTTCCGTCGCGCGCATGGCAGCAAGTGCTCGCGTTCCTGATCGCCGGCGTTTCGGTGATGCTCGGCATCGGCGGCGGCACATTCACTGTGCCCACACTCACGCTGTTCAGCTATCCGATCCACCGCGCGGTCGGCACGGCTGCGGCGGTCGGCGTGCTCATCGCAATTCCTGGCGCGATCGGCTTCAGCATCGCCGGCTTGGATACGCCTGGCCGGCCGCCTTGGAGCCTGGGTTACGCCAGTCTGCTCGGAGCCGGTCTCATCATTCCCGCCACCATCCTCACGGCGCCGCTCGGCGCCGCCCTGGCTCATCGCCTCGATCGCACTTGGCTCCGCCGCGCTTTCGCGCTCTTTCTCGGCGTCACCGGCGTGAGAATGCTGATGAGCCTTTGATCGTTACGCCAGCGGCGGCGCTCGCTCGGTTTGGAAGCGTGCTCGCTCTTCTGAAGGAGGAGCGCTTTAGGTGGCGAATTCCGAGCCGATGCCAAGAAATGGTGGGCGCGACAGGGATTGAACCTGTGACCCCTCCCGTGTGAAGGGAGTGCTCTCCCGCTGAGCTACGCGCCCGAAATCCGGTGTTACGGAGGGCGCGGACCATGCTTGTGGCGCCTGCCTGCGTCAAGCCGCGCCAGTGCACGCACTTGACCTTGCCGCCGGTTGCTGCGCATTTGCGAACCGTTCTCAATTTCATGGCCGGGAGGGTCCGCTGCTCAATCGCCGTTCATTCGCCTTGCTTGGCGCATCCGCCGTCGCATTGACCGCCTGCGGCCAGGGCAGCGACGCCAACGTCGTCAACCTCTATACCGCCCGCCACTACGACGCCGACCGTCAGCTCTATGCGGCGTTCGAAGAGGCCACCGGCGTGCGCGTGCGCGCCCTGACCGGCAGCGCCGAGCAATTGCTCGAACGCATCCGTGCAGAGGGCGAGTCGACCGAGGCCGACCTCTTCATCAGCGCCGACGCCGGCAATCTCTGGCGTGTGAAGGACGCTGGGCTGTTCCAGAACGTCACCACGCCCGCGCTCGAACAGGGAGTGCCGTCGAATTTGCGCGATCCGGACGGCGCGTTCTGGGGCTTCACCAAGCGTGCGCGGGTGATCATCTATCGCAAGGATGCGGTGCAACCTGAACATCTGGCGAGCTATGACGATCTCGCCAATCCGCGCTTCCGCAACCAGGTTGTGATGCGCTCCTCGAGCAATACCTATCAGCTCTCCACGTTGGCCTCGCGTATCGAGCGCCTGGGCGCCGATAATGCGCGTCAGTGGGCGGCAGGGGTTCGCGCAAACTTTGCGCGCGACCCGCAAGGCGGCGACACCGACCAGATCAAAGCGGTCGCCGCTGGCGAAGCGCAGGCGACGCTGGTGAACCATTATTATTATGTGCGGCTTTTGAAGTCAGAGGATCCCGCTGATCGGGAAGTCGCGGACCGGGTCGGGCTCATCTTTCCTGACCAGGCCGGGGATGGCGCGCACATCAACATCTCGGGCGGCGGCGTGACGCGCGACAGCAAGCGTCCGGAACGCGCGGTGCAGTTCCTGGAGTTTCTGGTTAGCGATGCGGCGCAGAATTTGATCGCGCCGCTCAATACCGAATACCCCATCCGCCCGTCTATTGAGCCTGCGCCCGAACTGGCCGCGCTAGGCGCGTTCAAAGAAGAGAACATTCCGCTGGACGCGCTTGGTCGGCATCAGGCCGAGGCCGCGCGCATTTTCGAAGAGGTCGGGTGGCGATAGACGCTCTGGCTGCGCCACGGCGCATGGCGGTCGACGGCGTCGCCGTCGCCGCCGCACTGGCGACACTCATCTGCGCCGCCCCGGCGGTCGCGGTGCTGGCGCTCGCGCTCACGCCGGATCGCGGCGGGGCCACATTCGGCGCGGACCTGTTGCGCGACGGGGCAATTGGAACCTTCGTCCTGGTCGCGCTTGGCGGCGCGGCTGCAGTTCTATTCGGCGCCGCTTCTGCATGGTTGGTGAGCCTTGCGCAATTTCCCGCCCGGGGTCTGTTCGAGTGGTTGCTTGTCCTGCCGCTCGCAGCGCCAAGTTACGTTTTGGCTTACGCCTACACCGGCATGACCTGGGCGAACGAAAGTCCAATCGAAGTGCGCGGCCTATGGGGCGCGGTGTTCATCTATGCCATCGGCCTTTATCCGTACGTCTATCTTGCATCGCGCGCAGCGTTCGTAAGTCAATCATCATGCGCGCTCGAGGCCGCGCGCACGCTGGGCGTAAAGCCGTGGGATGTAATCTGGCGTGTCGGATTGCCGCTTGCACGACCCGGTATCGCCGCTGGAGGCGCTCTCGCATGCATGGAGATCGCAGCTGATTACGGCGCGGCCCAACACTTTGGCCTAACCACGTTAAGCACAGCGATTTTTCGCAGCTGGTACGCGCACGGCGCCCCGCACGCAGCCTTGCAGATATCCGCTGTGCTATTGCTCGCCGCCCTGGTTTTCCTGTTCGTCGAACGCTGGGCGCGCGGCCGTGCTTCATTCGCTGGGGGATCGACACGCTGGCGGCCGCTGCCGCGCTACGCGTTCGGCCCGTTCGCCGGCGGCGCGGCCTTCGCATTCTGCGCGGCGCTGGTCTTTTTCGGCGCGGTGTTGCCCTTGATTTGGTTGGCCAGACTGGCGATCCTGCATCCCCATTTTGAAGCCATCGCCGAGCCCTTCATGAACTCGATCGGGCTCTCGGGCGCGGGCGCAGTGATGACGCTCGCGCTTGCCTGCGCCATTGCGGTGGCCGCGCGCCGCGCGACCGGATTGGGAAAAGCTTCGCTTTATGCGGCGGCGATGGGCTATGCCGCGCCCGGCGCGGTGATTGCGATGGGCGCGCTTGCGTTGTTTGGGCTGGCGCGCGAAGCCGGTTGGATCGGCGGTCTGACGTCTGCGCTTGCGCTTGCCGCGCTGCTATGGGGCTATGCCGCGCGCTTTGCCGCCGCCGGCGTGCAACCGATTGACGCCGGGCTCACGCGCTTGTCGAAGGGGCTGGACGCTTCGGCGCGCACGCTGGGCGCGGGCCCATGGCGGCGCTTCGCGCGCGTCGATTTGCCGATCGCCGCGCCGGCGCTTGCCGCCGCGGCGCTGATCCTGTTTGTGGAGATTCTTAAAGAGCTGCCGGCGACCTTGATCCTGCGACCATTCAATTTCGACACGCTGGCCGTGAGAGCCTATGCCTATGCTTCCGACGAGCGGCTCCTCGAGGCCGCCACGCCGTCTTTGCTCATCTTCCTCGCGGGTCTGGCGCCGATTGTCGTCCTGACACACAGCCTCGCGCGCACTAGGGCGGGACAGCGATGAGCACGGTCGTGCTTTCCCGCGTGCGGCGCACCTACGCCGGCGTGGTGGCGTTGGACGATGTCTCGCTTACTGCGCCGGCTGGGCTGGTGCTTGTCTTGCTCGGACCTTCGGGTTCGGGCAAATCGACCGTGTTGCGTATCGTCGCCGGTCTCGAGCCGGTGAATGCGGGCGAAGTGCGCATCGGCGACGAGGCGGTGTCAAAGGTAGGCTGCACCATCCCCGCCGAGGAGCGGCGCGTCGGCATGGTATTTCAAGATTATGCGCTTTTTCCGCACCTCACCGCAGCGGGGAATATTGCGTTTGGCCTTGACAAACTTCCGCGCGCAGAACGCGAGGCGCAAGCCGTGCGCTGGCTCGATCGAGTTGGCTTGAAATCCCGCGCCAACGCGTTTCCGCACGAACTTTCCGGCGGTGAACAGCAGCGGGTCGCGCTCGCTCGCGCGCTCGCGCCAAGGCCGCGGGCAGTGCTACTGGACGAGCCCTTCTCGGGCCTCGATCCTGTGCAACGCGCAGAGTTGCGGGACGCCTCGCTTGCCGCACTCGCGGAAACGCGCACGACCACGCTCTTTGTGACGCACGATGCAGAGGAGGCCCTGCTGGTCGCGGATCGTCTCGCCATCCTTAAGGGCGGGAGAGTGTTGCAGGAGGGCGCGCCGCGCGAGGCCTACGACACGCCAGCCTCCGTCGACGCGGCCGCCGCGCTTGGGCCTGTCAACGTTTACGAAGGCCACGCCCAGAACGGCGTGATCGTCACGCCGTTCGGCGCCGTTTCAGCGCCGGGGCTTGCGTCCGGAACGCCGGCGCAGGCAGCCGTACGCGCTGAGGCCATTGCTTTGGGACCTGGCTCGCTCGCCCGCGTGGTCGACATGCGTCCGCATGGCGCCCATGATCTCGTGCGCATCGAAGCGGAACGCGTTATCTGGCGCGCACTGGTGCCGGCGCGAACACCCCTCGGCGAAACCGTCGATGTACAGATTCAGCCAGCCGGCGCGTTTGCGTTCGCGTCCTGAGCGGGCCGGCGCAGGATGAACCTGCGCCGCTCGATGCGCCGCTGCGCCAAGAGCCTAAGCCGCACATGCCAGGCTTCCGCCTCCCACGCCAGTTCACGCGCCGCGGCCGGTTCGAGGGGGCTTCCTTGAGTCAGGCGTTCGCCTAGCGACTTGAATGAGGCGCGCGCCATGGCGAGAAATTCGTCCGTCAGGTCTTCGTCCGCTTCCAGCGCCAGGCCTGCATCGGTGAAGAATTGCAGGATATCGCCATGCGGACGAATCTGCGGCTCGGCAAACGCGGATGCAAATGCCGTTCGCAGTTCATCTGCACGAAGGCCGACATAGGTTTCGACCACGGCGCAGGCGCCGGGCTTCAGACATTTCATTAGCTGCTGGGCCAGATGCGGCGGGTAACTGCAATAGGCGAAATCGTCGATACTGAAGACGCCGTCATAGGCGCCCGGCGCGAACACATGCGCTTCAATGTCAATCCGCGTAACCGAAACGCGGTCGGCGAGATTTGCTTTGGCGATGCCGTGCGTTAGCGCCTCGAGCGTCTCCTCGCGCCACTCGAACACTTCAATCTTGCCGGCATGGCCATTGGCGAGCGCAACCACCGGCGCATGCAGACCCGGACCTAACACCGCGAGCACGCCCTCGGCCGGAAGACCTATCCGTGCCGGCTCCAGCCCGTCAGCCGTCGCATCTCCAGGACGCACCCTTCCGTCGCCCCAAAGCATCGCCAGCGCAACAAGACGCGCCGGCAGGTCGTACTCGGGCGCGTCGAACAATTCGGCTTCGGCCCCTGCGTCGTTTGCAGCTGCCTCATTCACGGCGGCTTCGATCTCAGCGGCCGCCGCCGCCTCACTGAACTCTTCGCCTTCCCACCACGCGCGGAATTTCGCTCGCGTCAGGGCGAGTTTGCGTTTGTCAAACAAAGTCTTAATGGCGAGCGCCATGGTGCCGCCAGTATAGCCGCGCGATGTTAATTAATTGCTTGAACTGCGGGACGAAGCGGCGGCGCCTCTGACGGAAGCGGCGCGCGCGGGTCGGTCACGAAGCTTAGAATGTCCTCGTACACCACTTCCCGCTGCAGGTCGCGCAACAGCCAATGCCAGCCGTCCTCATACAGCGCCGTGCGCGCGCTCGCAGGGAGCCGGGCCGCCGCAGCTACAGCAGAGTCGCGCGGGATGATCTGGTCATTGGCGCCATATAGGAAAAGGACGTCGCCGTGGAGATTGGCCGCGCGCTCCAACGCCGTCTCCATGAGACTGACCAAGCCGTACAGCGCATCGATGCGCGTCTGCCAGATCATGTGCGGCGCACGTCCCGCCTGCAGCAGCGCTTCGCGGTTGTCCGATGCAACGCGAGAGCGCGTGACACTGCGCGGAGGTTTCACCGTTGTCCATGGGAAGGTATGCGCGCTGAGCCAAAGCGTTACGGCATAAGTATCGGGCAAGGCCGACCAGCCCCACACCGCGGGCGCCACGAGCACGATGCGGTCGACAGCCGGCGTCTCAGCTGCGCCAAAGGCGGCGATCGCCGTCGCAGCCCCCATTGAGTCGCCAACAACAGCGATCGTAGCGTCAGGGTGGGCGCGGCGCGCGACCTGAACGGCGGTCAACAGATCCTGCGTCATCAATCGCTCACCGCCCCAGATGCCGCGGTTCGGCGAACGACCGAACCCGCGCGCGTCGTAGGCGTAGAGCGCAACGCCGCGCTCAGCGAACCACGGTCCGGCGAGGTAGAAGGTGTTCGCGTAATCGTTCATGCCGTGCAGGCCGATGATGACCGCGCTCGGCTCTTGACCCGCCGGCGGCAGCCAAGCCGTGAGACCGAGCGGAGCGCCATCGAAGCTGATGAAGCGTTCCGCGCTGACATCGAAGCGGGGCCCGCCAAAACCTGCCAGCTGCGATTGTGCCTGCTGTACGCTGGGAACACACGCAACAACCAGGATCAGCGCAAGGCCAAGGACACTCTGCGCCGCAACTCCGGCAAGACTTCTTCTTCGAACCATGGATTGCGATTCAGCCATGCCGTATTGCGCCAGGATGGATGCGGCAAAGGCATCACGTCGGGAGGGTAAGAGCGCCACGCGCGCACCGTTTCTCCCAGCGTTCGCTTCGCCGCCGCTGCCAAATGATAGCGATGCGCATAGGCGCCGACCAAGAGGGTGAGGCGCACATTTTTCAGAAGCTGCAATAGACGCGGACGCCACCTCGGCGCGCATTCGCGGCGCGGCGGCAGGTCGGCGCCGTTGACGGTTCCCGGATAGCAAAACCCCATCGCCGCCACGGCGATATTGCGCTTGTCGTAAAAAGCTGCGCGATCCAGCTGCATCCAGGCGCGCAGACGGTCGCCCGAAGCGTCGTCCCACGGAATGCCGCTTTCATGCACACGTCTTCCGGGCGCTTGGCCTGCAATCAAGATTCGTGCGTCCGGATGGACCCATACCACCGGCCGCGGCTCGTGCGGGAACGTGCAAGCGCGGCACGCCGAAATCTCCGCGATGAGCGCATCCATCGGTGCCGGCGGCCTGCTTGCCATGACGCGCGGGGTAGCGTCACCGGCTATCCGCCGTCCATAGAAAGCCGCATAAGCTGGACATCTGGCCGCAGCAACAGGACAAGTGCGTCATGAAACTGCGCAAGGGCGTCGTACCGCTTATCATCTTTGCCATAGCGGCGGGAGCCTATGCCATCTACGTATTCGTCAGCGGCGATCCTGCGCCGATGGAACGGCCAGGCGAGAGCATTTTCCGTCAGCCTTAGGGCGGAGGCTCCAAAGCCGCAGTGTTTTCCGCCCGATAGCGCAGACGCACAGCGGGAATGAGCCCCACATCGATCTCGAAATGGGCGCAAGCATAGCCCGGGACTTTGATCTGGCGATGCGTGTCGCCGGCGCGTCTCAACACCCCCAGCATGGAGGCGCCGATCCTATTGTCTTTGAGCGCCTCGCGCGCTGCGGCCACAGCGGCCTCCGCCGTCGGATGCGGCAAGAAGTGGGCGATAATGCGCGGTGTGAGACCCAGCTCCACTTCGAACTCGCGCAATTCGTAGCCTGCCTGGCGCAACGCCGGCAGCGCCTGCAAAAACGCCGTCATGGTTTGGTCCAGCTTTTCCGCGCCGAATGCCTTCAGTTCTGCGAATTTCTCCGCCGGGAGCGCGGCAATGCCTTTGGCATGATCGACCAGCGTTTTCTGCGGCTTTGGCTCGTCGTTGGAGGTCATTATCAGCCGCCTCGCTTCATCATCTCGCGGGCTATGATGAGACGCTGGATTTCACTCGTACCTTCATAGAGGCGAAAGATGCGCACATCGCGATAGAAACGCTCGATACCGTAATCGGCAACATAGCCCGATCCGCCGAAAATCTGCACCGCGCGGTCGGCGACCCGGCCCACCATCTCCGAACAAAAAAGCTTCGCCGCGGCCGCCTCCAGAGTGACGTCGCCGCCCGCGTCTCGTTTGCGCGCCGCTTCAAGCACCATGGCGCGGCCGGCATTGGCTTCGGCGCGGCTGTCAGCCAGCATGGCCTGGATCATCTGGAAACTGGCGATCGGCTGACCGAACTGCTTGCGCTCGGCGGCATAGCGCACGCTTTCCTCAATTAGACGTTCAGCGACGCCAACGCATACAGCCGAGATATGCAACCGTCCACGGTCGAGCACCTGCATCGCCACGCGGAATCCTTGGCCTTCCTCGCCGAGCCGGTACTCAACGGGCACCCGAACATTGTCGAAATTGACGTCGTGGATGTGGGCGCCTTGCTGGCCCATCTTCTTCTCAGGTGGGCCGACCGAGACGCCCTGGAGATCGTGCGGCGTTAGAAAAGCACTGACGCCGGCGCCGCCTTTTGCAGTCGGATCGGTGCGGGCCATGACGGTGAAGAGCGAGGCGCGTGCGGCGTTCGTAATATAGCGCTTGCTTCCATTCAGCACGTAGTGGTCGCCATCGCGAATAGCGCGCGTGCGCACGGCCGCCGAGTCCGATCCCGCCTCCGGTTCGGTCAGCGCAAACGACGTGACGATCTCGCCGGACGCGATGCCCGGAAGCCATCGCTGCTTTTGCGCTGCAGTTCCAAACATGACGAGGCCTTGGCTGCCAATGCCGACATTGGTCCCGAACGCGGAGCGAAATGCCGGCGAGCAGCGGCAGAATTCGAACATAACTCGGCACTCCGCCTCCATCGAGAGGCCAAGGCCGCCATACTCTTCCGGAATCGAAAGCCCGAACAAACCAAGCGCGCGCATTTCCGCGAGCGCCTCGGCCGGCACGGCGTCGTCCTGCGAAACCTTGGCTTCGAGCGGAATTAGCCGCTCGTCGACGAAACGGCGAATGGCGGCGAGCAATTCCTGGAGCGTCTCGGTGTCGTGCATCAACATACCTGTCTGCGCGAACGTGGGTTCAGCTGGTGCGGATTGCAGGGCACGCTACGCGTATGCGTTTCCCGCATGCGTACACGCCCTCGTACCTGGCTCGAATTGCTCAGCACCGCGCGCAAGTCGGATTCTTCGATCCTCCAGGGTCGGGTCACGGCGCGAACGTCCTCGATGTCCACCTGCCAGATGCCGAGATAGACCGCTTCCCCCGGGCGGACTTCGAAGGCCGCCCGCTCGGGCCCGGCGATGACGCCATCGGCGACATAATCGACCCGTCCGGCGCGGATCACCGCAAAGACGCTGTCCAGCGCATAGACACCCGGCTCGACCGTTAATATCTCGAACTCCCCGGGAACGCCGCGCACACGGATCGTGTCGCGCTGATTGGTCTCCGCCTCGAATGTCGTGCGGCTGTCGGGTTGGGCGAAACCGCCACCAGCATCGATCTGCCGCCACAACAGCGCGTAGCGTGCTTCGCGGTGGGCGGGCGCTTTCGCGACGCCAATGATGACGAGGGCTCGTTCGGACTCCCCCACCCGGAAGCGCTTGTCTTCCGCTGTTGCGCACTGCGCCAGCGCCAATGCGCCCAGGATCAGGACCACAAACCGCATCGCCCCTGCCTTGCCCACTTTTGCATACCATGCCAGCACGCTGAAGCTAGCTTGGAGAGACATATGAGCGCCGATGGCGCGGGCGATGCGCCCATGACGGGCCCGGTAGTGCTGCAGGAAGGCCGCTTTGCAGGCTGGAGCACCTGGAGCGCGGGCGACGATCCCTTTGAGACCACGATCGGACCTTTCTGCTTCCATCTGGATAATGAGGGTTTGCGCTGCGCGTTCGAGCCGCGGCGTCAACATTTGAACGGTGGCGGTACGATCCATGGCGGCGCCCTGATGAGCTTCGCCGACTTCGCGCTTTTCTGTATCGCTCACAAAGAGTTGGCTGGCGCGAAAGCGGTGACGCTCACCTGCAACAGCGAATTTCTGAAAGCCGGCGTCCCACACGAGATCGTGGAAGCAACGGGCGAAGTACTTCGCGCGACGCGCACGCTGATTTTCGTGCGCGGTCTCGTTACACAACTTTCACGCCCGCTGCTTGCTTTTTCCGGCACGCTCAAGAAGATCGAGCCGCGCTAGCGAAGCTGAGCGCTGCGGGGTGTCAAGATGCGATCGCCAGGGGCGGCGTTCGATTTACGCGCAGCGATGGCGCACGAGTTGCGCGCCGCGCTCGGGGAGTTGAACGCCGGCGTCGAGCCGAGTGTCCTGCATAGGTGTCGCGTACGCTTGAAGCGGGCGCGCGCTCTTGCGCGCGTGGGAGCACTGACAGCACCGGGCCTCGCTGCGATATTCAACGAATCCGCGCGCTCTGTTATGCGTATGCTGGCGCCGGTTCATGATCTTTCCGCACTTGCGGATACGGCGCGCCTGCTGGCCGAGACGGCGAATGAACGCGACGCGGAGGCGCTGGTCGCGACCGCAGACAACCTCGATGCGGCCCGCGGCGGACTGCCCGCGCTTGATATCGCCGCGGCAAGAGCTGGCGTCATCGACCTGATCGCGCTGGCGCAGGTCTGGCCCGCACCCTCAGCGCGACAGCTTCGGGCAGGCGCCAAACGCATCGCCAAGCGCGCCCGTCGCCTGCGCCGGCGCAACCGGCACGCGAAACGGCCAAGGCTGCGACACCGTTGGCGCAAACGAGAAAAGGACCGGTTGTACGCGGCGACGCTGATGGAGGACACATGGCCCGGCCGCCGCCGGCGCAAGCATGGCGAGGCGCTCGGGCACGTGCTCGGGCTCGAGCGGGACGCGCGACTGTTGATGAAGCGGCTGTTGGCGCAGCCAGCCCTGGCCGGCGATGAAGCCCAGGCGAGGCGCGCCCGCAGGGCCTTGCGGAGCTATCGTGAGCGCCTGCACGCGCGCGCCGACATGTTGCGCGTGCAGCTGCATGCGGCTGGCGCTTGACGAGCCATCGCAAAAATTCGTTCCCAAATCGGGGTCTTAGGGAACAAAAAACCAGGGTCTGACGCATTGGCGCAACAGCCCGCCGACACCGGCGCGCGGGGCCGGTTTTTGGCTGTCTTTGACCGCCCAGTCCGCTAGGTAACGCCCCTCATGGGCCTTCTGCTCATCATTATCTTCGCGCTTTACGCGATCGGTTCGGCAACGGCGCTCGTGCTCCTCTGGCGCCGCGTTGAGCAGATGCGCGCGGAGCTGACCCAGCTGCGTCGCGCCTCGGGCACGCGCGCTCAGGTTCGCTTGGCGCGCCGTGTTCGGTCGGGCGCCGTGGCGCCGGTTGCCGACGAGCCGATCGTCCAGGTTGCACCTGCAGATGGCGGCCCGCTCGCGCGCGCGGCGCGCAGCTGGGGATTGCAGGAAACCGCTTCACGCGAAACCGGGACGAGTGCTCCGACGAGGGGCGTCGCGCTCTCACCTGACACGCTGCGTGGTCTGATCCTGGGTTTGCTCGCGAGCGCACCCGTGCTCGGGTTCTTCTTCGGCGCCGCTCCGCCGATCATTGTCGCCGCCGGTCTGGCGATCGCAACAGCCATGATGGTGATTGCCCAGCGGCGCGTCTGGAGCGTGGCGGCTTGGGCGTCGGTCCTCACCGCCGCCGCTTGGGCGTCGCTCGGATTTGCGCTCGGGGCGGCGCACGCCGACCCGACCAGCTACGCGATGTGTGTCGCCTTCGCTGGCGCTGCGGGGCTCTTGCACGCCCATCTCCGCGACGCGACCCCAGGCGCCACGATGGCGCTGGCAATGAGCGCGGCCGCCCTCGCGCTCGCCAGCCAGACCGGGATGATCGGGCCCGCAGGCGCAGCATTTGGAGCGATCGTCGCTTTGGCGGCGATCGTGGGTTCGCTGAGCCTCCGTTTGGAAGCGATGCACTTGGCCGCGTTCGGGGCGGCGGTCATCGGACTTTTCGTCCTGAGCGGGCAAGCGAGCGCGGCGATCTGGTTCACCCCGGTCACCAGCTGGGCTGGCGCGCTTTTTCTGGCCATCGCCATCATCCGCGTGCCGCAGCTCGGCGCACGCGGCGTCGCGCTGGCTGGGACCGGCGCATTCGGCGCGCTGGGGGCCATTCTTGCGCTGAACACAGCTCAACATGGGCTTTCACATCCCATCGCGGCCGCCGCCGCGCTTGTGGTGCTGGCGGGCGTACTGGCCGGCGTAATCGCCACCGGCGCGCTTCGCCGGGGACGCGGCCTCCAAGCGCTCCGATTCTCGCTCTGGATGTTGGCGCTCGCCGGTTTTCTGGCTTTGGTCGCGGCGATCGTGCTGGCGCTTCCCGCGCCGCTCGCCGCCACTGCGTTTGCTCTTGTCGCGTTGGCGTTGGCCGCGCTCAACATGCGCTTTCCCGAGGGCACCTGGCGCGCACTTGCCGGCGTTGCGGCGCTGTTGGCCGTCCCCTTCGCACTGACGTCAGCGCAAACGATGCTGTCGGAGACGCCCGGCTGGCCGGCTTGGCTGCTCATCCTCGGCGGGCTCGCCGCACCAGCCGCCGCGCTTGCCGGCGCGGCGCTTCTTGCGGCGCGTCACGAGGCCCCCAAACTCAGCGCTCTCTTTGAACTGCTTGTGTTCGGTCTGGCTGTCTGCGCGACGAGCCTGTGCGTGCGCCTCGTCTTCAGCGAAGGCGCGCTCCTGCTTCAGCCGGTCGGCTTTGTGGAAACGGGCGTGCATGCCGCTGCATGGCTCACAGCGGCGCTCATCATCGGCTCGCGCGCGCACCTTGGCGCCAAACCGATGCGCGTGGCGGCGATTAATCTCCTGACGCTCGCTGCGTTCGGCGTCATGACCGTCGCATCGCTTCTATGGACTAGCGATTATTGGGCGGCGCGCGCCGGTGGCGGGCCCGATATACTGCAACGGCCCACCTTGGGCTTCCTTATCCCGGCGATAGCGTTCTTTGCGCACTGGGTGTTCTGGCGCGCACGCGCGGACGAACTTCAGACGCGGCTCGTCTTCGCCGCCAGCATGCTCCTGCTCGCCGCATTCGTCACGGCGGAGGCGATTCGCGCAGAGAATTTGCCCGATTGGGCGCAGGCGCTGGCGGGCGCTGTGTCATTCGCGATGGCGCTTGGGCTCAATTTCTCGCCCGGCGTAGCCAATACCGACGGGCCGCCGCAGCGGGATCTGCTCGACAAACAATTCCATGGAAATGGAGGTCGCGAGCAGAGCCGCAAGACGCGGCATCGCGATCGATAAGTGGCGCGTTTCGGCGTGCGCATTGAATGCATCCCATGATGAGAAGCGGGCATGCACCGCGAAGTGCTCTCTCGAGCCGATCATCCGGGTGACAACGTAAGAGACGCAGCCCGGCTCGTCCGCGAGGACGCTTTCCGCCAGGTCGTCCAACAGATCGGCCAATTCCTCGTCCGCGCCTACACGCGCTTCGGCGCGAATGACCGCGCACACGCCGTTTGATTGCGGCGCGCGCGCCGGTCGGCTGGAAGCTAGCACGCCCCTGTCTCCCCCTCGCCGCTGACCCCGCGGCGTCTCAATCCCCGTGACAAGGATGTTAGGGGGTAAAATTTTGGCGACGCAAGCGCCGCGCTCAGCGGAACCTTAGCTGCCCCAGCACGCGTACGCGACTTCACGCATCTTCGCGGGGCCGCCCTCCAGATAGGTATGCGTCTCGTTGCCCACCGTGACAGAGAGGCGATCGGCAGGCTGCACCGCCGCAAGGATGGGCGGACGCTGTGGAAGATTGATCACGACGGCGCGTTCGCGGCCGCGTCCTTCGAGGTTCATCGGAACGTTCACTTGCATAGCGCCGATACGCACCGAAGCGGTGTCCGCCCCGCGGGCGCGCCGCACGAGCGTATAATCGTGGATGACGATGTCGCCGGTCGGCGGACGGCAAGTGAGTGTGGCGGTGATTCGACCGCGATCGTCCCGCTGCGTCGCCGTGGCCACGCCATTGACATACGCGTAACTCCACCCTTCCCGCTCCTGCGCAGGCGCGACGGCCGGCGCAGCCAGGGTCACAGCGCAAACAAAAGCCGCCAACAGCTTCCGCATCGATCGGTTCTCCGTCCCGCTTCAGGTCTTGGAGCGCCTATTAGCACCGACCGCGCATCGGCGCGATGCCTGAGGACGGCTGAGGTGCGGTTATCAGCAGCGCAATTGCGCCGCGGCCCGCTCCAGGTCGAGCAATAGCTGCTTCCGCGCCATGCCGCCGCCATAGCCGGTGAGACTTCCATTTGCGCCGATCACCCGGTGGCAGGGGATAATGATCGCGATGGGGTTCCGTCCGTTGGCAAGCCCCACGGCGCGCACCGCCTTCGGCGACCCGATGACCGCGGCCTGTTGACCGTAGGATCGCGTCGCACCGTAGGGAATATTCAACAGCGCCGCCCAAACACGCTGCTGGAAGGGCGTTCCCCGAGGCGCAAGCGGCAGATCGAACCTCCGCAATTTGCCGGCAAAGTAGGCGTCGAGCTGCCGGCGCGCGTTGCGGATAATCTCATCCTCCCCCGGCGGGGCCTGCTCGTGCGGGTAGCGTGGATTTTCGAACTCGCAGTGCCTGAGCGCCTGGCCGTCCGATATCAGCGTGAGCGGGCCGACGGGGCTTTCGTGCGTTGTGGAAATCATCTGCGCACCCCTCTTCTCGCGCCGCGTCGCCAGAGGCGGATCGCAGCGTATGCGCGCCACGGCCTGAGATGCTCCAATGTTTCGCCTTTGCGGCCAAGCGCATTGGCCAAGGCAACGTCGCCGACCGGATAGGCGTCCGGATCGCCAAGCGCACGCATGGCGACATATTCGACTGTCCAGGGTCCAACACCCGGTATTTCGGCGAGCGCCGCACGCCCGGCGGCGATCGCGCCGCGCGCCAGCGGTAGTGCGCCGCTCGCGGCGGCGACGGCGAGTCGGTGCAAGCTCTCGGCGCGTTTCGCCGGTAAACCGATCGAGGCAATGGCGCGCGCGCCGGCGTTCGCGAGACGCTCCGCGTCCGGGAAGGCGTGCGTGAATGTCGCGCCGCCTGGCGTGCGAATACCTGCGAGCGGGTGACCGAACGCCTCGATCAGGCGCCGCGTCAACGTGCGCGCACCCACCACCGTTACCTGCTGGCCGAGAACCGCCCGAATAGCCGTTTCAAAGCCGTCGAGCGCGCCCGGAACGCGAACGCCTGGCTCGCGCCTGACGTCGCGGGCAAGTTCACGATCGGTCGCCAAATGGGCGTCAACGGCAACCATCTCCGCATCGAGATCGAACGCGCCGCGCACATTCGCCACGAGCGGGCGCAATTGGGGAGCGAGGTTTTCCGATAGGGTCAGGGTAATCCCTTTTTGCCCCATCGTCACTTCGATCCAGCCGATGGCGTCATCCATCTTCAATACGCGCGCGCAGCTCTTCGCACCCACTTCTTCCACGCCCGGCATTGCTCGCCGGCGCAGGAAGTCGAGCATCGGCGCAATCGCATACTCGCCGCGCGGCGAAAGGCTGACCGCGAATGTCTCGCCGCGAGCGATGGTCTTGCGACCGCGCATCTTGCTGGGCGGGGCGCCGTACCGCTCCTTCATGGTCGCATTGAACCGGCGCAGACTGCGGAAACCCGCCGCGAAGGCGATCTCCGTCACGGGCAATGCCGTCTCGTTGAGCAAGCGACGCGCCGCGAGCAAGCGACCCGTTTGCGCAATTTCGATCGGCGAAGCGCCGAATTGTGCATTCATCACCCGGCGCAAGTGGCGCGAGGTAACGCCGAGCTGGCCCGCAAGCGCTTCCAGCCCCTGCTCTTCCAGTGCGCCTGCTTCGATGCGCGCATAGGCAGCCGCAGCAAGACGCGCGGGCGCATCGATAGGAGCAAGACCAGGCGCCCGTTCCGGCCGGCATATCAGGCAAGGTCGAAAGCCCGCGCTTTCGGCGGCCGCCGCGCTCGGCCAAAACGTCCGATTCTGCTTCTTCGGGGTTCGCGCCGGACAAATACACCGGCAATAAATCCCCGTCGAAGTCACGCCGACATAGAAGCGCCCGTCGAACCGGCGGTCCTTGGCTTCGCACGCGGCGTGGCAGGTTTCGGCGTCCAGCATCGGGCGCAATATGACCCGTTCTGCTCCCGCCGTCTCGCCGGAATCGGACCCGTGAACATCGCGACGCTGCCCAAGCGCGTGACTGTCGTAACTGCGGCAAGACACCGGCGCGCGCATCTTGGCGCTGTCGCATCCCGCGACTTCACGGAGACGTCCTATGCAACGCCCGTTCTTACTCGCCCTCGCTTCCGCGCTTGCGTTCGGCTTTGCAGCCGCCGCACCCGCCGCCGCAGCCAATCTCGACCGCCCGCTGAGCTACGACGAACTCGATCTCAACGACCGAGCGGGCGCCGAGGCTCTGTTGCGGCGGATCGAACAATCGGCTGAAGACATCTGCGGCGAACGCGCCGGTCCGATGCCGCTCGCGCAACGGGCTGCGATCCGCAGATGCGTACAGGACAAATCGGAACGCGCTGTCGCGCGCGTCGGCCACGCCGGCGTAACGTCGATGTTCTACAACCTCAATCCGCGGGTCGACATCTCGACGCGTTAGAGACGACGTTGCGGCGGCGCAGACGTTCGCCTACGCCGCCGCGCGCGTCAGCGCGGCGTAGCGCTTGAGGTGGTAATCGACGTTGCCGAATGTCGCATCGAGCATGGTGACGCGCTTGAAATAGTGCCCGACGCGCATCTCGTCGGTGACGCCCATGCCGCCGTGCGTCTGCACCGCGTTCTGGCCGACGAAGCGGCCGTGCTTGCCGATCGAGACTTTCGCGGCTGAGACTGCTTTCGCGCGCTCTTCGGCGCTAGCGTCGAGCTTCAACGTCGCAAGCAGCGCCATGGAAACGCTTTCCTCGACCGACATGAACATATCGACGAGGCGATGCTGGATCACCTGGAATTCGCCGATGGCGCGGCCGAATTGCTTGCGCGTCTTGGCGTATTCGTGCGTGAGCTGGTGCATCATGCGGATGCAGCCGACCGCTTCACTGCAATAGGCGGCGTTGGCCTCATCGACGATGCGTTCGATGACCGGCAGCGCGGCGTCGGCTTCTCCAACCAGCGCTTCGGCGCCGACCGAGACCTTCTCCAGATACACTTCCGAGGCGCGCGTCCCGTCCATGGTGGGATAGTCGCGCGTCGTCACGCCTTTGGTTTTCTTCGGCACGAGGAAGAGCGACACGCCTTGTGCGTCGCGCTGGCCGCCGGCGGTGCGGGCGCTGACGAGCAGCACATCGGCTTGGGGCGCGCCGATGACGACGGCTTTCTGGCCGTTCAGCACATAACCTGCGCCGTCCTTCTTTGCCGATGTGGAGACGTCATGCAGCGACCAGCGACTCTTGGGCTCAGCTTGCGCGAAAGCGATGACGCGCTCGCCGGAGGCGATGGCGTTGAGGTGCTCGTCCTTCTGCGCAGCGCTGCCGGAATATTTGAGGGCGCCTGCGCCGATGACAACTGTCGGCACGTATGGTTCGACCACCAGCGCTTTGCCGAACTCCTCCATCACCACATTGACGTCGAGCGCGCCCCCGCCGAGCCCGCCGAACTCTTCCGGCAGCGGCGCCGCAAGCAGGCCAAGTTCAGCGAAGGTGGCCCAATTCTTTTTCCAGGCGTCTTCGCTCTTCAGCGCTTCGCGGCGGGTGTCGAAATCGTACTCGCCAGCGGCCCACTTCGCGATCGAGTCGCGAAGCATGTTTTGTTCGTCGGTGTAATCGAAGTTCATGGCGCTCCCTGCGGCGCCGGCGCGGTCGAGAAACGGACAACATGGATCTCCGCTGCCTCGCCCTCGGCGCTTCTGAAATTGGTGTGTGTGAGAGAATTGAACTGCACTGCGTAACGTACGCCCGGCTCGAGGCGCATGTTCACCGCAAACGTCCTGCCATCGTCCAGGAGGCGGGGGGAACCGATCAGCTCCGGAAACGGCTCCTGGTTGACGATGACGTAGGACCACCTCGCGTCCGTCATCGGTTCGCTGAACGTGACGCGCAATTCTTGCTCGCCCGAAGCCACCACAGCGCCATCGGCAGGCGCAGTGTTCATAACGCGCGGCGGCTCAGTGGCGCACGATCCCAGCAAAGCAAGCGCGGCGATCGCGAGCGCGCGCATCACAGCCCCAGCACCATCTTGGCGATGATGTTGCGTTG
>CAZIOD010000005.1:0-3899 GCA_964540785.1 uncultured Terricaulis sp.
TATCTGCCGATCGCCGAAATGCCGGTGAGCGTGCTGCTCATCTTATTGGTGAGCGGGGCGGTCGGATTCGTTTCGGGCCTGGTGGGCGTCGGCGGGGGCTTCATCATGACGCCGTCGCTGATGTTTCTGGGCATTCCCGCGCCCGTCGCGGTCGCCACCGGCGCAAGCCACGTCGCGGCCACCTGCTTTTCCGGCATCATGAGCCAGACGCGGCGCAAGTCGGTCGATTGGCGCATGGGCCTGTTGCTCTCGGCCGGCGGCATTGTCGGCAGCGCGTTCGGCGTGGCGCTGTTCGAGCGTCTGCTCGAACTCGGCCAGCTCGATCTCATTATTTCGCTGCTGTATCTGTTCCTGCTGGCGGGCGTGGGCTGGCTGATGGCGGCCGAGAGCTACGCGGTCTGGCGCGGACGCACCATGAAGGGCGTCTCCATTCTGCGCCGGCCGGCGCGCACGCTGGCGCACCAGCTGCCGCTGCGCATGCCGTTTCCGCGCTCGGGCCTTTATATCAGCATCATTCCCCCGCTGGCGCTCGGCTTCGGCATTGGCGCGCTCGCCGCGGTGATGGGCGTAGGCGGGGGCTTCATCCTCATCCCGGCGATGATCTATCTGCTGCGCATGCCGACCAATGTCGTCATCGGCACCTCGCTGTTTCAGGTGCTGATCGTCGCCTCGCTGGTCGTCATCCTGCAGGCCAATGCGACCCAGACCGTCGATCTCGTGCTGGCCGCAATCCTGATGGCCGGGGGCGTGATCGGCGCCCAGTTCGGCGCCCGCGTCGGCGCGGGCCTCAAGAACGAGCATCTGCGCGGCATCCTCGGCCTCATCCTGCTCGCGGCCAGCGCCAAGTTTTTGTGGGACGTCGTCATACCGCCGGAAGAGCCCTACGTGCTGGGCGGGGGCATGTGGTGAAGCGCGCCCTCGCCGCCCTCGCCTTGTGTCTCGCCGCAGGGCCGGCCGCCGCCCAGGCGCCGGCCGAACTCGGCGGCGATCTCCCCGCCGCCGTGGTCCAGGAGCAGATCACCGTCAGCTCCGATTATCGCGGCTCCTATATCACCGTATTCGGCGTCAACCCGGACCGGCGCGGGCGCGGCGACATCGTCGTCGTCGTACGCGGCCCCAACGACGAAAGCACCGTCGTGATGCGCAAGCGGCGCGTCTACGGGCTATGGATCAATGGCGATCCGGTGCGCTTTGCCCAGGCGCCCGCCTTCTTCGCCGTGCTGAGCAACAAGCCGCTGCGCGAAATCGCCAGTCCGCAGGCGATCTGGCACTACGAACTCGATCCGGCCGCCGCCGCGCAACTGGCGAGCGCCGTACCCGCCGGCGCCGATCCGTCCGATTACCGCGCGGCCCTCGTGCGCCTGCGCTTCGAGCAAGGCCTCTACCAATGGTACACCGGCGCCAGCCCCGAGCAGCGCGGCGGCCTCACCATGTATCCCGGCGGCCTCTTCCGCGCTGAAGTGCGCCTGCCGGCCAATGCGCCGATCGCGCAATATTTCGCCGACACCTATCTCTTCCGGGACGGGCGCATGATCTCCTCCCAGCGCATCCCCGTCACCATTTCCCGCGTCGGCATCGAACGGCGGATCCATGACCTCGCCACCACCCAATCCTTTCTCTACGGGCTCGTGACGGTCCTGCTGGCGCTGTTCGCCGGCTGGATTGCCTCGCTCCTGTTCCGCCGCTCGTGACCGCCCCTTATCCCTTCCTTCCCCGCACGGCGCTGCGCTTCGGCTTTCTGGGTCTCGCCCCCCTCGCCGTCGCCGCCCTCGTCTCGCTCTCCCAGCATCGCGACACCGCCATGCTCGGCGCCCTCGCCTTCTCGCTTTACGCCGCCGTCCTGCTCTCCTTCCTCGGCGGGGTGCGCTGCGGGTTCGAATTGATGCGCGCGCCCCAGGCGCCCAGCGGCCTGCGTCTCTTCTTCAGCGCCCTGCCCGGCCTCGCCGGCTGGGCGCTCGCGCTGTTCGTGACCATCGCGCCCGCCGCCCTCGGCGCCGCCTCCGCCTTCGCCGGCCTGTTCGCGGCGCAATATGTCTGGGATCATCGCAGCGCCGCCGACGCCGGCGCCCCCGACTGGTACCCCCTCTTGCGGCGCGTTCTCACCGGCGGCGCCATGATCGTATGCCTGCTCATCCCGCTCGCGACCGTGTTGCGCCGCTTCTAATCCGGCAACAGACGCTGGGGCGGCGCCGGCAGCACCCGGTCTCGGCCGAGCACCAGCGCGGTGGCGCCGGCCGGAAAAATCGGCGTGAATGCGTCATCGCAAATGTTCAGCCCGCCGGTGAAGGCGCCGAAGGCGGGCATGACCAGGCGCTCTTCGCCCAGCGCAAAGCAGCGTTTGCGCACGCTGGCCCCGCGTCCCGCCACCTTTGCGCACGGATGCAGATGCCCGGCGATCTCCCCCGGCGCCGGCCCTGGCGTCGGGTGATGGCGCAAGACAAGCGCGCCCAGGTGCAGCACCCCCCGCACCGCCCCCCCCAGCGTCCCCGGCGCCTTGCTGTCGTGATTGCCCTCAATCCAGATCCAGTCGCACCGCGACATCAACACGTTGAGCAACGTGCGGTCGCGCGGATCCATGCGTGCGGGACCGGCGCCGTCGTGAAAAGAATCGCCGAGCGAGACAATGATCTCCGGCGACAAGCGCAGCATCAGATCCGTGAGGCGCAGCAACGCGGCGTGCGTGTCGTATGGCGGCAGCATCTGGCCGCGCAGCGCATACGATGAACCCTTTTCCAAATGCAGATCGGAGACAACGAGCGTCTTGGCGTCGGCGATCCAAAGCGCGCCTTCCGGAAGCGCGCGCACCGTGACGCCGGCGAGCTTGGCTTCCACGCAAGCATCCGCGATCGCTATTGGCGGCAATGGCCGCGTCTTGCGCGGGCGGCGCGGCTTGGGGCCGGAGGGACGGGCGAGCAGCGGCATCAGGGCGTTACGATCGCAAAGTTCGGATCGGGCGTATCGAACACTTCGCCCAGGCCCGCAAGGGCGCGCCGGTCGCCGGAGATGCGCACGGCTCCGGATAAGACGGCGCGCGCCATCGTGCCGGTCGCCATGGCCTGCAGGAAGGCGGCGCGTGGAGCGGTAATCGTGGGCGCGTCGTCGAGCGTCACACCCGCTTCGTGCACCAGGACGCCGTTGCCGATGCTGACGGCGAACCGCTCGTTGCGCTCGGGAAAAACCAGGTTGAAGGCAAACCGGCGTTCGCCGAGCGCTTCCGGATTAAGTCGCACGGCCAGGAGATCGAGGATGTACGACGTCGGAGTCGCGGCGACGAGATCGGCGCTTTGCACCTGGCTGACGCGTCGCGGCGGGCCCTCCTCCAATTCACGCGCGGCGACGAGATACATATTGCGCCAGATCGCGCTTTCGGCCTGGTAGGCCATCTGCCGGTGCGTGCGCGCGAGCAGCGTGCGTGCGTCCATGTTGTCCGGCGCGGCGAAGACCAAACGATTGAGCACGCGCGCGGCCCAGCGATAATCGCCCTCGTCGAACGCGCGCTGGCCTTCCGCCAGGACGCGCTCGGCGCCGCCCATCGCACGCACGAAACGTATCGCTTCCTCTTCCGGCGGCAATGGATTGAGATTGGCAGGATTGCCGTCATACCAGCCCATATATCGCTGATAGACGGCGCGCGAATTGTGCATCATCGTGCCGTAATAGCCGCGGTTGAACCAGCGCGAGGCGAGCGGTTCGGGCAAGCGTACGCGCTCGGCAATCTCACGATCGGTGTAGCCGGCGTTCATCAAACGCACAGTTTGATCGTGCAGATACTTGTACGCATCGCGATGGCTGGCCATGAAATCTGTGACGCGATCGGCGCCGAAGCGCGGCCAGGCATGGCTCGTGATCATGATCTGCGTGCGCTCGCCATAAAGGCGCAGCGACTCCGTCAGATAATC